>NZ_JAAQWS010000015.1:0-182760 GCF_012985645.1 Pseudomonas sp. WS 5410 | reverse complement strand
ATTTGACTACTCTTGACTTGGAAACAAGCAAAAGCATCAGATTGCGGTGTGTGAAGACGAAATGAACCGAAAGTTCGAATCTCACAAAACACCGAAAGCTGTCACATACCCAATTTGCTGAAGCGAGACCATTTGGTCACGACTCAGTACCCGAATTTCTTGACGACCATAGAGCATTGGAACCACCTGATCCCATCCCGAACTCAGTAGTGAAACGATGCATCGCCGATGGTAGTGTGGGGTTTCCCCATGTGAGAGTAGGTCATCGTCAAGATTAAATTCCGAAACCCCAATTGCGAAAGCAGTTGGGGTTTTGTTTTGGGCGGTCGAAAAGGTTCTGGCCTATCGCCATCGCTTGATCCCGACAAATTTGCACAGTTATTTCTGAACCAGAACACTAGAATACACACCTGATCATTTTGTCTTAGAGTCCTATATGTCCGACCCGGTTGATACCACCCAGGTGTCCGACCTACCGCTGGAGGACCTGGTTGCCTGCCACGAGTGCGACTTGCTGATGCGCAAGCCAGAGCTTGCGCACGGTGAAAAGGCCCTGTGTCCACGCTGTGGTTATGAGATGTACGCCCACCGCTTCAATGTCGTAGAGCGCAGCCTTGCCTTGGTGATCGCAGCGCTATTGCTGTACATCCCGGCGAACTTTCTACCCATCATGCAGCTCAATCTACTCGGGCAGTCTTCGCAGGACACGGTCTGGAGCGGTGTAGTTGCCCTGTTCAATACCGGCATGCAAGGCGTGGCGGTGGTGGTGTTTCTGTGCAGCATGGGCATTCCGTTGCTCAAGCTGCTCTGCCAGCTTGCGGTGCTGCTCAGTATCCGCTGGAACATAGGCCGCAGTTATGGCCTGTTGCTATACCGCATTTATCACCATATGCGCGATTGGGGGATGCTGGAGGTCTACCTGATGGGCGTGCTGGTGGCGATTGTAAAACTGGCCGATATGGCTGCCCTTAGCGTGGGCCTGGGACTGGCCTGTTTTATCAGCCTGTTGATGGTCCAGGTACTGCTGGAGGTGGTGATGTCACCCCATCAGATCTGGCAAGCGTTGTCCGGGGAGGACGAACATGCGGGCGATTGATGCTGGCATTCTGATCTGTACCGAATGTCACGAACTGAACAGGCAGGACCCGGACACCGACGAGCAAACCTGCACCCGTTGTGGTGCCCTGGTCCATGCGCGCCGGCCGAACAGCCTGATGCGCACCTGGGCGTTGCTGATTACTGCGGCAATTCTGTACATCCCGGCTAACCTGTTGCCAATCATGACGGTTAACTCACTGGGGCAGGGCGCTCCAAGCACCATCATGTCCGGCGTGATCGAACTGGTTCAGCACGGCATGTTCCCGATTGCCGCCGTGGTGTTTATTGCCAGTATCCTGGTGCCGACCTTCAAGCTGGTAGGCATCGCACTGCTGCTGTTCTCGGTGCAACGTCACCAGCCGCTTTCCGCCAGACAACGCATTATCATGTACCGCTTTATCGAGTTTATCGGTCGCTGGTCCATGCTGGATATCTTCGTGATCGCCATTCTGGTGGCGGTCGTTAACTTTGGGCGACTAGCCAGTATCGAGGCCAATCTCGGTGCCGTGGCGTTCGCCAGTGTGGTGATCTTGACGATGCTTGCCGCAGTAACTTTCGATCCCCGACTGATTTGGGATAACACGGAGTCGGACGACGACCATGACTGATTTGCCAAAGGCTAAAACCCGCCCCGCTTCGAACTGGTCGGCCATTTGGGTACTGCCGTTGATCGCCCTGGTGATCGGTGGCTGGCTCGGATGGCGCGCCTATACCCAGACGGGCATCGAGATCCAGGTGCGCTTTGAAAGCGGTGAAGGCATCCAGGTCAACAAGACCGAAGTGGTCTACAAAGGCATGACCGTGGGCAAGGTCAAGACCCTGGCATTGGATGACGAGGGCAGCAATCGTGGGGTGATTGCGACTATTGAGATGAACAAGGATGTCGAGCAATACCTCAAGGCCAATACGCGCTTCTGGCTGGTCAAGCCCAGCGTCAGCCTGGCCGGGATTACTGGCCTGGAAACCCTGGTCTCGGGCAATTACATCGCCGCCAGCCCCGGCGATGGTGAGCCCACGCGTAAATTCAAGGCGCTCTCCGAAGAGCCCCCATTATCCGACGCCAAGCCCGGCCTGCACCTGACGGTCAAGGCCGAGCGGCTCGGCTCGCTGGACCGTGGCAGCCCGGTGTTCTACAAACAGATCCAGGTCGGCCAGGTCAAAAGCTACCTGCTGTCCGCTGATCAGAACACGGTCGAGATCAAGGTCTATATCGAGCCGACCTACGCCAGCCTGGTGCGCAAACATACGCGTTTCTGGAATGCCAGCGGCATCAGCATCGACGCCAACCTCTCCGGGGTCAAAGTGCGCAGCGAGTCCCTGGCCAGCATCGTCGCCGGGGGGATTGCCTTCGCTACGCCAGAGAACCGCAAGGACAGCCCGCCCACCGACCCAAGCCTGCCGTTCCGCCTGTACGAAGACTTCGATGCCGCCGCCGCAGGGATCCGCATCAAGGTCAAGCTCAGTGACTTCGAGGGCTTGCAAGCCGGTCGCACGCCGGTGATGTACAAAGGCATCCAGGTCGGCAGCCTCAAGGCCCTGAAGGTGGACTCTGACCTGTCCAGCGCCAGCGCCGACTTGACCCTCGACCCATTGGCCGAAGATTACCTGGTGGAGGGCACCCAGTTCTGGGTGGTCAAGCCATCCATCTCCCTGGCGGGCATCACCGGCCTGGAAGCCTTGGTCAAGGGCAATTACATTGCCATCCGCCCTGGTGACAAAGGCGCAAACCCCCAGCGCGAGTTTGTGGCCCGGGCCAAGGCGCCACCGCTGGACCTGCGCTCCCCTGGCTTGCACCTGGTCCTGCTCACAGAAAGCCTCGGCTCCCTGGAAGTTGGCAGCCCGATCCTCTACAAACAGGTCAAGGTCGGCTCGGTGCAGAGCTACCAGTTTTCGCGCAAGCGCAAGCAACTGGTGATCGGCGTGCATATCGAGAAGGAATATGAAGGCCTGGTCAACGGTTCGACGCGCTTCTGGAACGCCAGTGGCGTGACCCTGACCGGCGGGCTCACCGGCGGCATCCAGGTCAAAAGCGAATCCCTGCAAAGCCTGATGGCCGGGGGGATCGCCTTTGAGACCCCAGAGCCGAACGTACCGCTGAGAAATCGCATTCCGCGTTTCCGCCTGTTTGCCGATCACGAAGCCTCCACCCAGCGTGGCACCCTGATCACGATCAAGGTTGACCGCGCCGATGGCCTGCGCACCGATACGCCGATTCGCTTCAAAGGCCTGGACGTGGGCAAGATAGAAAGCGTTGACCTGAGCCCGGACATGCAGTCGGTGATGCTCACTGCGCGCATCACCGAAGTCCCTGAGCGGATCGCCCGTACCGGCAGCCAGTTCTGGGTGGTCAAGCCCGAGTTGGGCCTGATGAAGACCGCCAACCTGGAAACCCTGGTCACCGGCCAATACATCGAAGTGCTGCCGGCAGTGAAAAGCAGCGGTGCGCAAAAGAACTTCGTGGCCCTGGCCCAACCGCCAGAGAGCAACGTGCAAGAAGCCGGCTTGAGCCTGGTACTCAGCGCCGCCCGCCGTGGCTCGCTGAAAGTCGGCGTGCCAGTCACCTACCGGGAAGTCACAGTCGGCAAGGTCACCGGCTACGAGTTGGGCAAGACCGCTGACCGTGTGCTGATCCATGTGCTGATCGAGCCCAAATACGCTCCGCTGGTTCGCGGCGGTAGCCGTTTCTGGAACAGCAGCGGCTTTGGCCTGGACTTTGGCCTGTTCAAGGGCGCGACAGTGCGCACCGAGTCCCTGGAAACCCTGGTCCAGGGCGGTATCGCCTTTGCCACGCCGGATGGCGAGCGCATGGGCAACCCGGCGCTGCCCGAGCAGACTTTCCCGTTATTCGACAAGTTCGAAGACGAGTGGCTGATCTGGGCGCCGAAGATCCCCCTGGGTAAATAGCGCCCCCACCAACACCGCATAACCCGCCCACAAAAAAGGCCGCGATCCATAGGATCGCGGCCTTTTTGTATTTCAACAGCGCGGATCAGACCTCATCCAACTCCGGCTCATCCGCCTGCACATTCACCGTCGCCTTCACCGCATCATGCCGGCGAATGTACTTCCAGTCCGCCTCATCAATGTAGATCCCGTTCGGCCCGCTGCCGCCTTCCAGGTCGATCGCCACCTGGGCGGAGACCTGCGGCTTCACACTGGCCAGGATCGGCACAAAGCCCAGCTGCAGGCTGGTCTCCAGCAGTGCCGCCTGGTTCTTCTCGTCGATATCCGCCGCTTCGTCGAGGTAGTACGGCAGGCGCACGCGACCGGCCTGGTCGCGGTCCATCAAGTGCAGCAACAAGTACATGTTGGTCAGCGCCTTGATGGTCATGGTGGTGCCGTTGGACGCGGCGCCATCAATGTCGGTGTGAATGATCGGCAGGCCATTGACCTTGGTGATCTCGAACGCCAGTTCGAACAGGTCCTTGAGCCCCAACTGGTTATGGTTGGCAGCGACCAGGCGTGCCAGGTATTCCTTGGCCTCTTCGTTCTTGTTGTCCTGCTCGGCACTTTGGCTGAGATCGAACACCGAGAGGGTTTCGCCTTCCTCATACTGACCGGCACTGTGAATGATCTGGTCGATATGCTTGAGCGCTTCCTTGTTCGGCGCCAACACAATACGGAAGCTTTGCAGGTTGGATACCTGGCGCTTGTTGATCTCGCGGTTGAACAGGGCCAACTGGTGCTCAAGGCTGTCGTAGTCGCTGCGGATATTGCGCAGGGTCCGCGCGATATCCGTCACCGCTGCACGGCGTGCCTTGCCCAGGGTCAGGGCTTCGTCGGTACGGTGCGCATACGCATTGATCAACAGGTGCAGGCGGCGCTCCATATCGTCTTCACTGTCGAACTTGGCCACGCCCTTGAGGCGCACCTGGGCGTACAGCGCGTCGATCTGCCCGTCAGCGCGCTGCAAGCCCTGCCAGCTGTCCTGATAGTCATTGAGCAGCGGCAGCAGGTTGTCCATGGAATCGTCGATCGGGTCCATGAACGGCGTGCCGAACGGCAAGTCGGCCGGCAGCAGCTGGCGACGGCGCAAGGCGTCATCAAGGGTGCGCTGCTTGGCTTCCATATCACCGATCTGCCGGCCGACCAGTTGCAGCTTGGCCGACAATTGCTGGACGCGTTCGGTGAACGCATCGCTGGAGCGCTTCAGTTCATCCTGGGCCGCTTCCATCTGCGCCAGGTTTTCCAGTTTCTCGCCTTCCTCGGCACTCAGGGTCTGGGCGCGGCGGAAGTCTTCCAGGGCTTTCTGCGCATCAAGTACCTGCTGGTACAGGGCTTCGGTCTGGGTCTTGCTCGCCGCGCGGTCCGAGGCCACGACCTGCTGGGTCTTGAGTTGCTTGAGTTCTTTTTCCAGGCGCTCCTTCTGGTCGCGCAACGCCGCGCGGTCCGCCAGGGCCTGCAAGGCCGGCGGCTCGATGTGCGAGATGTCGATGGACAGCCCCGGCACTTCAAAGCGCTCGCCGGTGAAGCCATCGAGGATCAGCTCCAGGGATTTGACCCACTGGCCGTCTTCATCCAGGGTGATGCCATGCTCGCCCAGCGGCAGGCTGAACAACGAACTGTTGAACAGACGCATCAGACGCTCGACGTCCTGCTGTGAGAATTCTTCCCGCAGTTTGGCGTAGCTGTTGTTGTCGGCGTGATCGAGTTGCTGCTTGACCGACTTCAGGCGTTTTTCCAGGTCACGCAGGCGTTCGTCCAGGTCCTCGGCACTGAACTGTCGCGATTGCGCCAGGGCGCCGGCCAGTTCGTCGTGGGCATCCTTGGCCGCCAGCAGTTGCTGCTCCAGGACCTTGACATCATCCACCAGGGCAAAGCGATGCTTTAGCACCGACAACTCGCCCAGCCAGCGTTGAATGCCGCTGATTTCCCGCTCCAGGCGCATCAGCTCCTGGGTGCCGCCGCGCTGATCGTTCTGCAGCGCGTCCTGCTCGTTGCGGTAGTGTTCGGCCTGGATCGTCAGCTCTTCCTTGCGTGCATTGGCGTAGTCCGACCAGGTGCCCAGCAGTGAGTCGAGCAATGGCGACAGGCGATGCAACTTGCCGCGCAGGATTTCCCGCTGCTTCACGCCGTTGGACAGCGCCTCCACCAGAGGGCCGGCGGCCACCAGGGAGTTGTAGTCCTGCTCCATGCGTCGTACATCGCGGAACGCTTCTTCGCACGCGGCGATGTAATCCACGCTGCCGGAGCGCAGGCTGTGTTCGAAGGCATCGAGGAACAGCTGCTTGAGCTTGGCCGCGGTGATTTCGCGCATGTGCAGCAGGTTGATAAACAGCGCACGGAAGGTCTTCAGGCTTTGCTCGCTGGTGGAGCGCAGCGGAATCAGGGTCAGGTCCAGCGGGATCGAGGTATGGCCGCCGACCAGCAAGCGCCGCAGCTCATCGGGCTTGAGCTCGTAAGCCTTCAGGCCCTCGCGCTCAAGGTTGGTGAACAGCTCTTTCTGGCGCAGGCAGGTGTCGTTCTTCTGGTAGTGGGCCAGGTCCAGCTTGCCGGCGTAGGCAAAGAACTGGTGGCCGAAACCACCGCCCGGGCCGCGGCCGACCACGCCAATCACGTGCGGGCCGTGGGGCAGCGAGACTTCGACGAGGATGTAGCTGGTGTCGGTGGCGAAGTAGAAGCGCCGCGACTGTTCCAGGGTGTACTTGCCGAAGCTCATGTCCGACATGCGCGCCAGGATCGGGAACTGCAAGGCGTTGATCGACGCCGACTTACCGAGGTTGTTCGCGCCATACACCGACAGCGGCTCTTCCAGCGGGAACAGGCCCAGGCTGTAGCCGGCGGTATTCAATAGGGCGAAGCGGCGAATGCCGTAGCGTTCCTTGCTCATGCATCGGTCTCCTGTTCTTCGGCAATGGCGCGGGCGAGGGCATCTTCTTCGCTTTCAAATTCGCTCAAGTCCAGCGGGTCATCGGTCTGCAGCAGTTTTTCATCGCTGTCTTCGTCGATGATCACCGGCGCTGGCAACGGCAGCACGCTATGCACGCTGGCTGCCAGGTCGCGGTCGGCCTGGACCGACAGGCACACATCAAGGAAGCGGTGCATCGGCGGCAGGAAGCGATAGACGCCGTTGTCTTCACTGGCAAACCCGAGCTGGGTCATGCGGCGCATGATTTTTTCTTCCAGTTCTTCCTGGGTCTGCACTTCGGCCTGGATAAACAGGTCGCGGTACTTCTCCAGCAAGGAGGGCAGTTCATCGCGGCCCAGGCTGCCGCCGTCGAGCACGGCAATCGGGTCGCGGCCCTGGTCGGCCAGGTGCTCGACAATGATGAAAGTGAACAGCGCCAGGCGTTGCGCAGTCTTGTTCACCTGCGCGCTGGCGATGGCCGAGTCGGGTACGAAGTAGTAGAAACCCCGGGTATCGCATACCAACTCAAAGCCCAGGGCCTTGAACAGCGTGCGGTACTGGTCCTGGAAGTTCGACAGTTGCGCGTACAGCTCCGGGTCGCGGCGGCTGACGTGGTAACCCTTGAACAGCTCGCGAAAGATCGGCGCCAGCTGGGACAGTTCGGATAGATCAAGATGCATAAGGTGTGCTCGCAGAATTCTCGGCTACGTCGGTGCTGGCCGGGAGCAGGGCGAATGAGCGCAGGCTGACCTGGTGCTCGTGAGTATGGTAATCCCGGCGTTCCAGGCGCTCGCGCTTGAAACGCTTCTCCCGCGACAAACGCGAGAACCAGTACAGCAACTCGTCGGTGGCCCCGTCTGGTTCCTGTTCCAGCAGCCAGGTCATCAGGTCGGGCATCGGCAGTGCGTCTTCGCAGCGCTCGAGCATCTCCTTGACCGTGCGCGGCGCACGCTGGGCTTCGCCCTTGTGGGATTTGTGGGCCTTGGGGAAGCGCGCCGGCTTGGGTTCGAAATTCGCCAGGGCATACACATAGGCTTCCACTTGGCTGGCGCTGCCGAGGAAGGTGCTCTGTGGCCGGGTAAACATCGGCATCGCCGCTTGCGGCACCGCGTCCAGGCCCTTGCGCCGGATCGCCGACAGGGCCAGCGCTGCGCCACGGGTCACGGCGTTGTGCCGGCGCGCTTCTTCGCGCAGCGGCAGCAGCAGTTCCCGGGCATGGCGCAAGGTCAACTGGGCGCTGGTCTGCATTTCGAGGATGCGTGCGTGGGTGCGCAGCAACATGTCGTCGTCCACCAGGTGGCCCAGGCGTTGCTGCTCGGTGAGCATGCGCAACAGCACGTTCTCTACCTTGCGCACGCCTTGCTCGAAGGCGCCGTCGGCGTTCACCAGCTGGATCATCGGCTCGACGTACTCGTCCCAGGTCGCCAGGACCTCGGCATAACGCTGGCGCAACGGGATCTGCCGGTCGCTGGTCTTGGCCCGGTCGGCCACGGCAGCGAGGGCCTGTTCGTCATTGGCGAGTTTTTTCAGCACGTCGCGCACGCGCATGTCCAGCAGCCGCAGTTGGCGGGCCAGGTCGTGGCCGTCGCGGATGTCGAAGGCGTCCTGGATATAACCGGCCAGGCGCTCGAGGTGGCGCAGGTAGGCTTCGATTTCCAGGCACAGGCCTAGCCGGTGCTCCTTGCGAAGATAGGCCAGGAAGTCATGGATCTGCGCGTTGAGCTCGAAACGGTTCGGGCTCTTGGCGACAGGCACCAGGATATCCAGGCGAATCCACACGTCCAGCAGGTTGGTGATGTCCTGTGGCGTGCTGTCCAGTTGTTGGGCGGCCAGTTGCGCGCGCAACTCGCCAAGGCTCAGGGTGCCTTGGTCGAAGTGTTCGCACAGTGGCTCAAGCAGGGCCCAGTGTTCGGCGAGGGCGCGCAAGACGCGCTTGGGTTCGATCATCGGAATGGCCGGCTGGTTGGCGAATTAAAAGCAGCGATTGTACTGCATCAGGCGCGGGATTTATCCACAGCCGGTCAGGGCGCGTTCGCGATGGGCGGTCAGCAATGCAGAGAAAGTCATCAACGGTGGGCGATCATCGTCGAAGGGCGGTAGAATCTGCGCTCTTTAGTTATCCACAAGTGGCCGAGCCTTGCTTATCGAGTCCCGACGTCGCGCTTACTTGACTGCCATGCAGGTGGTCAACTGGCTGCCGCGCACCGAATTGCCCTTTGCCGCGCCGTCGCGGCCCGAACTGCTGCAGGCGCTGGAAGCCTTCGAGCCGTTCGACGCCTCGGGTGAGGAAGCGGCGGCGCCGGTTGCGCTGGTCAAACCCGTGGCCGAGGTGCCTGTGCGGCCGTCGGAGCGGGTCAAGATCGAAGTACCACGCCCGTCGAGCGCGCCCAAACCCGCTGCCGTGGCCGACGATGCCCCGGCCCCGGTGGCCAAGGCCCCGGTCGTGCCGCCACCGCGTTTTGCCCTGCAGTTGCTGCGGGCCGGGCGTTGCCTGTTGCTGGTCGAGTTGCCGACCGGCGAGCGCTTCCAGACGCGTGACCCGGCCTACCTGCTGCTCAAGGACATGCTGCGCGCCGCCGGCCTGCCCGACAGCCCGCAGATCGTCGGCGAGCCCGTGCGCTGGCCGCTGCTGGTGCGCGGCAATATGGACCAGGGCCCGGACGCCGCGCGTGATTTTGTGCAAGGTTTTGTCTCGGCCCGACTGGAAGACGAACCCTGCGTGTGCCTGTGGCTGATCGGCCTGCCGGCCGTGCGGTTTGCCGGCGAAGCCGACGCCGAGGCCTGGTACCGCGAACTGCAGGTCGAAGGCCTGGGCTCGGTCTGGGCCTTGCCGGGCCTGGAATTATTAATGGAAGAGCCACAGCGTAAGGCTGATGTCTGGCAAGCCATGCGCCGGCTGATGGCGCGCTGGAAAACAACCGATGAGTGAGGCTTTATCCTTCCGCCCGATGACCGAGGCTGACCTCGACGCCGTGCTGAAAATCGAATACGCGGCGTTCAGCCACCCCTGGACCCGGGGCATCTTTCTCGATGGGCTGGGCAAGTACCAGATCTGGTTGATGTTCGAAGGCGAGCAACAAGTGGGCCACGGCGTGGTGCAGATCATCCTCGATGAAGCGCATTTGCTGAACATCACCGTCAAGCCGGAAAACCAAGGGCGTGGCCTGGGGCTGGCCTTGCTGGAGCATCTGATGTCGCGGGCGTATGCCGCCCATGCACGGGAGTGCTTCCTGGAAGTGCGCGACAGCAATACCGGGGCTTTCCGCCTGTATGAGCGCTACGGGTTCAATGAAATTGGCCGTCGTCGCGACTACTACCCGGCCGTCGGTGGCCGCGAAGACGCAGTTGTCATGGCCTGCACCCTGGTCGACTAACACACACGATCCCGGGTGGGAGCAGTCTTGTGTGGGAGCAGGCTTGCCAGCTCCCACACCGCCATGCTTCACCATAAGTCTGGCGCTGTATCAGCGGTTACCGTCGACCGGATCAATGTCCGCCAGCTCTGCCTCATCCAACCCATTACCGCCGCCAATCTCATCTTCATCGACGATGCTCAGGTCCCAATCGGCCGGTTCGTCTTCACCTTCTTCCAGGGCATCGCGCGCGCCGTCTTCCTGAATCAGCGTTTCGGGGCTCATATCATCATCCGTGGACTCATGATCCGCCGTCGAAGCCCCAGTCATCCCAGCCTCGCGTACCCGTTCGTCGGGCATCAGATGCTCTCGCTCGGCACGGGGGATCTCATCGCCGATTTCCGCCGTCGGCGTCTCCTCGTCAAAATCCAGCTCCCGCATCGAGCCCATGCGATCTTCGTTGTCATCAATCGGTTCGGGCTGCGTAGCGCCGTACGGACGTCGTGATTCAGTCATGGTCAATCCTCATACTGTGGGGCTTATAGTGTGTGGACAGGCAGGGCGCCCCAAGATTCAAGTCATTACCGACCGGCTATCTTTATAGACGGCGTGACCCGGACGGGCGGTCGTCTGTCAAAGCTGCGCATCATTCCTGAGGCTTTCCCTGATGAACGAACTACAAGACCTGCTTGATAACAACGAACGCTGGGCGGATGCGATCAAACAGGAAGATCCCGAATTCTTCGCCAAGCTCGCCCGCCAGCAGACCCCGGAATACCTGTGGATCGGCTGTTCGGACGCCCGGGTGCCGGCCAACGAGATCGTCGGCATGTTGCCCGGCGACCTGTTTGTGCACCGTAACGTGGCCAATGTGGTGCTGCACACCGACCTCAACTGCCTGTCGGTGATCCAGTACGCTGTGGATGTGCTCAAGGTCAAACATATCCTGGTCACTGGCCACTATGGCTGCGGCGGCGTGCGCGCCTCGATGCAGGACCGCCAGTTCGGCCTGATCGACGGTTGGTTGCGGTCGATCCGCGACCTGTACTACGAGAACCGCGAAGTACTGGCCCAGTTGCCTACCGAAGAAGAACGTGTCGATCGCCTGTGTGAACTCAATGTCATCCAGCAAGTCGCCAATGTCGGTCACACTAGCATCGTGCAGAACGCCTGGCATCGCGGGCAGAGCCTGTCGATCCACGGGTGCATCTACGGGATCAAGGACGGCCGCTGGAAAAGCCTCAACGCCACCATCACCGGCTTCGAGCAACTGCCGCCGCAGTACCGCCTGCGTCCGGTGGAGGCCCTTTAAGAGCGTTTGCGCTGGCGCCACTGTTCCATAAACAGTTGGCCTTGCTGGTTAAGCGGCTCTTTCATGCCGGTGATCCAGCCCCGGCAGTTCCCCGCGCCGCAACGGCACGGGAACTGCCGGTACAGCACATCCTCTGTGGTGGCGTAATCCATGGTCAGCAGCGTGCCAGGGCGGATGGCCTGGATCGACCATAGCTCCAGCTCGCTGATGTCGAGGAACACATTCGGATCGCACGAATGCAGGAGCAGGCCGCTGAACCACGGGTCGTACAAGTGGATGCGTGAAGACACCTGCAGCGTGTGCAAACGCCGTTCACCCAGGGCGTGCCCGGAAATTTTGGCGATTCGCACACGGCTGTCGAAGGCCACCTTGGCCTTGATCCCGGTTCCGCGCCCATTGCGGGTGTGTACCACCTCAAAGTTTTGACGCGAGGGGTAACCTTTTTTCGCCAACAGTGTTGCGAAGGGGTACAGACAGTCACTGGCCGCAGCAGGCGCCTCTTCCATGATCTGGGTTTTCATAGCATTCCTTGTCGGGCTGCATCGACCTCCTGGTGTTGCTATGACTGCCAGTCTTGCAGCAAATGGGCACCGCTCAAGGTTTGCGCAAAAAAAAGCCGATATCTACTGTCAAATCTGACAGTGGGTATCGGCTTTTTTGCCTAAGACACTGGCGATAAGGGCAGGAGCCTACAGCGCCGGCGCCGCGACAGAAGCTTCTGGCAGAGGGCTTTTCAGGCGCTTGAGCTGGGGCTTGATCGAGGCGCTGGTGCATTTTTCCTTGGCCTGCTCGGCGGACAATTCGCGCACCGAGGTGTAGAACAATTCGCAGGTCTGCTCCTTGCGCGTCACCTGCCAGGTGTTCATGCAGCCCTTGAGCAACACATTGGGGTCGCTGGCAGGTTTTTGCCCCATCCCGGCTTGCCAGCAGGCCGCGCTCAAGTCCTGGCCCATGACTTTCAAGCCGGCCTCGTCGGCTTTCTGTTCGTCGCCGTCGTAGCTGTCCGGGTTGGCGGCGTACCAGATGTAACTGGGGTGATTGGCCCCCAGCACTGCAACTTTACTGTCTTCGACCGGGCTGATTTGCGTCAGGCCCAATACCCCGAGGGTTTGCCCGTAGTGTTGCTGGATCCAACTGCGCACGGGCGCACCGAAGGCGACCATCGGCAACGGGCCAGTGGGGTGCAGGCTCAGTTCCCGGACAACCCGGGTCTGATACTCGCTGAAGTAGCTGTAGACGCCCTCCAGATCCTTGCCCGCCGTGGAGGGGGCGGCAATGGGCGCGATATCAATGATGGTCTGGTATTCCGGGGTCTGGGTCGCCGGTATACCGTTGGCGCTCAGTAGCGTCGCCCAACGGTCGGTGGTGGCTGATTCCAGATAGTCCTGGTAGTGGGTCAGGGAGTAATCCGGCGGGAAGTGCATCAACTCGATGCTCTTGCGGTTTTCCAGGGCCATGCCCAGTGGCAGGAACAGGTACCAGCTAAATTGCCACTTGCCATCGCGGTTGAGCCGGCTGGCGCCCTCGTAAGCCAGGTCGGCGGTGTTCAGCAACGCGGTCAAGGGCTGCCCATAGCCATCGGGCACCCCGGTAAAGCGCGCGCGGACCTGACCCTGCTCGGTCTTCACGCTGACCCTGGCCCGGCTGTAGCCATCGCGCTGCAGGCTCTGGGTCAGATAGTGTTCGACGGTCTGTTCCAGGGTCAGCGGCCGAAAGCAGATCACGCTGCAATTGTTGGGGTAGGCGAACAATTGCGTGACCCGTTGTGCCGTGCCCAGATCAAGTTCGACGTCGGCTTGTACGACCGTGCTCACAGCAAGTGCGACAAAGGTGAAGGACAGCCTGGTCAGTTTAAACATGCATGTTTCCTTGTCAGCTAATGCCCGTCTGCGCGGGATGAATGCCCACCTTCACACAGTAGCGGCTGACCGGGAAAATGCCTCGGAAAATGCGGTTTTTTTGCAGGGCCTGGCCGCCTCGCTATATCGTGAAGTGCAGCGCGTTGCTGTGGTTGTCCATGAATGTGCAACTAGGCTTGAGGTCGTCGCGTTACTTGTAAGTATTCAATGCTGGCTGTGAAGCTCCAGGGCTTGAGGGGGATCACAGCCTCTGTAAAGGAATCAGCCTTTAAACGCTGCAACAGGCTTGAAAAGGTGTTTGTTAGGGTTTGACTCTGCAAATACTATTCTTCCCGCCGGCTGGCCGAACGCCGGTTTGAATTGTCTGAATTTTTTCAACGCGGGATTTTGCTGTGGGTTGACATCTTGGGTATTGCCAGTCTCAGCGCTGTTTTGAGGTGTGGGCGTAGTAGCGGTAGGTGCGATATTCATCGGTATGACTCCAGTTGTAACTCTAAATAATTAGTTGTGGTCTCTTAGTTAAGTTGAAGAGTGTCTGGTGCTACTAAAAGACACTGTTAGGTGGCCCGTCATTAACGCGTGGTTCCCTTCCTGAAATATTCAGAGGGAACAACGGCGCTCAATGTCGACCTGGATGCACCCGTCACAACGACGGGTGCGGCGTCCAATGATTAAGGCATTACCGGCGGCATGTACTTCAACGTCGTCCCCAGCGCCCACAGCAGGAACAACACCAGCGGCGTGTGCACCAGCAGCTGCACAAACGAGAAGCCGATCAAGTCCCGCGCCTTCAGCCCCAGTACCCCCAGCAATGGCAGCATATAGAACGGGTTGATCAGGTTCGGCAGGGCCTCGGCGGCGTTGTAGATCTGCACGGCCCAGCCCAGGTGGTATTGCAGGTCATTGGCCACCTGCATCACATAGGGCGCCTCGATGATCCACTTGCCACCGCCCGACGGAATAAAGAACCCCAGTACCGCCGAGTACACGCCCATCAGCAGCGCGTAGGTGTCGTGGGAGGCGATGGAAGTGAAGAGGATCGAGATATGGTGGGCCAGGGTCTGGCCGTCGCCGCCCTTGACCACGGTAATCAACGCCGCGATGGAGCCGTACAGTGGGAACTGGATCAACACCCCGGTGGTGGTGGGCACCGCGCGCGCCACTGCGTCGAGGAAACTGCGCGGGCGCCAGTGCAGCAGGGCGCCGACCATCAGGAACAGGAAGTTATAGGTGTTGAGCCCCGAGATCGCGCTGATCGCAGGTTTGGTCGAAAACTCGTGGAACAGCCAGCCGGCGGCCAGCAGTGCCAGGAGGATGGTCAGCAGCGGGCTGTGCTCCAGCCATTCCCCCGGGCGGGTTGGCGGTTGTAGCTTGGGCAGGTTGAACGCCGGGTCCACGCCACAGGCCTTGGCATCACGGGCCGAGTTGGGCCCCGGTGCGGTGACGTAGGCGATGATCAGCGACACCACGATCAGTGCCAGCAACAGCACCCCCGATTGCCACAAAAAGATCGTGTCGGTGAAGGGGATGGTCCCGGTGATCGCCAGGATCGACGGCGGCAAGCTGGCCGGGTTGGCCTGCAATTGCGCGGCCGATGACGACAACCCCAGCGCCCACACGGCGCCCAGGCCCAAATAGGCCGCCGCGCCAGCGGCGCGATAGTCCATGCGCAAATCCGTGCGCCGGGCCAGGGCCCGTACCAGCAACCCGCCGAACACCAGGGACAGGCCCCAGTTGAGCAGCGACGCGACCATCGAGATCAGCGCCACCCACGCCACGGCCGAGCGGCCGTTTTTCGGGATACGTGCCAGGCGATCAATCAGCTTTACGGCGGGCGGCGAACTGGCCACCACATAGCCGCCAATCACCACAAAGGCCATCTGCATGGTGAACGGGATCAGGCTCCAGAAACCATCGCCAAAGGCCTTGGCAGCGTCGGTGGGTGCAGCGCCCATGCCCAGAACCGCCACGGTGACAATGATCACCGCCAGGGCGGCAAACACCCAGGAGTCGGGAAACCAGCGTTCGGCAAAATTGGAGCAGCGCAGGGCAAAGCGGGCATAACGGCTATCTTCGATAGGGTCGGCCATGTGGGAGTACCTCTTGTAGTTATTATGCAAGCGAAGGGGTGTTGGCAAGGTATCGCTGCATCTTGGCCCACGGCTATTTATTTGGGAATGTTGTTATTTTCATGGATCAATGAGTAAAACGAATATATTGGCGGCGATTGCCAGGATCCGGTTCAGCTCATAACCTGCACGCCATTTTGTTTGTCTGCCGAGCCTCTTCATGACTGCCACCGCTTATCCACAGGCGCAGCGTTTTTCCCGCTCCGACTACAAAACCCTGGGGCTGGCTGCCCTGGGCGGTGCCCTGGAAATCTACGACTTCATCATTTTCGTATTTTTCGCCCTGACCCTGAGCCAACTGTTCTTCCCCCCGGAAATGCCCGAATGGCTGCGCCTGCTGCAGAGCTTCGGGATTTTTGTCACCGGCTATCTGGCGCGGCCACTGGGCGGGATCCTGATGGCGCACTTTGCCGATCACCTGGGGCGCAAGCGCGTGTTCAGCCTGAGTATCCTGATGATGGCCTTGCCGTGCCTGCTGATCGGGATCATGCCGACCTACGCGCAAATCGGCTATTTCGCCCCCCTGATTTTGCTGGCGCTGCGCGTCCTGCAGGGCGCGGCAGTGGGCGGTGAAGTGCCCAGCGCCTGGGTGTTTGTCGCCGAGCACGCGCCCGCCGGCCATCGCGGTTATGCCTTGGGGTTCCTGCAGGCCGGGCTGACCTTCGGTTACCTGCTGGGGGCCTTGACCGCGACATTGCTGGCGCAGATGTTCACCCCTGAACAGATCCTCGATTACGCCTGGCGCTTTCCGTTCCTGCTGGGCGGTGTGTTTGGCGTGATCGGCGTGTGGCTGCGGCGTTGGCTGAGTGAAACCCCGGTGTTCCTGGCCATGCAGGCACGCCGCCAGGCCGACGCCGAACTGCCGCTGCGCACGGTGTTGCGTGACCACCGCCAGGCATTGCTGCCGGCCATGTTGCTGACCTGTGTGCTCACCTCCGCGGTGGTGGTGCTGGTGGTGATCACGCCGACCATGATGCAGAAAACCTTCGGCATGAGCCCCAGCCACACCTTCGCCCTGAGTGCATTGGGCATCGTTTTCCTGAACATCGGTTGTGTGCTGGCCGGCCTGTTGGTGGACCGCATCGGCGCCTGGCGCGCGGTGCTGGTCTATAGCCTGCTGTTGCCGGTGGGCATTGCCGTGCTCTATGCCAGCCTGATTGCCGGCGGCGTGTGGCTGGGCGCGGCCTATGCCATCGCGGGGTTGAGTTGCGGGGTGGTGGGCGCGGTGCCCTCGGTGATGGTCAGCCTGTTTCCGGCACCGGTGCGCGTGTCGGGGATTTCCTTTACCTACAACATTGCCTACGCGCTGTGGGCGAGTACCACGCCGTTGATGCTGATCGCCTTGATGCCCACCAGCCCGTGGATCTGCGTTTTCTACTGTGTGGTGATGGGCGCGGTGGGCGTGGCCAGCGCATTGCGGTTTAGCCGGCGCCCGGTTTTTTAAAGCCGCCGCATTGCCCCTGTGGGAACGGGCTTGCCCGAATGCCGATCAGTTAAGCGAACGCAATGCTCAAGGCAGTGAAGATCAAATGTGGGAGCGGGCTTGTCGGATCGCCGCATCGCCGCGAAGGCGTCGGCCCAGCCAACATTGATGTTGACTGACCCACTGCTTTCGCGAGCAAGCCCGCTCCCACAGGGGATCTGCGCTTAACTGACTGGCATTAGGGCTTGCCCGCGATGGCGGTGGGTCAGGGTGTACTGCTATCGCAGGCAAGCCAGATCCCCCATGTGGTTAACACCCCGCTGGCAGCGTTATGACAATTGTGAAATCCATACCAAAGGTTTCCATTTATCGCTCTATGATCAGCGCACATCCCCCCACGAGGACATGCCATGAGTGCAGGACACAGCCACGCCACCGTACGCGCCGGTCATGAACGCAAGTTATGGATGGCCCTGGGCCTGACCGGCAGTTTTATGATTGCCGAAGTGATCGGCGCCTTTGTCACCGGCAGCCTGGCGCTGTTGTCCGACGCCGCCCATATGATGACCGACGCCCTGGCCCTGGCCATTTCCCTGGTGGCCATCCAGGTGGCCAAGCGCGCTGCGGACCGCAAGCGCACCTTTGGCTATGCGCGCTTCGAAATCCTCGCCGCCGCGTTCAACGCGTTGCTGCTGTTCGGGGTGGCGTTCTACATCCTCTATGAGGCTTACCTGCGCCTGCAGGCACCGGCCGAAATCCAGTCCACCGGCATGCTGGTGATTGCCGTGCTGGGCCTGATCGTCAACCTGATTTCCATGCGCCTGCTCAGCGCGGCCAGTGGCGAGAGCCTGAACGTCAAGGGCGCCTACCTGGAGGTCTGGAGCGATATGCTCGGTTCTATCGGGGTGATCATTGCCGCCGTGCTGATCATGCTCACTGGTTGGGGCTGGGTCGACTCGGTGGTGGCCGCCGCGATTGGTTTTTGGGTGGTGCCGCGAACCTGGACACTGCTCAAGGCCAGCATGAACGTGCTGCTGCAAGGTGTGCCGGACGGCATTGATATCGACGCGGTAGAGCAGGCCATTCACGCGGTGCCAGGGGTCAGGGAGGTGCATGACTTGCACATCTGGGCCCTGACCAGCGGCAAGAACGTGCTGAGCACCCATCTGGTGGTGGACCCGGCGCAGGGCAGCGAGCAACAGGTCCTCGCCCAGGTGACGGAATTGCTGCATGAGCAATTCGATATTTCCCACGTCACCATTCAGATCGAAGGCGCGGGCTTTCATCAGGAACCCCTCACGCACTGACCGCTATTCGCGGTCTTCCAGCACGTAGCCCACCCCGCGCAAGGTATGGATCAACTTGCGCTCGAACGGGTCGTCGATCTTTGCGCGCAGGCGGCGGATCGAGACCTCGACCACATTGGTGTCGCAATCGAAGTTCATGTCCCACACAAACGAGATGATTTGCGTGCGTGACAGCACCACGCCGCTCTGGCGCATCAGCAGGTGCAGCAAGGCAAACTCTTTGGTGGTCAGGTCGATCCGCTGGCTGCCGCGAAAGGCCCGGTGGCGACCCTGGTCCAATTCCAGGTCGGCCACCCGCAGCACGTCTGGCACTGCGCTCTCGATGCTGCGGCGCATCAGGCTGCGGACCCGGGCCAGCAGTTCGGGAAACTCGAAAGGCTTGACCAGATAGTCGTCGGCGCCCAGTTCCAGGCCTTTGATTTTGTCGGCCAGGCGCCCTTGGGCGGTGAGCATCATGATGCGTGTGTTGCTGCTCTGGCGGATGCGTTGCAACACCTCCCAGCCGTCCATCAGCGGTAGGTTCACATCCAGGATCACCAGGTCATAGGCGTATTGCCGCGCCAGGTGCACACCGTCGGCGCCGCTGGCCGCGCAGTCGACCACATAGCCACTTTCGCTCAGTCCCTGAAGCAAGTACTCCGCCGTTTTCAGTTCATCTTCGATAACCAGGATTCGCATGTAGAGCGTGCCTCGGGGCAGGAGAAAGGATCTGCATAGTTGCGCGCAGATTAAAGCAAAAGCCCGGAACAGAGCCTTTGCTAACGGATTTGTAATGTTCCGGCCACCCCTCTGATAAGGAGCGAAAGCTACATTGCCCCTGCTTGGATTTGTCCGCCAACTCATGGGTGTGGAACGCTTGTTATGCCAACGTTTTTAAGAACAATTGTGTGCTCTGTAGTGGGGGTCTTGGCGCTGTCCCAAGTGGCAAGCGCCCAGACCCTGACCCTTGAATCGGCCCTGCAAAGTGCGTTTGCCGGCAACCCGGACCTGGCCGCAGCCCAGTGGGAAATCGAGATTGCCCAGGGTGGGCGGCAACAGGCCGGGCTGATCCCCAACCCGGTGGCCTCCTGGGACGCCGAAGACACCCGCCGCAGCACGCGCACCACCACCGTCAAGCTGAGCCAGACCCTGGAGTTGGGTGGCAAGCGCGGGGCACGCATCGACGTGGCCTCGCGGGCACAAGATGCGGCCGCCCAGGAACTGGAACAGCGGCGTAACCTGCTGCGGGCCGAGGTCATCGAGGGCTTTTATGGCGCGCTGCGGGCCCAGGAACGCCTGGAGCTGGCCCAACGCTCGATGGCGCTGGCCGAGCGCGGCCTGGTGATTGCCAATGGCCGGGTCACGGCGGGCAAGGCGTCGCCGGTCGAAGCCACCCGCGCCCAGGTACAGCTCTCGGAAATCCGCCTGGAGCGCAGCCGCGCCGAGATTGGTGTGAGTGATGCCTATCGCCGCCTGGCCGCCATCACTGGCAGCGCCAACATCGGCTTTGAGCGTGTCGAGTCAGGGGCCCTGAACACCCCGGCGTTGCCTTCGGCCACCCAACTGCTGGCGCGCCTGGAGAGCACCGCCGAGCTGCGCCTGGCGGAGCTGCAAATCCAGCAACGGGAAGCCGGCCTGGGCCTGGAAAAGGCCCAGCGGATTCCCGACCTCGACGTGTCCATCGGCAGCCAGTACGACGCCAGCGTCCGTGAGCGGGTGAACCTGGTGGGCGTATCGATGCCGATCCCGCTGTTCAATCGCAACCAGGGCAATGTACTGGCCGCCAGCCGCCGTGCCGACCAGGCCCGGGATTTGCGCAACGCCACCGAGCTGCGCCTGCGCACCGAAACCCGCCAGGCCCTGGACCTGTGGGCGACGGCCAACAGTGAAGTGCGCGCGTTCAACCAAGTGATCCTGCCCGCCGCCCAAAGCGCGGTGGACAGCGCCACCCGTGGTTTTGAGATGGGCAAGTTCAACTTCCTCGAGGTACTCGACGCCCAGCGCACCTTGATCGCCGCCCGCACCCAGTACCTCGCCGCACTCGCCCAGGCCACCGATGCCTGGGTGCGCATCGAACGGATTTACGGCGACCTCGCCCGCATTTGATCTTTCAGGAGTTCCCCATGAACAAACTACAAGGCCTGGCTTTGGCCGTTGCAGTGGCCGTCGCCCTCGGGGCGATAGTGTTTTGGCCGGCCACCAGCGTGGCGCCTCAGGCACCGGTAGCGCACGTCGAAGCACCGGAGGAAGAAGAGGAAGAGGGTGTGCTGGTGCTCAATGAGCAGCAGATCCAGGCCGCCGGCATTCAACTGGCCAAGGCCCAACCCCGGCAAATCAGCAGCGTGCTGTCGTTGCCGGGCGAGGTGCGATTCGATGAAGACCGCACCTCGCATATCGTGCCCCGTGCAGCGGGTGTGGTGGAGTCGGTCAGGGTCAACCTTGGTCAGAAGGTCAAGCAGGGCGAGCTATTGGCGGTGATCGCCAGCCAGCAGATTTCCGATCAGCGCAGTGAGTTGGCCGCCAGCGAACGCCGGGTCGAGCTGGCCCGCACCACCTTCCAGCGCGAGCGCCAGTTATGGCAGGACAAAATCTCTGCCGAACAGGATTACCTGCTGGCCCGCCAGACCCTGCAAGAGGCCGAGATCGCCCTGAACAATGCGCGGCAAAAGATGAATGCCTTGAGCGGCAGCGCGGTTCTGGTCGGCGGCAATCGCTATGAGTTGCGTGCGCCGTTTGCCGGGGTGGTGGTGGAAAAACACCTGGGTGTCGGCGAAGTGGTGAGTGAGACCAGCGCTGCCTTCACCCTGTCGGACCTGTCCCAGGTGTGGGTCACGTTTGGGGTGTTTCCCAAGGACTTGAACAAGGTCCAGGTGGGCCGGCCGGTGAAGGTCAGTTCCACGGAAATGGGCACCGATGTGATGGGCACCGTGGCCTATGTCGGCAACCTGCTGGGCGAGCAGACCCGCACCGCAATGGTCCGGGTCAACGTACCCAACCCCGACGACTCGTGGCGCCCCGGGTTGTTCGTGGCGGTGCAGGTGGCCACGGATACCTACTCGGCGGCGGTCACCGTGCCGGTGGAGGCGATCCAGACCGTGGAAGACAAACCGTCGCTGTTTGTGCGCACCGCCGAAGGCTTCGCCACCCGCCACGTCGAGCTGGGGGTCAGTGAAAACGGCTTCGTCGAAGTGCGCCAGGGCCTGGAGGCCGGCGCCCAGGTGGCGGCCGTTGGCAGCTTCGTCCTCAAGTCCGAGCTGGGCAAGGCTTCGGCCGAGCACGCCCATTGATCCTGCGAGTGATTGCCCATGTTTGAACGTCTGATTCAATTTGCCATCGAGCAGCGCATCATCGTGCTGCTGGCCGTGTTGCTGATGGCCGGTGTCGGCATCGCCAGTTACCAGAAACTGCCGATCGACGCGGTGCCGGACATCACCAACGTCCAGGTGCAGATCAACTCGGCGGCGGCCGGTTTTTCGCCGCTGGAAACCGAGCAGCGCATCACCTTTCCCATCGAAACCGCCATGGCCGGCCTGCCGGGCTTGCAGCAGACCCGGTCACTGTCGCGCTCGGGGCTGTCCCAGGTCACGGTGATCTTCAAGGACGGCACTGATCTGTTCTTCGCCCGGCAACTGGTGAATGAGCGGCTGCAAGTGGCCCGCGAGCAATTGCCGGACGGCATTGAAACGGCGATGGGGCCGATTTCCACGGGGCTCGGGGAAATTTTCCTGTGGACCGTGGAGGCTGAAGACGGTGCGCGCAAGGAAGACGGCTCGGCCTACACCCCGACGGACCTGCGGGTGATCCAGGACTGGATCATCAAGCCACAGTTGCGCAACGTGCCCGGCGTGGCCGAGATCAATACCATCGGCGGCTTTGCCAAGGAATACCAGATCGCCCCGGACCCCAAGCGTCTGGCGGCCTACAACCTGACCTTGAGTGATCTGGTCACGGCGCTGGAGCGCAACAACGCCAACGTTGGCGCCGGGTATATCGAGCGCAGCGGCGAGCAGTTGCTGATTCGCGCGCCGGGGCAGGTGGCGTCCATCGACGACATCGCCAATATCGTGATCAATACCGTGGACGGCACGCCGATCCGCGTGCGCAATGTGGCCCAGGTCGATATCGGCCGTGAGCTGCGTACCGGTGCGGCCACCGAAAATGGTCGTGAAGTGGTGCTCGGCACGGTCTTTATGTTGATCGGCGAAAATAGCCGCACAGTGTCCCAGGCCGTGGCGAAAAAGCTCGAAGAGATCAACCGTTCACTGCCCGAAGGCGTGGTCGCGGTCACGGTTTACGACCGCACCAACCTGGTGGAAAAAGCCATCGCCACCGTGAAGAAAAACCTCTTCGAAGGTGCGCTGCTGGTGATCGTGGTTCTGTTCTTGTTCCTCGGCAATATCCGCGCGGCGTTGATCACCGCGATGGTGATTCCGCTGGCCATGCTGTTCACGTTTACCGGGATGTTCACCAACAAGGTCAGCGCCAACCTGATGAGCCTGGGCGCGCTGGACTTCGGGATTATCGTCGATGGTGCGGTGGTGATCGTCGAGAATGCGATCCGCCGCCTGGCCCATGCGCAGCAACGCCACGGCCGCCTGCTGACCCGCAGCGAACGCCTGCACGAAGTGTTCGCCGCCGCCAAGGAAGCGCGCCGTGCGCTGATCTTTGGGCAACTGATCATCATGGTGGTGTACCTGCCGATCTTCGCCTTGACGGGCGTGGCCGGGAAAATGTTCCACCCCATGGCGTTCACCGTGGTCATGGCCTTGCTGGGCGCGATGATTCTGTCGGTGACGTTTGTCCCCGCGGCGATTGCGCTGTTTGTCACCGGCAAGGTCAAGGAAGACGAAAACTGGGTGATGCGCAACGCACGCCGGGGTTATGCGCCGGTGCTGGATTGGGTGATGGCGCACCGTACCTGGGCGTTTGGCCTGGCACTGTTGACCATCGTGCTCTCCGGCGCCGTGGCCAGCCGCATGGGCAGCGAGTTTATCCCCAGCCTCAGCGAAGGTGACTTCGCCCAGCAAGCCTTGCGCGTGCCGGGCACCAGCCTCACGCAGTCGGTGCAGATGCAGCAGCAACTGGAAAAAACCTTGATGGAACAGGTGCCGGAAATCCAGCGGGTATTTGCCCGTACCGGCACCGCAGAAATTGCCTCCGACCCGATGCCGCCGAATATTTCCGACGCCTATCTGATGCTCAAACCCAAGGACCAGTGGCCGGATCCGAACAAATCCCGCGAAGCCCTGATCGCCGATATCCAGCGCGCCAGTGCGATTGTGCCGGGCAGCCAGTACGAGTTGTCGCAACCGATCCAGCTGCGGTTCAACGAGTTGATTTCCGGGGTGCGCAGCGATGTGGCGGTGAAGGTGTTTGGCGATGATATGGCGGTGCTGAACAAGACTGCCGGGGAGATTGCCGAAACCTTGCAGAAGCTCGATGGTGCCTCGGAAGTGAAAGTGGAACAGACCTCCGGCCTGCCGGTGCTGACCATCAACATCGACCGCGACAAGGCCGCGCGCTTTGGCCTGAATGTGGGCGATGTGCAAGACACCATCGCGGTGGCCGTGGGTGGGCGCCAGGCCGGCACGATGTACGAAGGCGACCGACGCTTTGACATGGTGGTGCGCTTGTCGGAAACCCTGCGTACCGATATCGAGGGCTTGTCGCGGCTGTTGATCCCGATCCCGGCGCTGGCCGGCAATACCACGGGGCAATTGGGCTTTATCGCCTTGTCGCAAGTGGCCAGCCTGGACCTGGTGCTGGGCCCGAACCAGATCAGCCGCGAAAACGGCAAGCGCCTGGTGATCGTCAGCGCCAACGTGCGGGGGCGGGATATCGGCTCCTTTGTTGCCGAGGCGGAAAACGCGTTGGCGACACAGGTGAAAATCCCCGCCGGCTACTGGACCACCTGGGGCGGCCAGTTCGAGCAACTCAAGGAAGCGTCAGAGCGCCTGCAGGTGGTGGTGCCGGTGGCATTACTGCTGGTGTTCGGCTTGTTGTTCATGATGTTCAACAACCTCAAGGATGGGTTGCTGGTGTTCACCGGGATTCCCTTCGCCCTGACCGGTGGGATCATGGCGCTGTGGTTGCGCGATATTCCGTTGTCGATTTCCGCCGGGGTGGGGTTTATCGCGCTGTCGGGGGTGGCAGTGCTCAATGGCCTGGTGATGATCGCGTTTATCCGCAACCTGCGCGAGGAAGGGCGTTCGCTGACGGTGGCGATCAACGAGGGGGCACTGACCCGTTTGCGCCCGGTGTTGATGACCGCGCTGGTCGCGTCCCTCGGGTTTATCCCCATGGCCCTGGCCACCGGCACCGGCGCCGAAGTGCAACGGCCACTGGCGACGGTGGTGATTGGCGGGATTATTTCTTCGACGCTGCTGACGTTGCTGGTACTGCCTGCGCTCTACCACTGGGCCCATCGTCGCGATGAGGAGCAGGAGTCCCAGTGACCTTGGGGGAGTGGGGCAAGCTCCCTCACCACAACAAACCCCCAGCTGGCCATGGCAAGCATGTTCAGCAGGGGGCCGGACCACTAAGAGGGTTGCTACGGGGCTTTTGGGGCGGCAGACAGGGCGGGGAATATCAGTCGGAACGAGGTCACGCCACCCAGCACGCTGGTGGCCTCGGCCTGGCCCTGGTGCAGGCTGATGATCGAACGCACAATCGCCAGGCCCAGCCCGGTGCCGCCCTCGCTGCGGGCGCGGCTGTTGTCGGCGCGGTAGAAACGTTCGAACAGGTGGGGCAGGTGTTGCGCTTCAATGCCTGCGCCAGGGTTGCTCACGGTGAGTGAAACGCGCTGGTCGTGGCTGTCGATCTGCAATGCAATGCCTGAGTCGTGCGGGCTGTGGCGGATCGCATTGGACAGCAGGTTGGAAATGGCCCGCTGGATCATCAGCCGATCCCCCAGGACCCAGGCGTCGCCGGCCAGGTTCAGGCGCAACCCTTTGTCTTCGGCGCTCAAGGCAAACAGGTCCATGACCCGCAGCGCTTCATCCCGCAGGTTCACCGTGGTAAACGACACCCGCGCCGCCGGATGGCTGACCTGGGCGAGAAACAGCATGTCGGCGACGATCCGCGCCAAGCGGTCCAGCTCTTCGGTGCTGGACTCCAGCGCCGATTTGTACTCGTCGGGCGCCCGGACGCGGGACAGTGTCACCTGGGCCTTGCCCATCAGGTTGGTCAGGGGCGCACGCAGTTCGTGGGCCAGGTCGTCGGAGAATTGCGACAACTGCTGCACACCGGCATCCAGCCGGTCGAGCATTACATTGATGCCCCGCGCCAGTTCGCTGAGTTCCCGGGGCAGATTCTCGACGGCCAGGCGATGGCTCAGGTCCTGGGTGGTGACTTTGCCGGCGACGCGGCTGAATTGCTGCAACGGTGCCAGCCCGCGCTGTACCAGCCACCAGGCGCCCATGCCGATCAGGATCAGCAACAGCGGCAGGGCGATAACCGTGGATTGCAGATAGGCACTGAGCAGCGCCTGGTCGTCGGAGCGGTCCAGGGACAGCAGCACCCGCACCTTCTCCCCGGTGTGCAGGGGCATCAGGCTCGACGCGCTGAGGATCTGGTTGCCGCGCCCATCGGTCCAGTTGAAAAAGCCCAGGGTCGGCCTGGCGGCAAAGTCGAGCAGCAAGGGTTCCTGGGGTTTGGCGCCGACGCTCAGCAGCACCGTACTGGCGGGCGACGGGCCGATGATGGTCAGGTAGAAATTGTCGTGGCCCATCACCAGGTCCAGCAGCGAATGGGGCCGGGCGCTGATGTCGCGGGTGTTGAGATCCTGCAGCAGGCTGTGCTGGATCTGCTCCATCTTGCTTTCCAGGCCCTTGCGCGCGAGGTTTTCCAGCTCGTGGGTGAGGGCCAGGTACGCCAGGGTCGCCAGCAACAGCACCAGGCCGGCGCCCATCAGGCTGACGGTGAGCCCCAGGCGCATGGATAAACTGCCAGGTCTCATTGGCGTGCTTCCAACACATAGCCCACGCCACGAATGGTATGGATCAACTTGACCTCGCTCTGGTCGTCGATCTTGGCCCGTAGCCGGCTGATCGACACCTCCACCACGTTGGTGTCGCAGTCGAAGTTCATGTCCCAGACCAGGGAAATGATCTGCGTGCGCGTCAGGACTTCGCCGCTCTGGCGCATCAAAACCTGCAACAGCGTGAACTCCTTGGTGGTCAGGTCGATGCGCCGCGTGCCCCGGTACGCTCGGTGACGACGTGGATCCAGCTCCAGGTCCAAGACGCGGAATACTTCCGGCAGCGCAATCGGCTCGCTGCGTCGCAGCAATGAACGCACCCTGGCCAGCAATTCGGGAAACTCGAAGGGTTTGACCAGGTAATCATCGGCGCCCATGTCCAGGCCCTTGATCTTGTCGGCCAGCCGGCCACGGGCGGTGAGCATCATCACCCGCAAGGTGTTGTTGCGGCGCAGTTGTTCCAGCACCTGCCAGCCGTCCTTGCCGGGCAGGTTGACGTCAAGGATCACCAGTTCGTAGCGGTGTTGCTCGGCCAGGTGCAGGCCGTCGATGCCGCTGGCGGCACAATCGACGACATAACCACTTTCACTCAAGCCTTGATGCAAGTAGTCGGCAGTTTTTGGCTCGTCCTCAACCACAAGGATACGCATGCAGATTGACCTCATACTGGTAAGCGGAAAGGCGACGGGAGCTACGCGAGATAAGGGCTGTAGTCCCAAAAGTAGGAAAATTCTGAGCCTTGAAGCTACTTCAGGGTCAAGGCGCATCCCGCGCAATCCTGCTGTTTGGGCACAGGTGCGACGATTGGTCGCTGTGGGCGGGGCTTTGACTCCACTGGGCAGGCAAAAAAAAGCGCCCGTGAGGGCGCTAAAAATTCATCTCCTTCCAAAGGAGCTCCACAAAAAAAGCTTCAAGAGATGAATGTGCTCGGAGTGCGCCGCTCAGGTCGAGGGCGCGGGTGTTTGCTGGGTTAGCACTTGGGTGCCATGGATCTGTTGCTGTTGCTGGCGAAATTCAGCCAGCAACTGACGGGAGCGCTCGCCGCCATCGTCGGCCAGCGCTGCGGTGGAGGCCGCAATGAGCAAACCGGTGAATAAACTATGCAGTACCTTCATCAACCTTCTCCGCAAAAGACCCGTGCCGTTAGTTGCCCAAAGCTACTCGGCCGGTCGATGCGGGCAGTATATGAAGTGCAACTTAACGAGAACGTGAGGCGCATATTACAGTTCTGACAGACTGCCAATTGTGAAGAAGTGCTAGTCAACGGCAAGTGAATGTAAGCACTTGCCGTTGGGGCCTATCAGAGGATGGCCAGCGGGTACTCCATGATCAGCCGGAACTCTTCCAGGTCTGATTCAAAGGCACTGGAGCGCACCGTGGCCTGGCGAATGCGCAGGGACAGGTCTTTCAAACTGCCGCCCTGAAATACATATTTTGCCTCGATGTCGCGCTCCCAGCGGCGCTGGTCAGTCAGCGGGTCGCCCGCGGCATCACGGCGCATATATACCGCGTTGGCGTTGCTGTAATCGGCGCCGGTGCCTTTGCCATAACGGGTCATGAACGACAGGCCGGGAATGCCGAAGGGCTGCATATCCAGGTCATAGCGCAGCGCCCACGAGCGCTCTTTTGGCGAGTTGAAATCGCTGTACTGGATCGAGTTGTCGAGGAAGATCGAGTCCGATTGGCGCAGGTAGTCGAAGTCATTGTTGCCGTTGTTGCGCTGGTGCGAGAGGGCCAGGCGATGGGCGCCGACCTTGACCCCGAGCTTGGCACTCCAGATGTTGTTGTTGAGTTCGCCCAGCAGTTTTTTACCCTCGTCCTGGGTGTTGTAGTAGTTGAAACCGCCAAACAGCGAGACTTCTTCCGTCAGCGGATAGCTGGCGGCGGTGCCGAAGTAGTACTGGTCCCAGGCGTCTTTCAAGCGGCTGCTGTAGAGGCTGAGGCTCAGGTGCGGGTTCAACTGATAGTCGCCACCGAAGTAACCGACCCAGGGCGAGTTGAGGTTGCCGGCATAAAACGTCGCGAAGCCGTCACGCATACTGCTGCTGTTCGGCTGGCTCATGGCGTGCAAGCGTCCGCCCTGCAGGGTCAAGCCTTCCAGGCTGGTGTTTTCCAGGGTCACGCCGCGAAAGCTTTCCGGCAGCAGGCGTGAGTCGCCGTAATGCACCACCGGGGTTTGCGGAAAGACATCGCCGACTTTGACCACCGTATCCAACAGGCGCATTTTTACGGCACCGCCGAGTTTGCTGTAGTCGTCTTCAGGGCGATTGTCGCTGTCCACCGGCAACATGTCGAAGGAACCCCGGCCGCCGCTGCGCCCGGTGCCGGAGTCGAGCTTCAAGCCATACATCGCAAAGGCATCCAGGCCAAACCCTACAGTGCCTTGGGTGAACCCGGACTCGAACTTGCCGATCAGGCCCTGGGCCCACGCCTCTGAGTAGCCGTTGCCGGTCGGGCTGGACTGGCCTTTGCGGTCATCGCGGTTGAAGTAAAAGTTGCGTGCCAGCACGTTCAACGTACTGCCTTCGATAAAACCCTCGGGTTTATCTTCTGCGGCCATGCCCGCCAGCGGTGCAGCGCTGGCCAGTGCCGCAATGATGGAAAGGGAAAGTGTGCGGTTAGTACGCATGTATCGCTCCTCGGTGTTGGCAGCTATGAGCTTTTTTGGTCGCCTGGGGCGTTCTTATTGGAGAGCTGTCCCTGATACGGGGAGCCCGGCTCATAGTTGCAAACAGCGGATAACGCCGAGGTGGCATGCGCATTACAATTTTGCCAGCTCCACACGGGATGACGGATTTGCAATCCGCACGCGAGCCTCCTGAAACGCGGCGTTGGTTTCCTTGGAGTCCCAGGTCCTTAGGCGGCCCCGTCACAACGGCCGTTGAGGGACTTAAAAAATAGTTGAGTCGAACACTCAAGCCCTCTTCAGAAAACGCCAGAAGCGCCGATGGTTAGATAATCCACTCATCTCTGCCCTCTGGTGTTCCTATGTTCAATACCCGCTTGAAGCAGGAGCTGTCCGCTCTTCGCGAAGAACTGTCCAGCCTGCAGCAGGTCCAGGAAAGCCTGGAGAGCGAGATGCTGGCACTGAGCCTGGACCCCGAGGGCCGGATCGAGTCGGTCAACCAGAACTTCCTCGACGAAATGCTCTACAAATCCAGCGACCTGCTGGGCCATTCCATTCACGGGTTTGTGCCCGAGCATGTGAAACGCGATGAATTCCAGCAGCGCTTCAACAACGCCCTGAGCCGTGGCGAACACTATGCCGGCACCGTGCGCCTGTTGCGCGGCAACGGCAAGGAGGCGTGGTTGCGTTCCATCGTGCAGCCGGTGCGGAGCTCGGATGGGCGCATCAAGCGGTTTTCGGTGTACTCCAGCGACCTGACCCGCACCATCGAAGCCTCCCGCGAGCACGAAAACCTGATCACCGCCCTGGTGCGCTCCACGGCGGTGATCGAGTTTGACCTCAATGGCAACGTGCTGGCTGCCAACGAGCGTTTCCTGCAGGGCATGGGTTACAGCCTGGCGCAGGTCCTGGGCAAGCCGCACCGTATGTTCTGTGAACCGCAGGATTACAACAGCGCCGAGTACCAGGCGTTCTGGAAGCGTTTGAACAGCGGTGAGTTTGTGGCCGGGCGCTTCAAGCGTGTCGACGCCCATGGTCGCGAGGTCTGGCTGGAAGCGTCCTATAACCCGGTACTGGATGCCAACAACCAGCTGTACAAAGTGGTCAAGTTCGCCACGCTGATCACCGACCAGATCAATCAGGAACGCGCGGTGGCCGAGGCCGCCAACATTGCCTACAGCACCTCGCTGCAAACCGACAGCAGCGCCCAGCGCGGTACCGCCGTGGTCACCCAGGCGGTGGAGGTGATGCGCGACCTGGCCAAACACATGGAACAGGCGGGTGAGGGGATCGAGGCCCTGAATGCTCAGTCCCAGGTGATTGGCAGTATCGTCAAGACCATCAGCGGTATTGCCGAGCAAACCAACCTGCTGGCGCTCAACGCCGCCATCGAAGCGGCCCGTGCCGGCGAGCAGGGGCGCGGGTTTGCGGTGGTGGCCGATGAAGTGCGGCAGTTGGCCTCGCGTACCAGCAAAGCCACTGAAGAAATCGTCGGCGTGGTGCGCCAGAACCAGGACATGGCCCGCGATGCCGTGGCGCTGATGACCGATGGCCGGCTGCAGGCCGAGCAGGGGCTGTCCCTGGCGGCCGAGGCCGGTACGGTGATCGTCGAGATCCAGGACGGCGCGCAGAAAGTAGTGAGTGCGGTTGGCCAGTTTGCCAATCAGTTATCCAGCTAGGCCGCAGGCCGGCTCAAAGGCAGGAGCTGTGTTTGTCAGGGGGCATGGACCTCGAACAGCAATAGGTCGAACCACTGCCCATCGAGCAGGAACGCCTTGCGTGAATGCCCATACTGGGTAAAACCGCTGCGCTGCAACACCCGCAACGAGCCCGGGTTCTCCGGGCGCACAGTGGCCTCGATGCGCTTGAGGGCGTGCTCGCCAAAGGCTTTTTGCAGGCCCAGTGCCACAGCTTGCCGGGCCAGGCCGCGCCCCGTGAACTCGGCCCCCATGCGATAGCCCAGGGACGCTGAGTGATAGTAGCGGCGGCGCACCTGGGTAAAGTTGATCCGCCCCACCAGCACGCCGTTTTCGCGGATCAGGTACTGATAGGCGCGGTCTTCACTGGCCTCCAGCAGCGCACTCTCGATGGCGCGTTGTACCCCTTCCACGTTGTAGTAAGCCTCGGGCCGGGCATTGATCCAACTTTCGAAAAAGGCCCGATTGGCCAGCTCGAACGCCAGCAGCTCGTTCACGTCATCCCACTGGGGGGGCGTCAATGTCAGGTTCATCCGTGGAAAACCTCGCGGTGGTGGTAGCGCATCCTTTCTTCTCACACTCGGGGCGCCGGGTTCAAGCTCTGCTTACCATTGCGCCTGTGCCAAGGCATCGGCAAAGGCGATCAGCTTCGGCGAATACTGGCGTGACGGTGGATACACCAGGGAAATTGCGCGGCTGCGCCCCGCGAAGTCCTGCAGCAATGGCACCAGGCGCCCGGCGGCGAGGTCGTCGCGCACGGCAAAATCCATTACCTGAGCAATCCCGAAGCCGCCCACCGCGCCGTCCACCAGGGCATCGCCAAGATCGAAAATCAACCGCCCCTCGACATTTACATCGCGCACCTTGCCGTCGAGCATAAACTGCCAGTCCACCATCCGCCCGCTGCGCAGGTTGCGCACCGTGAGGCAGTTGTGGTCGCGCAGTTCTTCGACGGTTTGCGGCGTGCCAAAGCGGGCCAGGTAGTTGGGGGAGGCGACGGTTACCCAGCGCAAGGGCGTCAAGGCCCGGGCAATCAGGCGCTGGTCCTGGATCTCGCCGGTGCGCAGCAACGCATCGAAACCCTCGTCGACAATATCCACCAGGCGGTCGGTCATCACTGCTTCGATGCGCAAATCGGGGTAGCGCAAGGTCAGCTCACCAATCACGGGCATCACCACCTTGCGCCCGAACAACGACGGGGTGCTGATTTTCAGCAAACCGGAAGGTGTGCCGCGGCGATCGAGCATGAGCTTTTCGGCTTCGGCCAGCTCGGCCAGCAACGGTGCGCTGCGTTCATACAGCATTTGGCCATCCGGGGTCAGGCTGACGCTGCGGGTGTTGCGTTGCAGCAGGCGTACTCCCAGCTCGGCTTCCAGGCGCGAGATAGCGCGGGACAAGCCAGATTGCGTGAGCCCCAGGTCAGCAGCAGCGCGGGTGAAACTGCGGGTTTCGGCGACGCGTACCAGCAGGCGAAGGGCGTTCAAGTCCATGATTAAAGTCATAACTGAAAGAGTAGTAGGGCTATTTATCATCTGTTGAGCATGAAAGACACTGGCCGCACTCTTTTTTGCACAGGATGTTGTGATGCCCGCCACTCCCTCAAGTCGCCCCTCGGGCTGGATGCTGATGTTGCTGGCTACTGCGCAACTGATCATCGCCCTGGACGCGACTATTGTGTTTGTTGCCTTGCCGCAGATCGGCAGCCACCTGGGCTTTTCTGCCCAACAATTGCAGTGGGTGGTCAGTGCCTACACCGTGGCCTTTGGCGGTTTTCTATTACTCGGTGGCCGGGCCACGGACTTGCTGGGCAAGCGCCGTTTGTACCGGGTGGGCCAGTCGTTGTATGCACTGTCGTCGTTGGCGGCAGTACTGGGCGGTAGCGCGTTGCTGCTGGTGCTGGCGCGTGCGGTGCAGGGGGTGGGCGGCGCGCTGTTGTTTCCGGCGACCCTGGCCTTGATCAACACCCACTACGCCGAAGGGCCGCAGCGCAACCGGGCATTTGCGGTTTGGAGCGCGGCATCCGCTGCCGGGCTGGCGTTGGGGGCGTTGCTGGGCGGCGTGCTGACTCAGTGGTGGGGCTGGGAGGCGGTGTTTCTGGTCAACGTGCCGTTGGCAGGTGGTTGTGCCCTGGCGGCGCGCTACTGGATCCCCGCCGACGGTGAGCGCAGCCGTGGTCGCAGTTTTGATCTGGGCGGTGCGTTGACCGTCACGGTCGGCGCTACGCTGCTAGTGTTCGCCCTGGTGCAGGGGCCGGAGTGGGGCTGGACGGCGCCCGCGACCCTGGGCTGCATGCTGCTGGCGCTGGTCTTGCTTGGGCTGTTCGCCTGGATTGAACACCGTGGCCGCGACCCATTGATGCCGCTGCGCCTGTTGGGCTACCGCGAGTTGCGCATGGCCATGGTGCTGACAGCGGTGTTTATGAGCAGCTTTGGCGTGCAGTACTACTTTCTCGCGCTGTACTACCAGCAGATCTACCGCTACAGCGTGTTGCAGGCCGGGCTGGCGTTCTTGCCGGCGACGCTGGTGTGTACTTTGGGGATCTGGCTGGCGGAGCGCGCGCTGGTAAAAATCGGCTTGCGCAACACCCTGGTCAGCGGCCAGTTGGCGGGGGCGCTGGGGATTGCCCTGGTGTGCCTGGCGCTACCCACCGGCGCGGGATTCTGGTGGTTGTTGCCTGGGATCTTTATCCTGAGCCTTGGTCAGGGCATGACCTGGACCGCGATGTGGGTGGCCGCAGGCCTGGGTGTCAAGCCGGGGGAACAGGGTGTGGCGGCGGGCATGGCCTCGACCACGCAACAGATCGGCGGAGCGCTGGGGTTGGCGGTGCTGGTGTCGCTGGCCAATGCCAGCGGGGCGACGGGGGCGGGTCAAGCCCAGGGCATCGAGTTGGCATTGTGGTGGAGCGCGGGGATTGCGCTGGCCGGGGCGGGGGTGGCGATGCGGCTGCGAGCTCCACGGCAGGATGCGATAGCCGAAGCCACATAGGCCGCCCACAGTTGATCGCTTTTTAGCGGCCGAGCATCTTCACCCACCGCGAAGGCGGTATGCCAAAGGTACTGCGAAACTGCCGGGTCATGTGGCTCTGGTCGGTGAACCCGGCGATCAGCGCCGCATCCACCAGTGACTGGCCCTGGCCCAGCAGGTTGCGCACCAGATCCAGGCGGCGCATGGTCAGGTAACGATAGGGGCTGGTGCCGAACAACAGGCGAAAGTCCCGCGACAAGGCCCAACGATCCCGCCCGCAGTGCGCGGCCATTTCATCCAGGGTGATGCTACGCCCCAGGGCGCTGTGGATAAATTCCCGGGCCCGCTCGGCGGCCTGGTAATCAAACGTCTTGCGGCTGACGCTGATGCCCGACGCGTTGTTCAGGGCATGGGCCAGGTCGAACAACGCGTCCTGCTCCTGCAGCGGGTCCAGCGGGCAGTCGAGCTGCTGCACAAAGGCCTGGCAGGCCCGGTGCAGCCATGGGTCGTTGGACAGCCCGTTGTGGATAAACGGCAACGGCTTGCCGCCGAGAACCTGCTGGATCTGCGCCGGCTCCACATAAATCATCCGGTACTTGAAGCCCTCGTCGCTGCCGGCCCAGCCATCGTGGACTTCGTCGGGGTGGATCACCATGGTCGTGCCCGGCAGGCTGTGGGTCTGGCCGCCGCGATAATGAAAGCTCTGCACACCGAACAGGGTATGGCCGATGGCGTAGGTATCGTGGCGATGAGGGTCGAAGCCGAACCCGGAGAAATATGCCTCGATCCGCTCCAGGCCGCTGGCATGAGGCGCCCGGTGCAGCCAGTCGATATTTGCAGTGGGTTTGCCCATGGGATGTTTTCGAAATATGTCGGATGGAGTTACGTTAACTGAGTCTGGGGCGGCTGTCTGCCAGGGTCTTGAACGATTGTGCGCGGCTTCAACGGTGGCAGGCTGCTGACCGCTCGTGGTAATAAACCCTACATTTCAAATGTGAGGCAGGTTATGAGCAAGTTGCGGGTAGGTATTATTTTTGGTGGGCGTTCGGCCGAGCATGAAGTGTCCTTGCAGTCGGCACGCAACATCGTCGACGCCCTCGACCGCACGCGCTTCGAGCCGGTACTGATCGGCATCGACAAGGCCGGCCACTGGCACCTCAACGACACCTCGAACTTCCTGCTCAACCAGGAAAACCCGGCGCTGATCGCCCTCAACCAGTCCAACCGCGAACTGGCGGTGGTGCCGGGCAAGGCCAGCCAGCAACTGGTGGAAACCTCGGGCCAGGGCTTGCTGGAACATGTCGATGTGATCTTCCCCATCGTCCACGGCACCCTCGGCGAAGACGGTTGCCTGCAAGGCTTGCTGCGCATGGCGGACCTGCCGTTTGTGGGTTCCGACGTGCTGGGGTCGGCGGTGTGCATGGACAAGGACATCAGCAAGCGCCTGTTGCGTGATGCTGGTATCGCCGTGGCGCCCTTTATCACCCTTAACCGTGGCAACGCGGCACGCACAACCTTCGATCAGGCTCGGCAAAAGCTGGGGTTGCCCCTGTTCGTCAAACCGGCCAACCAAGGCTCCTCGGTGGGCGTGAGCAAGGTGGCTGACGAAGCCGAGTACCTGGCGGCGATTGAACTGGCCCTGGGTTTCGATGAAAAAGTGTTGGTGGAGTCTGCCGTCAAAGGCCGCGAAATCGAATGCGCGGTGCTGGGCAACGAGCGTCCCATCGCCAGCGGTTGTGGTGAGATCGTGGTGCGTGACGGCTTCTATTCCTACGACAGCAAGTACATCGACGACCAGGCCGACCAAGTGCTGGTGCCGGCGGACATCAGCGTCGAAGCCAGCGAACGCATTCGTGCCCTGGCCGTCGAGGCCTTTGAAGTGCTGGGCTGCGCCGGGCTGGCGCGGGTCGATGTGTTTCTTTGCGAGGACGGTGAAGTACTGATCAATGAGGTCAACTCACTGCCAGGGTTCACGCGCATCAGCATGTATCCCAAGCTGTGGCAGGCGGCGGGGATGAGCTACAGCGAACTGGTCAGCCGCCTGATCGAACTGGCGCTGGAGCGGCATGGGATGCGCAAGGGGCTGAAGATCAGTCGCTAAGCGTCAACCGCCATCGCCGGCAAGCCGGCTTCTACAGGGTATGGCGTATTCTGCCGTTAACTTTGTAGGAGCCGGCTTGCTGGCGATGAGGCCCGTAAAGGCGATACAACCCTGGGTCAATCCCCCGACGCTTCCCCTTCACGACGCGGATCCGCGCCCCCACTCCAGGTCGCCTTACCCTGGGCATCGCGTACTCGCACGATGGCCTGGGTGCCGCTGGTCATCTCGATCTCGCTCAAGGTATGCCCTCGTTCCTTGAGCGCCGCCTTCAACGGCTCGCTGAACAGCCCTTGTTCCAGCTCGGTCGCGCCGTTGCGGCTGCCGAAGTTGGGCAGGCCGATGGCGGCTTGCGGGTCGAGGTTCCAGTCGAGCATGCCCACCAGGGATTTACTCACATATTCGATGATCTGCGATCCGCCGGGGGAGCCGACCGTGGCCAGCAGCTCGCCACTTTGGCGGTCGAAGACCAGGGTCGGCGCCATGGACGAACGGGGGCGTTTGCCCGGCTCGATGCGGTTGGCCACCGGCTGGCCGTTTTCCTCGGGGATAAAGGAAAAGTCAGTCATCTGATTGTTCAGCAGGAAGCCCTGGACCATGACGTGGGAACCGAACGCGGCTTCGATGGTGGTGGTCATCGACACTGCGCCACCCAGGTCATCCACGGCCACCACTTGCGAGGTGGAAATGCGCAGCGGCGAGCGATCCGGCGCGTAGGCCACTTGAACGCCCATCGGTTGGCCGGGCTTGGCCACGCCCATGCTGCGTTCGCCGATCAATCCTGCGCGGCTGGCCAGGTAGCCGGGGGCGACCAGGCCCGCGACCGGCACCGGCACGAAGTCCGTATCGGCGACGTATTGCCCACGGTCGGCGTAAGCCAGGCGATCAGCTTCGGCAATCAGATGCACTGCTTCGGGCACCGGTTCCAGGCCGGCGGCTGTCGCGCTCTTTACCGGCTTGAGCGGCGCCAGGGCCCAGCGTGGGTCGCGGGCTTCGAGGGCCTGCAAGGTGCCGAGGATCTGCGCAATGGCCACCCCGCCTGAAGAGGGCGGTGGCATGCCGCACACTTGCCAGCGCTTGTAGTCGGTACACAGCGGCGCGCGCTCCTTGGCGCGGTAGCCCTTGAGATCGTTCAGTGCAAGGCGCCCCGTGTTCTGATGACCCTGGACCTTGCGTGCAATCTCCTCGGCGATCGGGCCGTGGTACAGCGCGTCGGGTCCTTCCTTGGCGATGCGCTTGAACACATTGGCCAGCGCCGGGTTTTTCAACAGGGTACCGGTGGCTTTCGGGCTGCCGTCGGCGTTGAGGAAGTACGCCGCCATGTCCGGTGACTGGCTGATGTAGCGGTCGGCGGCGATCAGGCTGTGCAGGCGCGGGGAAATCGCAAAGCCTTGCTCGGACAGCTGGATCGCCGGCACAAACAACTGCGCCCAGGGCAGACGGCCGCTGTGTTCGTGGGCCATCTTCAGCGCGCGCAGCACACCGGGGGTGGCGACCGAACGACCACCGATCTGCGCCTGGGCAAACGCCATCGGTGTGCCGTCGGCCTTCAACAACATATCGGCCGTGGCGCCGGCCGGGGCCGTTTCACGGCCGTCATAGGCCCGTACCTGCTTGCCATCCCACAGCATGATAAAGGCGCCACCACCGATCCCCGAGGACTGCGGCTCCACCAGTGTCAGCACCGCTTGCATGGCGATGGCCGCGTCAATCGCCGAGCCACCCTGGCGCAGGATCTTGCGCCCGGCTTCGGCCGCCAGCGGGTTGGCCGCCGCCGCCATATGGCGTTCGGCGTGGCGTACCGTCATGTCCGTGCGATAACCCGAACCCAGCTCCGGGGCGGGCGGCAGGTCGGGGGTGCTGGTGCTGTTGCAGGCACCGAGGCTGAGGGCGGCGATGATCACCGAGAGGCTGGTAAGGCGCTGCAAGCGTAGGTTGAAAAGCACGCGCTGAACTCCGTTCATTTTGAGAATGATCTGTTGTCCCTGGGGTGATGCTTGGCGGGTAAATCGCACCTGGCAGATATCTGCGGGGAGGAGGGCGGACACTAACAGCGGGAGACAGGAGCGTCAAAATCCCCCCTCCGGCTTCGGCGTTCTCGGCCATCTTGGCCTATGACCAGGCGTGGCGCAGACAACAAATTTGTTTCAACCGCATGGTGTTGTTGCGAGATTTTTCAAAAACGTCTTTCTAAATGATAAGGATTTGCATTACGATTCTTGGCCTTTAATGCTCCACCATGGTGCATATTGGCCCAACAAGGACTGTTTGCAATGAAAACCCCTCCCTGCCTTTTCAGCTCTCTTTTCCTCACCGCCGGCGTGCTGATCGCCGCCCCCGTGTTGCAGGCAGAAGAGATTGGCGAGGTCGATAAACACGCCGTCACCGAACTCGATACCTCATTCGTCACCGCCACCGGCGGCGCCACGGACCTGCGCGACGCACCGGCCAGCGTCAGCGTGATTACCCGCGAAGAAATCGAGCGCCAGCCGGTGTACGACCTCAATACCCTGCTGCGGCGTGTACCCGGGGTCACCGGTGGCTTCGGCCCGGTGGGCGAGCAATCGAAAATCAAACTGCGTGGCCTGGACGACAAGTACACCTTGATCCTGGTGGACGGCAAACGCCTCGGCGGTTCCGGAGACTTGAGCTATCGCCGCGACCTGGCGCGCCAGGACCTGAACTGGATCACCCCGAACATGATTGAGCGCATCGAGATCGTGCGCGGCCCCATGTCGTCGCTGTACGGCTCGGATGCCATGGGCGGGGTGATCAACATCATCACGCGCAAGGTCTCGAGCACCTGGAGCGGTTCGGCCAACGTCAATACCACGATTCCCGAAGATTCCGACCGTGGCCAGACCACCCAGACCAGCCTCAACCTGTCCGGGCCGTTGACCGAGTCGGTGGGCCTGCGCCTGGGCGCCAACCTGACCCGGCGGGCCGCCGATGAGGTCACAGCGCGCCTGGATAAGGATGGCGAGTTCATGTACGGCGACGGCGCTGGCGGCGCCAAGGACCACAGCGTCAACGCCTTGCTCGACTGGAAAATCAATGACGAGCAAAGCCTGTCGTTCGAGGCCGTGCATGGCGTCGAGCGCTCCTGGTCGAGCAAAAAGACCTTTGGCGATTGGGGCGAAACCCTCGGCGCTGGCTTCGGTCCTGGGCGGTTGATTCGCGACAGCTACTCTGTGTCCCACAGTGGGGACTGGAGTTTCGGTACCTCGAAGGTCGACCTGTACCTGAACAAATTCAAGAACGACATCGACTGGGGCAAATCCAGCGCCGAAGAGAAAATCGCCGAAGGCAGCCTGAACATTCCGTTTGAGTTGTTGCTCAGCCAGCGCATGACCGTGGGCGGGCAGTGGAAGCGTGAAGAACTGACCAACAGCGACACCCTGGGCACGGTGCCTGTGGACTACCAGGGCGCTGCGGTTTCCGGTTCGTCGCTCAAGGGTGACTACTCGGCCGCGTTTATCGAAGATGAGTTGTACCTGCTCGACAACCTGGCCCTGACCCTGGGCAACCGTTTCGACCACAGTCAAGACTATGGCAACCACAACAGCCCGCGGGCGTACCTGGTCTACCATCCGCACCCGGACTGGACCGTGCGCGGCGGTGTGTCCAAGGGCTTCCGTGCGCCAAGCCTGAAAGAGGGCAGCGCCGGTGCCGCCACTGAATCCGGCGGTCGCGGTTGCGGCTCCTTGAAACCCCTGGGTTATGTGAGCGGCAGTTGCTGGATGGCCGGTAACCCGAACCTGTCGCCAGAGACCAGCGTCAACAAGGAAATAGGCGTGTCCTTCGACCGTGACGGTTGGGAGGCCAGCCTGACCTACTTCCACACCGACTTCGAAGACAAGATCGAATACGCGCCACTGGGCCAGTTCCAGGGTCGCTGGTGGACCATGCTGGAAAACGTCGAAGAAGCGCGCACCCGCGGCTGGGAAGGCTCGGTTCGCGTACCACTGACCGATTCCCTGGACTGGCGCACCAACGCCACCTACATGCTGGAGAGCAAAAACCTGTCCACCGGCGAAGACCTGATCAGCGCGCCCAAGTTGTCGGCTTTCAGTGCAATCAACTGGCAAGCCACCGACACACTCAACACCGAACTGTCGGCGCAGCATGTCGGCAAGCAGCGGGGTGTGGGTAACGACTTCGTCAAGTCCTACACCACCTATGACCTGACGGCGAACCTGGCCGTGACCAAGTGGTTGACGCTCAATGGCGGCGTGCAGAACTTGCTGGATGAAGATGCGCGGGATGGTTCGACGACGTTCTATGTGCCGGGCCGGGCGTTTTTTGCCGGGGCTACGACTTACTTTTGAGGTGTAGCCATGCCCCGCGAGCAACAGCTGCTCGCGGGCTTGCTGATGGCTCAGTCCATTTTAGGATTGATCAGGCGCCATTGATCTGAAGGTAGGCGCGTGCCTTGCCTTCGGTTTTGAATCCTAAGTGCGTTAACAGACGCGCGCTGCGCAGGTTCTCCGGTCGGTCATTGGCCATGATCCGGTACAGCTTCCTACCCTCGATGCTCATCGCTATCGCGCATCAGCACGTGCGAGGCCTCGCCGTTGGCGGCTTTGTGCTCCATCAACCGCAGCCGTTGAGTCACGGCATCAAGGTTGAAAAATCCATCATCTCGCAGCGGTTCCCACGGTTGGAGATAGGTACGATTTTCCAGCAAATAAGTGTGCATTGTTGCCGCATGAGGTGCATGGACCGTGCGCAGTACCAACCGATGGGTCGTCAGGGGATCAACAAGGGGAACTGTCTTGTTACCTTTCAACGTTCACCTCGGATCATTTGGTGATAAAGGTAGCGATAGAGCCGTTGCGGGCGAGCCCGCCTGATGGCGCAAATCTTTCACATAACTCTTGCCTGGCCATTGTTCGGTTTGCTCGCGATCAAGGCTGGCAACGGCCCGGTCTGGCGCTTGGGGAGTAGCATGGTTGATGGGAGCCATTGTCTTTGGCGGTGTACGCTAGGTGGGTTAGCACTCAGAGCCGGCATGACGATGCGCAAAGGCAAAAAAGCGAGCCGGTTAAGGCTCGCCAAAGGGAGGTAAAAGGTCAGTTGGCCAACAGTTTGCCGCTGAACAGGCTGGTCAGGGTTTTCACCAGCAGCACGCTCAGTGCCACAGTGAGGAACAGCAGGATCACAGCGGCGATGACCATCAACACGCTGCTGTCCTGGGCATGTGCATATTTCAACGCTGCGTTGCTCAGCGCTGCGATGGGGAAGCTGATTGCCCACCATGAAGGGGCAAAAGGCACATCCCGACGGAACACTTTGAAGCTCAGCACCACGAACAGGAACAGGCCGAAGTAGAACAACACGCTGGCAAACCGGTCGATCTCGCCGAATACGTTGGTGTAGGCCAGAAAACCTACTTCAAAGGGGGCAATCAGGATCATCAGCGAAGGCACCATGCCTTTGGCCGGAGCGGCCTCATGCACCAGCCGCGAAAAGATTCGGGTGAAGAGTACCAGCGCCAGCACCGCACCCACGGCGAGGGCAAACAGGTTGAACTCAGTCGCCCAGGCCATCGGCATATGCGCACCGGTTACCGCGATATCAAGGGTGGCAACGCCTGGAATCAGCCAGGCAGGTACGGCATTCAACGGGTCCTGATTGCCCGACAACAGACGGTAAACCACGAAGCCTGCGAGCAGCACCGTCAGTGCGCTGCCCAGTATCCAGAGAGCCTGTCCGAGCCATTCGTTGTGGGCCCCCGCGACTGCCGAAAGCAACAGCAGTGCAATGGTGACGGTGCCAAAAAAGTTGCTGGCAATCGGGTGGTTGAACTCGGCCTTGACCGCTGCTGGATGTTTCACCCATTTGGTCAGGTAACCCAGGGTCAACAGCACGAATACCAGGCCGGCCAGCGCGCCAATGGCCTCACCCAAGCTGCCGCCGACGCCGTAATACTGACCACTCAAGCGCCAAGCCAGGGCCAGGCCGGCCAAACCCATCACTGAGCCGAATAAATTGATAGGCAGGTTTTTGATCGAAGTTTTGCTGACGGTTACCGCTCGAGCGGTATCGACGGTGGGGGTGTATGCAGTGTTCATGCTAGTCTCTTGATTGACTGAATTTGCTGTTGTGGATATTTTCAGCCAAATAAACATTGGCTGAAATAGTCATAAAGCGATGTATTCAGCCAATTATTCGACAAGGACAGACATCATGCGTATCACCCTTCTGGCATTCCCTCGTGTGCAACTGCTGGACGTCGCCGGGCCCGCCGATATCTTTGCTGAAGCCGCCAAGCAACTGGGGAACCCGCGTGCCTATCGGGTCGAAGTCATCGGTACCAGCAAGGGCCTGATCAAAACCTCAAGTGGTTTGAAGCTTGGCATTGATGAAACCTTCGAAACATATAAGGGCAAGGTCGACACCTTGCTCGTGGCCGGCAGCCCACATATCAACGAAATCGCGCATGACCCTGCGTTGCAAGATTGGCTACGCCGGCAAGCCAAATCCGTCCGTCGTATCGGCTCAGTCTGTAGCGGTGCTTTTTTGCTGGCCGCCGCAGGTCTGCTCGACGGGCGCCGTGTCACCACCCATTGGAATTCCAGCGCAAGGCTTGCCAAGGAGTATCCGCACACCCACGTCGATCCGGATAGCATCTTTATCAAGGACGGCAACATCTACACGTCGGCGGGTGTTACGGCGGGCATGGACCTGGCGTTGGCGCTGGTCGAAGAAGATTACGGCAGAGAATTGGCGCTCAGCGTGGCCCGTGAAATGGTGATGTTCTTCAAGCGGCCTGGCGGGCAATCGCAGTTCAGCGCGCAACTGGCAGCGCAAACCGCCGAACGCAGCGTGATCCGGGACGTGCAGGAATATGTGGTGGAGCACCTGAAGGCCGACTTGAGCGTCCCTGCCTTGGCCGCCCGCGCCGGTATGAGTGAGCGAAACTTCGCCCGTACCTTCAAGGCTGAAGCCGGCTCGACCCCGGCCGAATTTGTCGAATTGGCCCGCATTGATGCGGCCAGACGGCTGATTGAAGATGCCGATGTTTCACTTAAACGCTTGGCCGATACAGTCGGTTATGCCAATGCGGACGGGTTCAGAAGGGCATTTATGCGGCGTCTCGGCGTTGGGCCAAGTGATTATCGAAAGCGGTTTTCATTGATGTGAGGCGTGAGTGGCCCAATCGCTGAGCCTGTTAGTAATTTTCAGAACGATCGGAGATCAGGTTATGACGGACAAGGCTCTGGCGCCGGATCAAGAGCTGTGGCGCTCATGGACGCCCGCTGAGTTGGCTGTTCGCCTGAAGACCGTCTCGCTCCCCTGGTGCGTTGTGGGCGGGTGGGCGCTTGACCTATGGCACGGCGAAAAGACGAGGGAGCATGACGATATAGAGTTCACCCTGTTGCGAGACGATTTTTCGGAGTTCCGGCACGCGCTTGGCGATCTTGATATGTACACCGCGAAGGCCGGAGTGCTCACTTTTCTCCCCGTGGGTCAAAGCCCAGGATTAGACATTCAGCAGGTGTGGTGTTTCGACCCTGTTGCTCAAGCCTGGCGGGTGGACATGATGATTGAATCAGGAAGCCCTGAAGTATGGGTATACAAACGGGATGGGTCTATCCGGTTTCCCCGTACCGAAATGTTGTATCTGAGCAGTGAGGGCATTCCATATTTAAGGCCAGCGGCGATCCTCTTGTTCAAAGCCCTGCACGTGCGGCCAAAGGATGAGGAGGATTTTCACAAGACCTTGCCGACGCTGCCCGATGAGGAGGTGGCGTGGCTGAGGCGGCATTTGCTGAAGCTTCATCCGGGGCATCACTGGATAACCCCGTCATGACCGCTATTGATCAACCACTGCTTGAATCTCACCGCCCGTCGATACAGGTTTTTGATCATTTCCTCAGTTGAATGCCTCAGCGCGCAGCCTCCATGTGTCAGCTTCGCCTGCTTTCTGCATAGGGCATGCAGATGTAGGTGTGAAAAAAGTACCAGATTGCTGCAAGCCTTACGCTAGTAGACCTGTGGGGGACGAGAGAAGCTGGATCTGAGTTGCCCAGTTTAGGTTTGGCTGGGGGGCTCCATACAATTACAAGAAAGGAAAGCATTATGGTTAATCGTCAACCCCCCCAGGGGCTGCTATTCGGTTTACCCATATCTCTGATTTGGGGGTTTGTGGCCATTGCCGTGTTCATGACCGGGGATGGAATTGAACTAGCGTTTCTCTCCCGATATGTAGTTGATCTGGGTTTCTCCCCTACTCAGGCAACTCTCTTATTTACGGTCTATGGTCTTCTGGCAGCCATTTCAAGTTGGGGTTCCGGTGTGCTGGCGGAAACCTTCGGTCCTCGGCGGATCATGCTGATTGGCGTCGCGGCCTGGATTGTCTTTCATGTGTTGTTCCTGATCTTCGGCCTGGAGCAGCAGAACTACACATTAATGGTGGTTTTCTACGGTATCCGTGGGTTGGCCTACCCATTGTTCATTTATGCCTTCATGGTTTGGATCGCACAGGTGACGCCAGGCGCACGTATGGCCTCGGCCATGGGCTGGTTTTGGTCGATGTATTGCATCGGTATTGGCCTTTTAGGCAACTGGATTCCAAGCCTGAGCATTTCACGTATCGGGTTTATCAACACGTTGTGGGTCGGTGTATTTTGGGTTGCCGTTGCCGGGCTGATGATCATGTATTTAGTCAAGGAGCGTGGGGCCGGCAAACCCGACGATGCAGTGACATTGGTTGAGCGTCTGAAAACCTTGAGTTCGGGCGTCACCATCATTGCTGAGCGACGGGGCATGTTCCTGATTGTATTGGTGCGAATTATCTGCAACCTGAGCCTGTTCGGTCTGCCGGTGATCCTGCCGCTGTACCTAACCTCGGTCGAGGTCGGTTTCAGCATGGAGCAATGGTTGCATTTGTGGGGTGTGATGTTTGTGGTGAGCATCTTCACCAACGTGATTTGGGGGCAAATTGGTGATCGCCTGGGGTGGCTGATACAAATGCGCTGGTTCGGCTGCATAGGCTGTGCGCTGTCGTCACTGGCGTTCTATTACCTGCCGCAGTTCTACGGTGCCCATTTTGAAATCGCTTTGATTGCCGCCATCGGCTTTGGCATCAGCGTGACCGCTTTCGTGCCCATGGGCGCGGTATTCCTGGCCCTGGCGCCGGAGCAGAAAGGCGCGGCGATTTCTGCACATAACCTGGCGGCTGGCCTGTCGAATTTCATGGGGCCGGGGATTGCCACCCTGTTTATCGCCACTCTGGGCATCAAGGGCGTGGTGTGGATCTACGCAGGGCTCTACGTGGCCGGTGCGGTTTTGACCTTCTTCATTCCTGTCCATCAACCTCGACTCAGTCAGCAGGTTTCGCGCTATACCAGCGCTGCCGAGCCGACCCAACCCCTTTAGTCATCGGGAGATACCCATGCTAGCTCTGGTTTTGGAAAAACAGCACACCCTGGCCATTCGTGACATAGATCTGCCTCTACGCCTCGGCCCGGATGATGTGCGCATCCGCGTGCATACCGTGGGTATATGCGGCAGTGATGTGCATTACTTCACGCATGGCAAGATTGGGCCTTTCGTGGTCGACCAACCCATGGTGCTTGGTCATGAAGCGGCCGGAACGGTCGTCGAAGTGGGCCGTAATGTGAACCATTTGGTCGTGGGGGATAGGGTCTGCATGGAGCCCGGCATTCCCGATCCCACTTCAAAAGCCTCGCGCCTGGGTCTGTACAACATCGACCCGGCGGTGCAATTCTGGGCGACGCCGCCGGTGCACGGCTGCCTGACTCCGGAGGTGATTCATCCGGCATCGTTCGCCTACAAGCTGGCGGACCATGTCAGCTTTGCTGAAGGTGCGCTGGTGGAGCCCTTTGCCATAGGTATGCAGGCAGCAGTCAAGGCGCGAATCAAGCCGGGTGATGTGGCGGTGGTCATTGGTGCAGGTACCATTGGCTTGATGACAGCGCTGGCAGCCCTGGCCGCAGGGGCGAGCCAAGTGTTGGTGTCGGATCTGGTGGAGCAGAAACTGGCCATTGCCCAGGGTTACGACGGCATTGTCGCGGTCAACGTACAGCAGGAGTCGCTGGTGGCCAAGGTCGCACAACTGACTGACCAATGGGGTGCTGACGTGGTGTTTGAAGCCAGCGGCAGTCCCAGGGCCTACCCGGATGCGATGTCCTGCCTATGCCCTGGCGGTGCGCTGGTATTGGTCGGCATGCCGGTGGAGCCGGTGGCATTCGATGTTGTGGCCGCTCAAGCCAAGGAAATCCGGATTGAGACCGTATTCCGTTACGCTAATGTGTATCAACGTGCGGTTAATCTGATTGCCAGCGGCAAGGTCAATTTAAAGCCGCTGATCAGCGCTACGTTTCCGTTCGCCAGGGGCGTCGAGGCCTTCGAGCGTGCGGCCAGTGCTTTGCCGGGCGACGTCAAGCTGCAGATCAGGTTCGACTCGCCGCTGAGTTGAACCACCTCAATGGATTACTACGGTGATGACCCATAAGAAAAGCGAAAAACCTTCCGAACTCGAAGTGATTTTCACCGAGCCGCAGCACAGTTTTCGCTGGCATGAGCATGATTACCCTTTCGAGCTTGCCCGTTGGAATCATCACCCACAGTTCGAGATTCACCTGATTCGTCAGGGAAGTGGCCGTTTTTTTGCTGGAGACTACATTGGCCATTTTGACGCCGGCCACCTTGCCTTGATCGGTCCGGACTTGCCTCATGACTGGAGTATCGACCTGGCACCGGGCGAGCGTATTGTCGGGCGTGATGTCGTCTTGCAGTTTGAAGGCGACAGCCTGCTCAAGATGCGCGAAACATTGCCTGAGGTGGGTGACCTGCAGCGATTGTTCACCCAATCCAGGCAAGGCATTGAGTTCTGTGGTGCGACCCGGCGCAAAGGGGTCGATTTGTTGGAAGCAATAGGGCGCAACCATGGGCTGAAACGTCTCTGGCTGTTTTTTTCGCTGCTGCAAACCCTCAATGACGCCCCTCCACAGGAGAGCCGTTTACTGGCCAGCCTGCAATACGCGCCGATGCTTGATAGCCAGGCCACTGAGCGCATGAGACACGTTCTGGACTACATCCAGCGATATCTGGATGAAGAGTTGCGTGTGTCAGTGATTGCCCAGCAACTGAACATGAGCGAGCCGTCATTTTCCCGCTTCTTCAAGCGAACAACGGGCCACACGTTTGTCGACCTGACTCGCAAACTGCGGATTCAGCGTGCCTGTCGCCTGTTGCTGCAAACACGCTTATCGATAGCCGAGATCTGCTTTAGCGTCGGTTACGGCAACTTGTCCAATTTCAACCGACACTTTCGCCATGAAATGCTGGCAACACCCTCGGAATACCGTAAGCGTCTCGAGCGCTGAAATGACGTCATCTGGGTTGAGGAGGATTGCCTACCGACCCAAGTTATTTACTGGTCTGACTGCCATTAGGTATTGGGTGCCGCGATCTTCAATCCGTGGATACCACCCGATTTGGTCAGCGCCAGCGACCTAACAAAACTTAACGTTTTTTCAGGTCGAAACCTGTCCTTGGGCAGCGTAATGCTCAGAACGATCGGAGATCAGATGATGACGGATAGGGCCTTGGCGCCGGATCAAGAGCTATGGCGTTCATGGACGCCCGCTGAGTTGGCTGTTCGCCTGAAGACCGTCTTGCTCCCATGGTGCGTTGTGGGCGGGTGGACATGATGATTGAATCAGGAAGCCCTGAAGTATGGGTATACAAACGGGATGGGTCTATCCGGTTTCCCCGTACCGAAATGTTGTATCTGAGCAGTGAAGGCATTCCATATTTAAGGCCAGCGGCGATCCTCTTGTTCAAAGCCCTGCACGTGCGGCCAAAGGATGAGGAGGATTTTCACAAGGCCTTGCCGACGCTGCCCGATGAGGAGGTGGCGTGGCTGAGGCGGCATTTGCTTAAGCTTCATCCGGGGCATCACTGGATAACCCATTGATCAACAATTGCCCGCTGCATTGGGTTCTCCCTTTTGAGGGCGCATCGCCACACTTCTGCGGTCCCGACGCGTCGCGCAGTATCAAGCTCCTGAGCGACCCTGGCAGGAGCCTCGGCCATTCGCATCTCCAGCTTACGCTTTACTGAGCGAACTTGAGCGCAGGGGCAGGGCTGCGAGTGCTCGGCATAGATTGCCATGGCCTTTTCGTAGCTGTCGGTGTTGAGGAAATCATTCTCGTATGCGCCCTGAACTTTTGCCCTGCCACCTTCGATCCCGGAGAGTGCAATTGCGACAGCGAGTGAATTGTTGTGGCCGCACTCCTCGACGGGAAAACCACGTAGCAGGATATCCGCGACGCCCTTCAACACTGGAGGTGGCAGCTTCTCAAGGTTGTAAGCAGCAGCGGGCGGTGCGTCGCCTTGATAGTCTTTTTCGTCAATTGCGATCTGCGCCAGTTGGACGAGAAAACGGGTGCAGTTGGCGTGAGATAGAAAGAATGAGTCCGCGATCTGGGACGAGTGCCAGCAAAGAATAAGCAGTTCGCGAAGCGTCTCTTCTGATGGGATGCCTTCATCGATGATGGTCTGCGCCCGAGCTTCCGCCATGTGCTATTGAAGCATGCGTGTGGGCCTACACAGAGGGGAAGGATGGAGTAGAGGTAGACAGCCAGAAACAAGAAAGCCCGCACGAGGCGGGCTTCTTGAGGTGATTCATAGACTGCTGTAGACATCTATGGATCGGTACTTGGTGGCTACACAGGGACTTGAACCCCGGACCCCAGCATTATGAATGCTATGCTCTAACCAACTGAGCTATGTAGCCAAGTGGCGCGCATTATTCGCGTAGAACGGGAATGCGTCAAGCGCTTTTTTTGAAAATTTATCTACGCTATCAACTGTTTAAGGAAAAACACCGGGTGAGGCGACCAGTGGCTGGGGATTTGTGCGCTTCACCAGGCCGCGAAGATCTGAGTGTGGGGCTTGCCTGCGATGGCATCTGATACACCGAGTTGCCTGCATCGCGGGCAAGCCCGGCTCCCACACAGGCCCGCACACATTTGATTTGTGGCGCGTTCGGCGCCTGGCAGGTGTTCGCTGCAACGATTCACCTACTCGTTAGCCTGCTAACGGGATAGCCTTCCTGCCCCATTAAGTGGCACATTGTCACACCTGCACCTGTGCATCCATCTGCTGTACGGAAACGTTTCTCATGGCCCTTACCAATTCCCAGCCTTCAGTGGCTACGGCGCCGGCCGCGGCGCAATCCAGCCCGTTGGTCATGCGTATCATCGGCGCCGTGGCGCTGGCGCACTTGATCAATGACTTGATTCAGGCGGTGTTGCCGTCGATCTACCCGATGCTCAAGCAAAGCTATGGCCTGACCTTTACTCAGGTCGGCCTGATTACCCTGACGTTCCAGCTCACGGCCTCGCTGCTGCAGCCGTGGGTGGGGTATTACACCGACCGTCATCCCAAGCCGTTCCTGTTGCCCTGCGGGATGATCTGTACGCTGGTGGGGATTTTGATGATGTCCCAGGTCGGCAGTTTCCCGCTGATTCTGCTGGCGGCGGCGTTGATCGGTATTGGCTCCTCGACCTTCCACCCGGAGGCGTCCCGCGTGGCGCGCCTGGCCTCGGGTGGGCGTTATGGCCTGGCGCAGTCGACCTTCCAGGTGGGCGGTAACGTGGGTTCGGCGTTTGGCCCGTTGCTGGCGGCGGCGATCATCATTCCGTTCGGCCAGGGCAATGTCGCCTGGTTCGGCTTGTTCGCGGTGTTTGCCCTGGGCGTGCTGTATGCGATCAGCCGCTGGTACCGCAACCATTTGAACCTGTTCAAGCTCAAGCAAGGCCAGGCCGCCACCCATGGCCTGTCGAAAAACCGTGTGCTCGGCGCGCTGGTGGTGCTGGGGCTGTTGGTGTTCTCCAAGTACTTCTACATGGCCAGCTTCACCAGTTACTTCACCTTTTACCTGATCGAGAAGTTCGACCTGTCGGTGGCCAGTTCCCAGTTGCATCTGTTCCTGTTCCTCGGCGCAGTGGCGGCGGGTACGTTCTTTGGCGGGCCGATTGGCGACAAGATCGGCCGTAAGGCGGTGATCTGGTTCTCGATCCTCGGTGTGGCGCCGTTCACCTTGCTGTTGCCCCATGTCGACCTGTTCTGGACCAGCGTGCTCAGTGTGGTGATCGGTTTTATCCTGGCCTCGGCGTTCTCGGCGATTGTGGTGTACGCGCAGGAATTGGTACCGGGCAATGTAGGGATGATCGCCGGGGTGTTCTTTGGCCTGATGTTTGGGTTTGGCGGGATTGGCGCGGCGTTGCTGGGGTATCTGGCAGATATTCATGGCATCGAGTACGTGTACACGTTGTGCTCGTTCCTGCCATTGCTCGGGGTGCTGGCGATTCTGTTGCCTCGCACGAAAAAAGCGTAAAGCCGTAAGGTTTGCCCTATCCCTGGGCGACACCTTTCCTACTGGTAGGGGTGAGACTTTGTCGCGCGTTTGAGCTGTTCCCGCGCCCGGGACAGTCGGGAGCGGACGGTACCAATCGGGATCGCCAGGGCGTCGGCGGTGTCCTGGTAGCTGCCGTCGGTTTCCAATGAGGCATACAAGGTATTGCGCATTTCCAGGGGCAGGTGCTGGATGGCACTCAGAGTATTTTCCAGGCGGCGGCTGATCTCAAATTGGCGCGCCAGATCCTGTTCTTCGTTCTGCCCATGGGAGAGCGCTTCGTCGAACTCGCAATGCACCGGCTTGGCATAGAGGCGGCGGAAGTGATTGCGGATCAAGTTCAGCGCGATCCCGCACATCCAGGTGCTCAGTGACGCCTGCGCGCTGAAGTGATGGCGGTTGCGCCAGGCCTCCAGATACGTCAGTTGCAGGATGTCGTCCGCATCCTCTGGGTTCAGTACGCGTTTATGAATGAACCGGCGCAGGCGCTTGTGGTGGTCGTCGGACAGATCTTGGATGGATTGGCTAGGGTCACGGGGTAAATTAACTAAAACACTGATAGGGATATCCATGATTTTTCCTCAGGGTAGAAGCAGTCGAAATGGTTTCGACGAGAACCCTGTTAGCACCGCTTGTGCCAAACGCGGAAAGTCTCTATCCGGTTGATAAATATAAGGAAATATCTTGTTTTAGGTGTTTTTCATGCAAGGCCTTGCACAAAGCATCATGAGTTTGTGCAGGTATTTTCATTGCCCTGGGAAATGACGGCGAAGATGGAACTGTATCGGGTGCTGTAGCCACACAAGGATACGAATCTCTTGTCCTGGCACACCCATGAAAGTCGATCCCAACCTTGATGTGCAAAATCACCCGCAGTTGAATCAGCCGGCATCTACACGGTTCGAGAGCGGGCCGTCGTCGCAGATAAACGCCCCCATCGCTGACGATTTCAGTGAGATGTTCAGCCAGGAGGTCGCACGCAACGCCACGTCCTTGAGCGAGCGTCAACTGGGCTTGCGTACGCCTCCGGCCGAGCAGTTGGTCCAGCTCTATGAGCAACTGGGTCATCCGGCCCAGGCGAAAATGGCGACCATTGCCCGTAATGTCAGGGGGCAATTGCTGCTCCGCGCCGGCGTCGGCAAAATCATGCAGATCACCGGCAACGACCCGGCGCGGGCCTACGTGGTGCTCAAGCACGTGGCGCTCCAGGCGGATGCTGAGGGGCGTACTGCGGAGGCTAGCCTGGCACGCAGTTCCCTGACTGATCTGGAGAACCACTACCAGCCGCAGATCCAGGCGGGCCTGAATACGGCGATGGCGCTGCAGGCCGGCAGCGATGACCCACAGATGCGCCAGGCGGTGCGCAGCCTGTATTACACCAGCGTGGTCACGACCCAATCGCTGGCGACCCTGATGCAGTCGCTGCTGGGGCTGTATGGTGAAGGTGACTTCGAGACGGGGCTGAAGCTGATCCGCCGGGCCCTGGCCGATGATATTGCCGCGCAGACCTCGTCGGTCGATCGGGGCCAGTTGCGCACTTTGCTGTTGGGCCTGAACGACTGCAGCCGGCTGAGCGGCGTGCTCGCGCGCTGCAAGGAGCTGATCGGGCGCTCCCTGCTGTTGTACCCCGAACTGCATCTGGATCCGCTGGGTCTGTTGCAGCGCTTGCTGGGGTATGCGGCCAACGGTCTTACGCCCCACGAAATCAAGCACCTGGCCAGGGACCTGGGGGGGAGTGAGCTGTCTCACCAGTTGAGTTCCCTCGGCGCCTTTTTTCCCGAGCTCAAAGCCTTGCCCCTGGCCTGGTGGTGCGATGCAAGACGGCGCGAAGAGGCCGTGAACAGCTACAAGCAGGTGCTGCTTGAATACGCCATGCAGGAGCGAGGCGCGCGACATACCCACACGTGGCCAGGGCTCAAGGCATGAGTGCGTTGCGGGCAATCAACGGGGGGCTGTTGAAGGTTGCACAGCGCGCCGAGGTGCTGGGCGCGGTGGTTGTCATGGCCATTGTGTTTATCTTTATCGTGCCGTTGCCCACCTGGCTGGTGGATATCCTGATTGCGGTCAATATCTGTATTTCGTGCCTGCTGATCGTGTTGGCGTTGTACCTGCCGGGGCCGCTGGCCTTTTCCTCGTTTCCGTCGATCCTGCTGCTGACCACGATGTTTCGCCTGGCGTTGTCGATTGCCACCACGCGTCTGATCCTGCTGGAGCAGGACGCCGGTGACATTGTCGAGGCGTTCGGCAACTTTGTGGTGGGCGGCAACCTGGCGGTGGGGTTGGTGATCTTTATGATCCTGACCCTGGTGAACTTCCTGGTGATCACCAAGGGCTCGGAACGGGTTGCGGAAGTGGCCGCGCGTTTCAGCCTCGATGCCATGCCCGGCAAGCAAATGTCCATTGACAGTGACCTGCGTGCCGGCCTGATTGATGGCAACCAGGCCCGGGACAAGCGTGAGCAACTGTCCCGTGAAAGCCAGTTGTTCGGGGCCATGGACGGGGCGATGAAGTTCGTCAAGGGGGACGCTATCGCCGGGCTGATCATTGTGGTGATCAACTTGCTGGGCGGTTTTGCCACCGGCATGTTCCAGCATGGCATGAGCGCCGGCGACTCCATGGCGTTGTACTCGGTACTGACCATTGGTGACGGCTTGATCGCGCAGATCCCGGCCCTGCTGATCTCGCTGACGGCCGGCATGATCATCACCCGTGTGGCGCCGTCCGGTCGCAACAAAGGCAGCAACAACATGGGCGCCGAGATTGCCCGGCAAATGACCAGTGAGCCCAAGAGCTGGATGATCGCCTCGGTGGGCATGCTCGCGTTCGCGACGCTGCCGGGGATGCCCACGGTGGTGTTTATCCTTATTTCGCTGATGACCGGCAGCCTGGGTTATTACCTTACGCGCCAGCGTCAGCGTGAGCAGCAGGCGCAGGAACCGGTCGCCGATAGCCTCCCGCCGGAGCAGAACGGGGTGGAGGACTTGCGTGGTTTCGATCCGTCGCGGCCTTACCTGTTGCAGTTTCCGCCGGCCCTGCAGGATAGCCCGCTGGTCACTGAAGTGATCCACGGGGTGCGCCAGAGCCGCAATAGCCTGGTGACCCAGATTGGCTTGACGCTGCCGCCGTTTGAAGTCGAGTTTGCGCCTACGCTGGCCGACGATGAGTTTCGCTTCTGCGTGCATGAAGTGCCCATATTGAAGGCCACCCTAGGTCACTGGGTCGGCGTGGAGCTGGCGGCACTGTCGGCCGAGCCTGAAAGCGGCAGCAGGGGCCTGGTGGAGCGTGATGAACAGGACTGGGTCTGGTTCCCCCCCGATGACCCGGTGTTGGCGGACGAACACCTGGCGCGCTCGACGGCGTACAGCTTGCTCCAGGAGCGGATGACCCGGGCGATGTTGCTCAGTGGCCCGCAGTTTCTCGGGATTCAGGAGAGCAAGGCGATTCTCAGTTGGCTGGAGTTCAACCAGCCGGAGCTGGTGCAGGAGCTGCAGCGGATCATGCCGTTGTCGCGGTTTTCATCGGTGTTGCAGCGCCTGGCCGGTGAGGGCGTACCCCTACGGGCGGTGCGGCTGATTGTCGAGGCGCTGATCGAACACGGTCAGCATGAGCGTGAGCCGGATGCCCTGGCTGACTATGCACGCATAGCCCTCAAGTCGCAGATTCTCCACCAATACAGCGAAGTCGACGGTCTGCATGCCTGGCTGCTGTCGCCCCACACCGAAAACGTATTGCGCGATGCCCTGCGCCAGACCCAGACGGGGGTGTTCTTTTCCCTGGATCACGAAAGCAGTGCGGCGCTGGTCAGCCTGCTCAAGCAAGCCTTTGCCGTGCGCCCCAAGAGCAAGAGCGTGCTGCTGGTGGCTCAGGATTTGCGCAGCCCCTTGCGCACCCTGCTGTTGGAAGAGTTCAACCATGTGCCGGTTCTGTCGTTCGCCGAGCTGAGTGCTTCATCCAAGGTCAAGGTGCTGGGGCGTTTTGATCTGGCCCGGGACGATCTGATGCGCGAGGAGGTGGCATGAGGGCGCTAGTGAGTCTTGCGCGGGCCAATGTCGTTCCAGCGGTGATGAGGCTCGATGATGTTTGAATTGCGCGTGCTTGATGGTCTGCACCAGGGGGCTGCGCTGCCACTGTTTGGCGGGCAATGGCTGATTGGGGCCCACCCGGATGCTGATCTTTCGCTGTATGACGAAGGTATTGCCGAGCGGCATGTGCTGTTGCGTTGTATCGAGCAGCGCTGGTCGGTGCAGGCCGAAGAAGGGCTGGTGCGGGCCGGCGACGGTCGGCTTCTGGCGCAGATTGCCGACCTGGCACTGGGTAGTCCTTTTACGATTGGCAATGTTCGCCTGTGTGTCACCCTGGCCGACCAGCCTTGGCCGCAAGCAGCGACGCCTGCTGCCGATGCGCCCGCGCCCAGGCCGGCCGGCCAGGCGGTGCCGGCGTTAACGTTGTCCTCGATTTCCGGGCCGCAACAGAAGCGCATGCTCAGCCTGGTGCTGGTGATTGCCGTCATCATTACGGCGGTGGGCTTGGCCACCACGGGCGACCACGAGGCACAGGCATCGCTGATGCCGGTGAAAAGTCAAAAAAGCGAGCTGGACTCACCCTACGAAGTCCGCCAGCAACTGTTGAAAATGCTCAACGAGCGTGAGCTGGGTCATCGGATCCGCCTGCAGGTGATCAATGGCCAGGTGGCTCTGGACGGTGACGTTTCCCTGGACGAGGTGGGAGTGGTGTCGCGCATGCTCAGTCGTTTTGGCGAGCAGTTCGAGACCTCCGTGCCGGTGATCAGTCGGGTCAAAGAGCGCAGCGCCGTGTTCCCTTTCAAGATCCTGCAGATCGTTGGCGGGCCCAATGGGCATGTGGTCCTGGATGAAGGCAGTCGGCTGTTTGTCGGGGATGAAGTGGATGGCTTACGGCTGGTCCTGATTGATAACAGCAAGGTGGTGTTCGACGGCGTGCAGCGCTATGAGGTGCGCTGGTGAGTGGCGAGCTGCAGGCACGCCTGGAGGCCTGGCAGCAGGACCGATCGCAGGCCCTGGCCAATTTTGCGCCGGTCTCGGTACGTGGGCGTATTCAGCGGGTCAACGGCATGTTGCTGCAATGCCGCTTGCCCGACGCGCGTATTGGCGATTTGTGCCAGGTGGAAAAGTCCACGGGCGACTACATGCTGGCCGAGATTATCGGTTTCGATCAGCAGGATGCGGTGCTCAGTGCCCTGGGCAACCTGGAAGGCGTGCGCGTGGGGGCCAGTGTCGAGCAGTTGGGGGTTGCGCATCGGGTGCGGGTCGGCGATGACCTGTTGGGCCAGGTGTTGGACGGCTTTGGCCGCCCGATTACGGGGGAGGGGGCCAGTGCCTTTGTCGAAGCGCACGCCCACGATACCAGCCTGGTGTTGTGCGAGGCGCCGTTGCCCACCGAGCGGCCGCGGATCCACCGCGCATTGTCCACCGGGGTGCGTTCGATCGACGGCCTGCTGACCCTGGGTGAAGGCCAGCGCGTTGGCCTGTTCGCGGGGGCCGGCTGTGGCAAGACCACGTTGCTCGCGGAGATCGCCCGAAACGTCGACTGTGATGTGATTGTGTTCGGCCTGATTGGCGAGCGGGGCCGCGAGTTGCGCGAGTTTCTCGATCATGAACTGGATGAGCAACTGCGGGCCAAGGCGGTGCTGGTGTGTGCGACGTCCGACCGTTCAAGCATGGAGCGCGCCCGGGCTGCCTTCACCGCCACGGCACTGGCCGAAGGCTACCGACGCAAGGGCAAACGGGTCCTGTTGCTGATCGACTCCCTGACCCGTTTTGCCCGGGCCCAGCGCGAGATCGGCCTGGCTGCCGGCGAACCGCTGGGGCGTGGCGGCCTGCCGCCGTCGGTGTACAGCTTGCTGCCGCGTCTGGTAGAGCGCGCAGGGCTGACCCGCGAGGGGGTGATCACGGCGATCTATACGGTGCTGATCGAGCAGGACTCCATGAGCGATCCGGTGGCCGATGAAGTGCGCTCGCTGCTCGATGGCCATATCGTCTTGTCGCGCAAGCTGGCCGAGCGCGGCCACTACCCGGCGGTGGATGTGCTGGCCAGCCTGTCACGGATTTTGAGCAACGTCGCCGAGCCCGCGCATATCCAGGCCGGGACGGCACTGCGTCGCTTGTTGTCGGCGTACCAACAGATCGAGCTGATGCTCAAGCTGGGGGAATACCAGCCCGGCAACGATGCCCTGACGGACCTGGCCGTGGACAGCCGCCAGGCGGTGGATGGCTTCCTGCGCCAGGACTTGCGCGAGCCGGCACCGATGCCGATGACCCTCGATCAATTGATGAGCCTGACCACCCATGTCCCTTTCTGAACTCGACACCTTGCGGCGTCTGCGCAGGCATCGCGCCGACCGCGCCGAGCGCGCGTTGCGTGAGGCCAAGCGGCACCAGCAGGCCTTGTTGGCGCAAATCCAGCAGGCCCAGCAAGCCCTTGAGCAGACCCGCCTGGAGGAAATCCAGAAAACCGCAGAGCTGTTGGAGAAGCACCAGGGGCAGGTGCTCTCGCTGTCCCAGCTCAAGTCCTGGGGGACCCAGGAGCGCACTTTGTCCGCCGGAACCCGGCGCGAAGAAGGGCAGTTGCATGAGCTGCATGGCCGGCGTGAGGAGCAGGTGGTGCAGGTCGCCAGTGCGCAGCAACAGGTGAGCCAATGCCTTAAAGAGGTCGAGAAACTTCAGGAGTTGTCCGTTTTGTTGGCTCAGGAAGCAATACAGGAAGAAATATGACGCAAGTTCCAGCAAGCAAACCCGAACGCCCGCGTCTGCGTGAGCCTCGGGACGACAGGGAGCCGGTGATGGTGGGCGGCTTGGCCAGGGAGCTGGGGCAGTTGTTTACTCATCTGCTTGGCGACACCGACGAGAGCGCCGGTTACGGCCCATCGGCCACGGGTGCTGCGGCGTCCGCCGATATCTTGATGATTGAAGCCATGACCGGCCAGTTGCTCCCCCAGATCCGTGGGGGAGTGCAGTGGCCCCTGCAGGCGTTGCTGTATCTGCCGCGCCTGGGCCGGATCAATGCCAGTGTGCGTCGTGAACAGGGGGCCTGGAGCATAGAGTTGGCGGCAGAACAGGAGCTGACCGCCCGTTGGCTGGGGGGCGTGCGCCAGTGCTGCGAGGAGCGTTTGGCCGAAGGGTTGGGCCAGCCGGTCAATGTGCATCTGGTGCATGTGGGGACGGCATGATCTTGCCGACCTTGGTCATTCCATCGGTCAAAAGCGGCACGGTGGCGGCGAGGCTTCGTTTGGGGCGCGGCTTGCGCATGGGGTTTACGGTCCAGGACCAGCAGGGAGAGTTGCTGCTGGAACCCGGGCGCGCGCCCAGAAGCGCTGCCCCCCTGTATTTCGACAGTGCTTGCGGCCTGCTGGCCTTCAGCGAGCCGGGGCCGATGTTCAGCCTGCTGGGGGAGTGCCCGGTGACGCTGGCAGAGGCTGGCAATGATCCGGATTCCTGGTTCTGGGAGCTGTTCCAGCACCACTTGAGCCCTCAGGTGCGAGCGCTGTTCGGTTACCTGCGCCTTCGCACGCCTCCTGGAAAACTGAATTTCGGTTGCCGGCTTACGGTGACGCTGGGGCCCTCCAGGGTGGTGGGGTATCTGTTGCTGACCCCTGAAAGTCTGTTGGCGCTGTGCGAGGCGGGGCACTGGCAGCCGACGGCCCAGCCATTACCGGCCTCGTTTCAACTGGCGATTGCCGTGACGCTGGGGCGCTTGCAGCTACCCCTGACCCAGGTTCGCAGCCTGCGTGTCGGTGATGTGGTGATGCTGGAACAGGCCTTTTTCGATGTGCACGGCAATGGTCGGTTGCGGATGGGAAGGCATCGCGTGCATGGGCGCCTTGATGATGAATCGGGGTCTGTGTGCCTGACACTTATATCTATCGAGGAGACGTCTGTGGACGAGGATCTTTCAGCACAACATTACTCAGGGTATGACGAGCATGATCTTGATGAACCCGTGGTAGATGTTTTTGGCCATGAGCCTTTCGATGAGTTGAGCATGGCCTTGAATGTGCGCTGTGGGACCCTGAACCTGACCCTCGGGGAGCTGCGCAATCTGGCCCCCGGCGCGGTGTTGAGCATCGCGGGCTACGCCCCGGGCATGGCAGGGCTTTACTACGGCGATCGACCGATTGGTCAGGGCCAGTTGGTGGAGGTGGATGGACGCCTCGGCTTGCAGTTGTCCCGTGTGATTTTCGCGCGATGACTTTTCAGGGGATCGACCCCATTGTCCTGGCGTTGTTTCTCGCGGCATTGTCGTTGATGCCTATGTTGTTGATTGTCTGCACGGCCTTTCTGAAAATCGTCATTGTGCTGATGATCACCCGCAACGCGATTGGCGTGCAGCAGGTGCCGCCCAGCATGGCGTTGAACGGCATAGCGCTGGCGGCAACCCTGTTTGTCATGGCGCCCGTGGGATATGAAATGGCACAGAATGCCAAGCAATTCCCCGTGGACATGAGCAGCGTGCAGCGCCTGCAAGAAACGGGGCTAGAGGCGATAAAGCCGCTGCGCACCTTTATGAGCCGCAACACCGACCCGGACGTCCTGACCCATTTGGTGGAAAACACCGCGCGCATGTGGCCGCCGGAGATGGCGCAAAACGCCCATCGCGATGACCTGTTGCTGCTGATCCCGGCTTTTGTGCTTTCGCAGTTGCAGGCAGGGTTCGAGATCGGCTTCCTGATCTATGTGCCCTTTATCGTCATCGATCTGATTGTTTCCAACCTGTTACTGGCGCTGGGCATGCAGATGGTCTCACCCATGACCATTTCCTTACCCCTCAAGTTGTTGTTGTTCGTGCTGGTGTCCGGGTGGTCGCGCCTGCTCGACAGCTTGTTCTTTTCTTATCTCTGAGTGGCCTATGGAACCGATCCTACTCTTCAAGCAGGGCATGTTGCTGGTGGTGGTGCTATCGGCACCTCCGTTGATCGTGGCAGTGATCGTCGGCGTGATGACATCTCTGGTACAGGCCCTGATGCAGATACAGGACCAGACGCTGCCCTTTGGCATCAAGCTGGTGGCGGTTGGCATTACCCTGATCCTGACGGGGCGCTGGATTGGCGTGGAATTGATCCAACTGATCAACCTGATGTTCGACATGATCGCCCGTTCGGCCTTGAACTGAGGTACGACCGGTGCTGCCTTATCTCGACTTCTTGGCCAGCCTGGTGATCGCCATGGCACGCATCTACCCTTGCGCGTTCCTGGTGCCGGCCTTCTGTTTTCAACATATACGCGGTATGCCCCGGCATACCATTGTGATGGTCATGGCGTTTATGCCGGCGCCGATGATCCATGCTGCGCTGGCGGGCAACGAATACTCGGTGCTGATGCTCGGTGGGCTATTGCTCAAGGAAGTGGGCCTGGGGGTTTTGCTGGGTGTCTTGTTGTCCATGCCATTCTGGATGTTCGAGTCGGTAGGCGCGCTGCTGGATAACCAGCGTGGGGCCCTGGCGGGCGGGCAACTGAACCCCTCGCTCGGCCCGGACGCCACGCCCGTGGGGCATTTATTCAAGCAGGTGGTGATTTTCCTGTTGATTGCCACCCTTGGGCTGGGCGTATTGACCCAGGTTATCTGGGATAGCTACCTGATCTGGCCCGCCACGGATTGGCTGCCGGTGGTGGCCGTCAACGGTTTCAGCGTGTTCGTTGGGCTGCTTGGCGAAACCTTCACACACATGATGCTTTACGCTGCGCCTTTTATCGCGGTGCTGCTGTTACTGGAGTTCGGTTTCGCCTTACTCGGGTTGTACAGCCCGCAGTTGCAGGTCAGTACCCTGGCAATGCCGGCAAAGAGCCTGGCGGGACTGGCCTTTTTACTGCTGTATTTTCCATTGCTGCAAGATCTGATTGTAGGGCGCATGGGGCTGCTGGGCGACCTTAAGCATGCCCTTGGCCTGATGTTCCGGGGCGTGAACCAATGAGCGATTCCGGCGAGAAAAAACACGCGGCAACGCCCAAGAAGCTCAAGGACCAACGCAAGAAAGGCCAGGTTGCACAAAGCCAGGACGTGCCCAAGTTGCTGGTGCTCACCGCGATCAGCGAGATCGCGTTGCTCACCGCCGAAACCAGCATGCAGCGCTTCCAGCAGTTGATGGTGTTGCCGTTTTCGCGCTTGGACCAACCGTTTGTTCGCGCCCTGGAAGAAGTGTTGCTCGATGGCCTGGTCGTTTTTTTCTCGTTTGGTCTGTTGATGTGCGCGGTGGCGATCGCGACGAAACTGATCAGCAGTTGGATGCAGTTCGGCTTCCTGTTTGCCCCGGAAAGCCTGAAGCCGGATTTCAATCGCCTCAATCCGCTGAACCAGCTCAAGCAGATGTTTTCCGCCCAGTCGGTGATCAACCTGTTGATGGGGCTGGGCAAGGCATTGCTGCTCTCGCTGATTCTGTATGTGGTTATCACCCCCTCTTTGCAGGTGTTGATCAACCTGGCCACCAGCGATCTGCAAAGCTATATCGTGGCGCTGATCGCGTTGTTTCGTCACTTGCTGCATGCCTGCCTGGGGCTGCTGCTGGTGCTCGCGCTGATCGACCTGGCCATGCAGAAGCACTTCTTTGCCAAGCGCATGCGCATGACCCAGGTGGAGGTGGTCAAGGAGTACAAGGACATGGAGGGCGACCCCCACGTCAAGGGGCAGCGGCGTTCCCTGGCTTACCAGCTCGCCCAGGAAGAACCCAAGATCAAGCTACCCAAGCTGGAAGAGTCCGACATGCTGGTGGTCAACCCCACGCACTATGCCGTGGCGTTGTACTACCGCCCCGGCAAAACCCCGCTGCCGATGCTGGTGGACAAAGGCACGGATGCCCTGGCCCGTAAGTTGATTGAACGGGCCAAGTCCGCCGACGTGCCGGTGATCCAGTGTGTGTGGTTGGCGCGCATGCTGTATGAGCGCAAGCTGGGCGCGCCGATTCCCCGGGAGACCCTGCAGGCAGTGGCGCTGATCTATCGCACCTTGCGTGAACTGGGTGATGAAGCCAAGCGCCAGACCCTGGAGTTGCCGGAGCTTGCGCGCCGCTAGGGCGCGCGGTGTACATCCAGCGCTTCGAGCCGGGCCAGGGAAAGCATGCGGCTGAGGGTGTCAGCGGGCGAGTGGCCGCAGGAGGGCAGTGCATGCCAGATCACCAGGCTGCCCTTGGCATCGAGGAACACAAAGCACCCATCGAACGCCGTTGCGTGTTCAAAGCGCCGCTCCAGCACCCGTTCCAACTGGCCGACCTGCAACGCCTCAGGCGCAATCTGCAAGGCCAGGCCGGGTTGCGAGCCGGGATTCAAACGGCACAGGCCAATGCCCGGGTGCAGCGAGTGGTAAGCGACACGGCCGCTCACCAGGTTCTGCAGAAACTCCTGGTCATGCGAACCAGCGTCGGGTAATGGCATGACCGTCATCGCTCCAGGGAGATTGTCTGGTAATCCGAGCGCTCCCCCGAGGGGCCGTGTTCGACACGCATTTGCGGCGGCCACCACACCACCAGTTTGTCGGCGCTCGATTGGGGGCGGGAGCAGGAGTCGCCTCGACATGTCGGTGTACACCCCTCCATCAGCAGCGTCAGGCCGAGGAGGGTGATGCAGGCGATTCGCTGTTTCATGGCGCAGTTTTCCGTGTTGGGGTGAGCAGGGAGGGGCGGGTCACACCGATATGTTCATCCTTCACCACCGGGCGCATGGCGATGAATACCTCGGCCTCTTCACCCGGCTTGAGCCAGGCCCGCGGCCAGACACCGACGGCCAGGGTCTGGGAGTTGCTGCATTCCTTCTCATCGATGCGCACGTTGCGCTTGAACTGGTTACGCAGCACGACCACCGCCACGTTGAACTGCGGGCCGGTGTACCACTGGCTGCGTTCGGTATTGAGCGCCAGCAGATCACGGGTGCTGCACAAGGTGTTCAGGCCTAGCGGCATAGGCTCAGCCTTGAACGTGTGGGGCACTTGACCGGTGACCAGGTGTGCAAGGGCGCTGGTGATATCGCTGCGCTTGATCACGGGCTGATGCTCGGCATAGCGCCTGGCCAAGGGCTTGAGGGCGGCCTGCAGTTCCGCCTGGTCGTCCTGGGGCAAATAGCGCGACGGGTCCGCCTGGTCGCCGATCACCCGCGGGGTCAGGATAAACAGGCGTTCACGGCGGTTGTTCTTGCGCTCGGTGGAGGAGAACAGCGTCTTGCCCAGCAAGGGGATATCGCCCAGCACCGGCACTTTATTGCGTCTGTCGGCGCTTTCAGTGACATGGAAGCCGCCGACCACCAGCGAGCGTTTTTCCGCCATCACCGCCTGGGTGCTGACCTTGCCGCGGCGTACATCGGGGCCGATGCGTTCGGGGTTGGTTTCGTCGAAGTTGCCGTCTTCAATATCCACCGCCAGATGGACCTGATGGCTGCCGCGCGAGGTGATGACCCGTGGCACCACCTGGAAACTGGTGCCCACGGTGATGGGCAAGATGGTCGCGTTTTCGACGCCAGCGGTCAGGTACTGGGTGCGATTGAAGTCAATCACCGCCGGCTGGTTTTCCAGGGTCAGCACCGAAGGGTTGGACACCATGGTCGCCAGGCCCTTGGCCTCCAGGGCGCGGATATCGGCGTAGAAGCGGTCGCGGTTTTCAATCGACATCTGTGCGGAGGTACCCGGCGCCATGTTCATCCCGCCACGAAAGCGGCTGTTCTGGAAACCCCAGTTGACCCCGAACTCACGCAGCTGCGTGCGCTCGATATCGAGAATGATCGCGTCGATCTCCACCAGCTTGCGTGCCACATCGAGCTGGGCGATCAGCTCGCGGTACATTGCCTGGCGCTCTGGCAGGTCATAGATCAATACGGCGTTGTTACGCACATCCGCTTCAACGCGGATCCGGCCTCTTGCAACCGGGGCTCTGGTGGTGAGCGGCATGCCTGGATTCATCTGCCCGAGGGGAGCTGGCGCGCCGAGCATCTGGTCCAGCATCGGGTTGCTTAGGCGGGGCAGGATCGGGGTGACAGGCGAGGGCTGCGATGACGAGGCGGGACGTGAGGTCCTCGACGAAAGCACTGAGGTGTCCCGAGGTTCCAATAAGCCTCGCAACATGCTGGCAACCCCGGGGATGGCCAACTTTTCGCCACGATAATCAATCGGGCGGTCTGCTGCGTTGGCGAACTTCAGCGGGAACGTCAGCACACTCTGTTTTTCATCGGGAGATTTACGCTGGCTGCTGAAATGCTTGATCTGGTCGATATAACGCCTGGGGCCCGACACTAGCACCACACCATCGTCAGGTAATTCTCCCCAGCCGAAACGGCTATCGAGCAGGCCAATGTCGGTCAAGGCCTGCTTCAAGTCCGCCACGGTTTCGGAGGAGACTTCCAGGCGCGCGGACTCCTGTTGGTCCAGGGTGCTGATGTACAGCGTGTTGTTGTACATGTACCACTGGAAACGATGTTCTACTCCCAGCCTGTCGAGCAGTGACTGGGGGGTATCAGCGCGGATCTTGCCATTGACGTTGCCCTCCAGCAGGCCGTCGATCTGCAATTGCGTGCCAAAGGTCTGGGCGAAATCCTCCAGGACTTCTTGCACCGGCTTATGTTCGGCTTCATAGGCATACGCGGTGTTTTTCCATTCACTGGGGATAGCCGCGAGCGTACTTTGCAGGGGCATAAGCAACCAGGGTAACGCTAGCAGGCAGCGCCAATCGGCTATTTTTCGCGGACCTGCAGGCGAGACGGCGCGCAAGCGATTGCGCTTGTCGATCTTGTTATACATGGGGGAACTCTCTGATTAGTACGGCAGCGAGCGTAGTGACAGGGGCTTGTGTTTCAGGTTTGGCTTTGCGAGACGCTTGATCATTGCGCGCCAGGTGTCGCGCTGGTTGAGCAGCGTTTCGAGTGTGTTGCACAACAGTTCTGGACTGCACCCACTGATCAATTGTTGACGCAGCCAGAGCGCACCACTTTCCGGTGATTGGGCCAGCGCTCCTTGGAAGTGGTTCAGGCTGGCGCGTCCCAATCGCATCCAGTTTTGCAGGGTGGATTTGTCGGGCCGTTCCTGAGTCAGTTGCACACTTAACAGCAGCACTGGGCCAGAGCGCCGTAAGACAATCTCATCGTTGCCCTCCATCAGGCTGATGTGTTCAGTCTGGTCGTTCATCCAGCGGGCAATCAGCGCATCCACCTTACTGCACGCCGTCAGCGACTATTTTGAGAATGGTATGGCTGGCGCGAACGGCCTCGTTGTAGGCGATCAACGAGTAACGCTCCTGTTTCATCAACTCAGCGAACAAATACTCATCGAAATCTGTGTTGGCAAAATCTTCGTTTATATCGGCTGCCTTGTTTATGCTGCTCTGCAGTTGTCTGAGCAGGTTCTTTTTCACGTCGTGGTGGAAATCCATATATTTTTCTCCTGATGTGTCTGAGCTATGTGGTTCCCCTCAAATTTCAGTTCCATTTGTTTCGGTGTTTATTGATACATCTGTTCGGCAACGCTCCCTGACCCGTCAGGCACCTGGTGTTTGCACGTCACGGACCAGTACTGTTTCGCACAGGCTGGCCCAGTTGATACAGAAGTCCCCTTCCTCCGTTTCCAAGACCAGGGATTGAGGACGGACCCGGTCATCAGGACGTAGTGTCCAAAACGTGGCGTGCTGCCTGGAAAGACAGCGTTCTACCTCGGCACACTCAAGTGGGTGACAGAGGAGTGTTGCCTTGCCTGATGGAACTTGAGTCGCCAGTAATTGCTTGACCAAGGCGCTAAGGCGCTGTCCCACAGGTGCTTCTTCAAGCAGGCAGAGGATGGTCTGGTTGGCAATAGAGGTGGCATATTGCTCCAGGTTGTCGCACATAACGTGCTGTTGTTTTTCCCATTCCTTGAGTTGCGCATTGGCCCGCCGCCAGAACTCCAGTGTGAGCTTTTCAAGGGCTTTTTCCCGGTGTTCGGTTGCCTGGCGCAGCAGTTCCTTGGCTTGGACCTTGGCACGGCTCAACAATTGACTGGCCCTGCGGCAATCCGCCAGCATTTCCTGGGAAATCAGGGTTTGCGGTAATCCTGGAGCACCGGTGCACAACTCGATTTTACGTATGTTCAACATCATCCGTTCTCTGCTCAGTTTGATAAGTGAAGGATTGCTCGCTTGGCATGGTGGTTGCTCGCCAGACTATGGCCTGCCACAGCGTGTCCAGGCGGTTTCGAGCATCATTGAGTGCGGGTGTGTGCTCTTCAGGGGGGTGGGTCCGACGGCGCTCAAACCGCAATCGAAGGCGTTGCCAGATGGCTGGGGTTACCCAGGCACGTAGCAATTGCAGTGGGTCTTCTTTACCGGACAACAGCGTGTCTGGGCGTAGTGCCTTGGACAGGCGCTGACACCACTCGTATTGGTCTTGGCTCAACTGGCTATTGGTGGCGGGGCGACAAACGTTGTCCAGCAGCGCCAGCATGCTCTCGAGTTGCTCCTGGGGGGCCAGCGCCAAGCGAAGGATTGTGGAGTGGGGCGTGGGCGGCAGGCAGGGCTCGATACCCAGCCGGGTATTCACGAAAACGTGCCGTGGGTGGCACAGGGCGCTCTGTGCATGATATTCGTCGAAGTTGCCCCAGTCGCTGTGTGAAAACTTCCACGGGAAAGCCCACCATCGGGCCCACTCCAACTGCTCACTCATGGGCCGGGGTGGCCATGGTGAGTGTCTCACGCCGCAGGCGTTGACCACGCCTATGCCAGAACAGGGCGCCAGCCGGTACAAGTACTATGACGGCGGCTATCAACGCGAGGGTGCTGCGCCAAAAAACAAGGTCATCGCCCGGTATCAGAAACGGGCCGAAATAGCTCAGGCGTTGCTGCTCCTGGTAAGCCGTTGCGGGTACGAATACCACGGTCAGTTTTTGTGAGTTATCGACGGCCGTGGCCATGCCGGGAATGCTACTGGCGACCATCCGCCGGACGCGTCCGTGGATACTGTCAGGCTCCAGTCGCGGATCGTGTTTGATAAAGACCGAAGCGGATGCAGGTTGCACGGGTTCTCCAGGTGCAACGCGTTCTGGCAACACTACGTGGACCCGGGCGACAATCACCCCATCGATATTTGACAAGGTCGCCTCCAACTCCTGGGACAAGGCGTAGATGTAGCGGGCACGTTCCTCCAGTGGGGTGGAGATGACGCCTTCCTTGCGAAAGGTATCGCCCATTGTGGCGCGGGCCATCTTGGGCAAACCGACGGCATCAAGTGTACGCACTGCACGACTGATATCGGCGCTGTTCACTCGTACAACCACACCATCTTTGGCGGGGATTTTCTGGGCGCGTATGTGTTTGTCTGCCAGTTCCGCAATCACCTCATTGGCTTCCTGCTCGGAAAGCTGGCGATGGAGTTCGACACTGTCATTACACCCCGTGAGCACTAATGTCAGAGATAAAACCAACCCGGTGACCAGGAGACGAATCATGTTTACCTACTGCAGGTTGCTGATTTTTTCGATGAGCTGGGCACCCTTTGAGAGGCCCTTGACCAGCATCTGTGTTCCCAGCACCGTAGTGGACAGTTGGGTGGAGTAGCCGAGCGAGAAGTTTTCTCTCGTGCCGTTCCCCATCGCTTTCAGGGCTCTGCCCATATAGTTTGACGATTTGAGCAACTGGTTGGACATGTCCGTGAGGGCGTTCGGCGTAACCGTTGGGGCTACGGCTATTGCAGCTTGGCCTGAGTGCTCCAGGCTTGAGATGAAAAAGTTCACATCCTCGCTTTGGAACACAGGAGATGTAGCCATTGTGGAGGTTTTCAGGCGCTTTTCATCAGTTGATGAAAACGCCTGTAGCGCTTCTGTACGCATATAAAATCCCGAAGCCAGACAGTGAGGCTGCGTCCCCTGCCAGGAGGCAGGGGACGCAGTGGGTTATCGAATTGCTTCAATATTTTTTTTCTTTTCACTCAGCTTGAAGGATTCGTTACCTTCCTTCAGGGATTCACGCTGGATGGCTCTACGTTCTGCTTTCAGGTCTTCGTTATCTCCGCCGCCAAAACCCAGATTTGAAGAGCCGCCACTATTACTATTACCAACGCCACTGACACCCATATTTGTTTACTCCATGATCATTAACGTAAAAGGTGTTTGCTGACAGTGTTTCAAATGCCCCTTGACGTTGGGCAGTCAAAGCCTGTAGCCATTATCTATGTGGTTGCAAATAGCATGTCGTTCCAAAGCCTGTGGGAGGAGCTGTATCGAAATATGTCCTTGTTGAGCAGTCTTCATTCACTCCAGCGATATTCCCAGTTGCTTCATTCGATGGTAGAGCGTGCGTTTGGCGATATTCAGTTCGGTCGCCACACTGTCCACGTTATAAACATGGCGGCGTAGGGATTCTTCAATCAGAAGTTTCTCTATTTGCTGCAAGCGTTCTTTTAAGTTCAAATTATTGTCTTCGGCGCTCATTAAAGGCACTGAAGTTGGAGGCAGTCCCAGCACGAAACGCTTGGCGGTTGAGCGCAACTCTCGGACGTTACCGCGCCATGGGTGACACAGCAATTGTTGAATGAGGGTGCTGGGCGGTTGTGGAACCGGGCACTTAAAGTACTCTGCCTCTTGCCGGATCATGTTAAAAAATAACGGAATAATCCGCTCGGGGCGTTCACGTAAGGGGGGGAGGGTGATGTTGACGACATTCAGGCGAAAGTACAGGTCTCGTCTGAACGCACCTTGTTCCACCATGTCGTGCAGCGAATGTTGGGCTGAGGCTATGATGCGTATGTCCAGCGGGATAAACCGCGTAGAGCCCAGCCGCTCGACACCCCGAGCCTCCAGCACACGCAGCAACTTCGCTTGCAAAGTGAGTGGCATGCTATCGATTTCATCCAGGTATAAAGTGCCCAGATGGGCGGCTTCAATAAATCCTGCACGTGATTGTATGGCCCCGGTATAGGCGCCACTGTTGACTCCGAACAGTTGGCTTTCTGCAAGGCTTTCCGGTATCGCTGCGCAATTGATGGCAACAAAGTTACCTTTTCGATGAGATAAACGGTGCACACGTTGCGCCAGTGTATCTTTACCAGTGCCTGTTTCGCCCAACAGCAATATATCGATGTTCTGCGTGGCGGTATTGTGGATTGTGCTTTCGATATCCGGGCACTCGGTTAGCGATGTGTCAGTCTCGAACTCGTACTGATAGGAGGTCGACATATTGCTGTTGCTCCAATAATGTGTCGCTTCACTATTGTGGGACTAAAGTTTTTTATATGTTGGTAAGTAGATAGTAAAATTTCTGGATTGTCATCGTGGTTAAAAATGGTAAATGGCGGCTTTGTTGTGCGAAAGGCTTGGCGGCCTGGGGTTTTATATAAGTCAAGTGTCTGGTTGTGTGGATATGCTTATTCTCGGCAGGAATAGTCTACAAGTAGCTGTGAGTTTTCTGTTGAGAAGAATTTTTGTCTGCGGAGTGGAATATTTGTATTTGAATCTTTTGATTTATAAGGTAAGTGATTGTTTCGTTGTGATGGGTAACAGAAATCATCGCCCACAAAAAAGCCGATGCAGAGCATCGGCTTTTTGTTCTACCGCTTGGATCGTACAGCCAGCTTACACGTTGAAGCGGAAGTGCATCACATCGCCATCCTTGACGACATATTCCTTGCCTTCCAGGCGCCATTTACCGGCTTCCTTGGCCCCGGCTTCACCCTTGAACTGGATAAAGTCGTTGTAGGCGATCACTTCCGCGCGGATAAAGCCTTTTTCGAAGTCGGTGTGGATCACACCGGCAGCCTGTGGCGCGGTGGCGCCGACCTTGACGGTCCAGGCACGTACTTCTTCGACGCCGGCGGTGAAGTAGGTCTGCAGGTGCAGCATTTCGTAGCCCGCACGGATCACGCGGTTCAGGCCAGGCTCTTCCAGGCCCAGGGCCTCGAGGAACATGTCTTTCTCTTCGCCGTCTTCAAGTTCGGCGATTTCCGCTTCGATCTTGTTGCAGACCGGTACAACCATTGCGCCTTCTTCTTCGGCAATGGCCAGGACCACGTCGAGCAGCGGGTTGTTCTCGAAACCGTCTTCAGCCACGTTGGCGATGTACATCACAGGCTTGGTGGTCAGCAGGTGGAAGCCCTTGATCACGGCCTTTTCGTCGACGCTCATGTTCTTCATCAGGCTGCGTGCCGGCTTGCCCAGGGTGAAGTGTGCGATCAACTGCTCCAGCAGGGCCTTCTGGACCACTGCGTCCTTGTCGCCGCCCTTGGCGTTGCGCGTGACCTTTTGCAGTTGCTTCTCGCAGCTGTCGAGGTCGGCGAAGATCAGTTCCAGGTCGATGATCTCGATGTCGCGTTTCGGGTCGACGCTGTTGGAGACGTGAATCACGTTCTCGTCTTCAAAGCAGCGGACCACGTGGGCGATGGCATCGGTCTCACGGATGTTGGCGAGGAACTTGTTGCCCAGGCCTTCACCTTTCGACGCGCCAGCCACCAGGCCGGCGATGTCGACGAACTCCATGGTGGTCGGCAGGATGCGCTTGGGATTGACGATGGCCGCCAGGGCCTCCAGGCGCGGATCGGGCATTGGCACGATACCGGTGTTGGGTTCGATGGTGCAGAAGGGGAAGTTCTCCGCCGCAATACCGGACTTGGTCAGGGCGTTGAACAGGGTGGACTTGCCGACGTTAGGTAAGCCGACGATGCCGCAATTGAATCCCATGGTGTTTCCCCTCGCAAAAAAGTCAGGCCTTCTGGCTGTGCAGGTTTTTCATCGCACGGTTCCATTCACCGGCGAAGATATCCGGCAGCACGCCGAGGGCAAAGTCGATGCTGGCATCGAGTTTTTCCTGTTCGGCGCGTGGCGCACGACCCAGGACGAAATTTGAAACCATACTGGCAACGCCTGGGTGGCCAATGCCGAGCCGCAGACGGTAAAACGTATTCTGATTGCCCAACTGCGCAATGATGTCGCGCAGGCCATTATGACCGCCGTGGCCGCCGCCTTGCTTGAGCTTGGCAACGCCGGGTGGCAGGTCCAGTTCGTCATGGGCCACCAGGATTTCTTCGGGTTTGATCCGGAAGAAGCCCGCAAGCGCCGCGACAGCCTGGCCGCTGCGGTTCATGTAGGTGGTGGGAATCAGCAGACGAACATCCTGACCCTGATGCGAGAAGCGTCCGGTCAGGCCAAAATATTTGCGATCGACCACCAGATTGATGCCTTGGGCGTGGGCGATGCGCTCAACAAAAAGGGCCCCCGCGTTGTGCCGGGTCTGTTCGTATTCGGCGCCTGGATTTCCCAGGCCAACGATCAGTTTAATGGCAGTCACGACAGGGGCCCTTCCTTTGGAGTTGTGGATAACATCGCCGCAACCTCATTGCGGCGAAAGTGGACGACAGGAGCTCACTTATCCAGAGATAAACTTCGCGTTATCGCCCGCTTTCTCGCTACGTTTCGGTCCGCGATGTTTCCTCAAGCTCCGGCATTACAGAGTGAATTACTCTGCAGCGCCTTCTTCAGCTTCTGGAGCAACACGTGGAGCGTGGACGTTGGCAACAGCCTTGTCATCACCGTGAGCCAGAGCAACGAACTCAACGCCTTTAGGGGCCTTGAGGTCGGACAGGTGAACGATGTCACCGATTTCCAGAGCCGACAGGTCGACTTCGATGAACTCAGGCAGGTCTTTAGGCAGGCAGGTCACTTCGATCTCGGCGATAAGGTGCGAGACTTCGCCGCCTTTCTTGACCGGAGCTTCTTCACCAACAAAGTGCACAGGTACGATAGCGGTCAGTTTCTGACCTGCTACGACGCGTACGAAGTCAGCGTGCAGCACGTGACCTTTAGCTGGGTGACGTTGCAGGGCCTTGATGATGACGTTCTGCTTTTTGCCGCCAACGTTCAGCTCGATGATGTGGCTGTAGGCCGCATCGTTTTCGAGCAGTTTGGCAATTTCTTTAGCCAGCATGCTGATGGACTCAGGGGCTTTTTCGCCACCGTAGACTACAGCTGGAACCAGGCTTGCGAGACGACGCAGGCGGCGGCTCGCACCTTTCCCCAGGTCGGAACGCAGTTCAGCATTCAAAGTAAAATCGTTCATGTTGTATCTCCAAAATAACCACATTCGCCCCAGCGTTTGCGACCAGCGCTAAAGGCGATATGGGCAAAAAAGCCCCGCCCCAGCATTGTGCTGGGGCGGGGCGCTTTTCGTCAGGTTGATGCCGCCAGGGTTTGACCCTTAGCGGAACATCGCGCTGATCGATTCTTCATTGCTGATACGGCGAACCGCCTCAGCAACAACCGGTGCGATATCCAGTTGACGGATACGTGCACAGGCTTGAGCAGCAGCGGACAACGGGATGGTGTTAGTCACCACCAGTTCGTCCAGCACAGAGTTCTCGATGTTCTCGATCGCTCGGCCCGACAGCACAGGGTGTGTGCAGTAGGCGAAGACTTTAGCCGCACCGTGCTCTTTCAAGGCTTTTGCCGCGTGGCACAAGGTGCCGGCGGTATCAACCATGTCATCGACCAGAATACAGGTACGCCCTTCGACATCACCGATGATATGCATCACTTCAGAGTGATTGGCTTTCTCGCGGCGTTTGTCGATGATCCCGAGGTCCACGCCCAGGGATTTGGCAACAGCCCGTGCACGCACGACGCCACCAATGTCCGGGGACACGATCATCAGGTTTTCAAAGCGCTGGTCTTCGATGTCATCCACCAGAACGGGGGAGCCGTAGATGTTATCTACCGGAATATCGAAGAACCCCTGGATTTGGTCAGCGTGCAGGTCAACCGTGAGAACACGGTCGATACCTACCACGGTCAGCATGTCAGCGACGACTTTCGCGCTGATAGCCACACGTGCGGAACGCGGACGGCGATCCTGACGGGCATAACCAAAGTAAGGGATTACAGCTGTGATTCGAGTCGCTGAGGAGCGGCGGAAGGCATCAGCCATCACGACGAGTTCCATCAGGTTATCGTTGGTCGGAGCGCAAGTCGGCTGAATAATGAAAACATCTTTACCGCGGACATTTTCATTGATCTCGGCTGTAATTTCGCCGTCGGAAAACTTACCGACAGAGATGTCACCGAGAGGGATATGCAGCTGACGTACGACACGTCGAGCCAGATCGGGGTTAGCGTTCCCCGTAAAGACCATCATCTTGGACACGCGCAGTACCTAGAGGCTGAGGGTAACCTGGATGAGTATAGAAAATGGCAGGGGCGGCTGGATTCGAACCAACGCATGGCAGGATCAAAACCTGCTGCCTTACCGCTTGGCGACGCCCCTGTATCTGTTGCAACGAGTACCCAGTACTCGGTTCCTTTAGAGCAGACTTTGCAGCTTGCGATGCAACATCGAAACGTTGCTTCCCTTTGCTACAAACCCTGTAAGGGTCTCTGTAAGAAGGGCCGAGACTTTATCAGCTTCAGCTTTGCTTGGGAAGCCCCCAAACACACAACTTCCAGTTCCGGTGAGTTTTGCTTCGGTAAATTTACCTAACAAATTCAATGCGTTACGTACATCTGGATAACGCCTTGCTACCACCGGTAAGCAGTCATTTCGACTGTTTCCCTTGGGAACGGGGCGCACTTTAATGGGAGAAGAGTTACGTGTCAACAACGGATCTGAAAAAATTTCTGCTGTACTTACAGATACTTGCGGAACAAGCACGACATACCACGGCTCTTCGGGGTCTACAGGGGTGAGTTTTTCCCCTACACCCTCAGCAAATGCGGCGTGTCCACGCACAAAAACCGGGACGTCGGCGCCCAAGGTCAGGCCCAGTGCGGCCAGGCGATCTTCATCCCAGCCAAGCTGCCACAAGTGATTGAGGCCGAGCAGGGTGGTCGCGGCATTCGAGCTGCCACCACCGATACCGCCACCCATAGGCAGGATTTTGTCGATCCAGATATCAATGCCCAGCGGGCAACCGGATTGTTCCTGAAGTTTTTTTGCGGCCTTCACGATCAGATTGCTGTCATGGGGCACGTCGGCAAATTCGGTGTGCAGCTGAATCACGCCATCGTCGCGCACGGCGAAGGTCATCTCATCGCCATAATCGAGAAATTGAAACAGCGTCTGCAGCTCGTGGTAACCGTCTTCACGACGTCCGAGGATGTGCAGCATCAGATTGAGCTTGGCCGGGGAGGGCAGGGTCAGGCGTTCGCTCATGTCACTGCCCCAGCTTGCGTGGTTGCCAGTCCTTGATCACCAGCGTGACGTCAAGGTTGGAGCCGTGCAGCTTGATGCGTTCGGGCAGCCAGTAGCCGCTTTGTTCCACATAGCTGAGGTATTCGACCCGCCAGCCATCCTGCTCCAGGGTGGCCAGGCGGCTGTCGCCATTGAGGCTCAGACGGCTCTTGCTCTCGGGCGCGGGCAGGCCGCGAACCCACCAGACCAAATGGGAGACCGGCAGCTTCCAGCCGACCTGCTCTTCAAGCAAGGCTTCCGGCGATGGCGCTTCGTAGCGGCCCTGGTTGGCCACTTCCAGGCTCACTTGCCCCGGTCGACCGGTCAGGCGCGCAGCACCGCGACCCAGGGGGCCAGAAAGGCGGATGTCGTAATAGTCCTGGCGTTGCAGCCAGAACAAGGTGCCGCTGCCCGAATCCTTCGGTGCGCGAACCCCGATCTTGCCTTCGATCTGCCAGCCATCAATGCTGCTGAGCTGATCCTTATGCTGTCGCCACTGTGCCGGGTTGCCCTGGCCTTCGACGGACTCACGGGCACCGAAGCCCGCACAACCGGCGAGCAGGGCGATAAAACTGAAAACGATGGCGTGGCGCAAAAACATAGAATTAAAGAGTCTCGGATCCGGTCAGGCGCTTGATGGTGCTGCGCAGGATAGGGCTGTCGGGTTGTTCCTTGAGGAACTTGCCCCAGATTTGTCGGGCTTCGCGTTGTTTGCCCTGGGCCCAGAGCACTTCGCCCAGGTGCGCGGCGACTTCCTGGTCGGGGAATCGCTCCAGGGCCTGGCGCAGCAGGCGTTCGGCTTCATCGATGTTGCCCAGGCGGTAATTCACCCAGCCCAGGCTGTCGAGCACTGCCGGGTCTTCCGGGTTGAGCTGGTGCGCCTGTTCGATCAGAGCCTTGGCCTCGGCATAGCGCGTCGTACGGTCTGACAAGGTGTAACCCAGGGCGTTCAGTGCCATGGCATTGTCCGGGTCGCGCTTGATGATCAGGCGCAGGTCTTTTTCCATCTGCGCCAGGTCGTTGCGTTTTTCGGCCAGCATGGCGCGGGTGTACAGCAGGTTCAGGTCGTCGGGGTATTGCAGCAGGGCCTGGGCGAGGATTTTCCACGCGCGCTCCCCCTGATTGTTGGCCGACAAGGTTTCGGCCTGGATCAGATACAGCTGGATGGCGTAGTCCGGCTCGGCATCGCGGGCGGCGGCCAGGCGTTTTTCGGCTTCGTCGGTGCGGCCGTTATTCATCAGGATATCGGCCTGGCGCAGTTGTGCCGGCAGATAGTCATTGCCGGGGCCGACCTGGGCGTACTCGATCAGCGCGCCTTGCGGGTCATCCCGTTCTTCGGCGATGCGCCCCAGGTTCAGGTGGGCCGAATCGACATGGCTTTCCCGCGCGATCAGGTCTTCCAGGTAGCCCTTGGCCTCTTCCCAGGCCTTGGCTTCCAGGCAGACCAGCGCCAGGGAATAACGCAATTCGTCATCGTCCGGGTATTGCTGGACCAGGCTGGCGAACTCCACCTTGGCGTCTTCCATGCGGTCCTGTTCTACCAGCATGCGCGCATAAGTCAGGCGCAGACGCTTGTCGTCCGGATACTTCTTGATGCTTTTTTGCAGCAGCGGCAAGGCTTCCTTACCGCGGTTGAGGCTTTGCAGCAGGCGCGCGCGCAGCAGCAGCGGGGCGATCTCACCTTCTTCCGGCGGGTTTTGCTCCAGCAGCTTGAGGGCCGCTTGCGGTTCGTCATCCTGTTGCAGCAGCAGCGCCTTGCCAAATACCAGTTGGCCATTGCTCGGGTGCTTTTGCAGCAGGCGGTCGAAACTCTTCATCAGGCCATCGCGGGTGTCCTGGTCGGTGTCGGCAGCAGACAGGGCGAGGAAGTCGAAATGGGTATCGCCCTTGCCCTGCAAGACTTTCTCCATATAAACCATGGAGTCGTCGTAGCGTCCGGCACGTGCCAGCTGGATTGCCGCAGCGCGTTGGGCTTCGAGGTCGTCCGGGGCGTTTTTCGCCCAGATCAGTGCGGTGTCCAGGGCGGCCTGGTCGGCGCCCAGGTATTCGGCGATGCGAAACGCGCGCTCGGAAATTCCCGGGTCCTGGGTGTTGATGGCCTGGGTCACGTAGTTATCCAGGGCAATGTCGAAACGATTGCGCTGGCCGGCCAGCTCCGCGCTCAGCAGGCTGAACACCGTTTCTTCGCTGAACGAGGAATAAACCTTGGGCTTTTCAGGGGCGGGGGTGTTGTCTTCCACCGGCGCAGGACTCTGCGGCGATACGGGGGCCATGGACTGGCAGCCGCCTAGGAAGGCAAGGGCAAGGAGCAACGCGGAAGATCTATTCATATAGGAAGAGGACGACTAACCTGCGGTCGGATCATCATGACACAAGCCCTCGGCCAAACATAACCGAGTCTCAATTGGCGCCTTTATAGGCATAGGGCATTAGGACAATAGACGACGGTGGTTGTTCTGAATCAGTCGAAGTAGGACAATTGTCGGCTTCTCGACATCATCAGCGATATTGAATGGCCTTCCTTGCTCTGGGTATCAACCACAAGACTGCTTCTGTAGACGTCCGCGAGCGCGTGGCGTTTACCCCGGAGCAGTTGGTTGAGGCTTTGCAGCAGCTGTGCCGGCTCACCGACAGCCGCGAAGCTGCGATCCTTTCCACCTGCAACCGCAGCGAGCTCTATATAGAGCAGGAACATCTTTCGTCGGATGGGGTGCTGCGCTGGCTGGCTGATTACCACCATTTGAACCTGGATGACCTGCGCGCCAGCGCTTATGTGCATGAAGATGATGCGGCAGTTCGTCACATGATGCGTGTGGCGTCCGGGCTCGATTCGCTGGTGTTGGGCGAACCGCAGATCCTCGGCCAGATGAAATCGGCCTACGCCGTAGCCCGCGAAGCCGGGACCGTGGGGCCGTTGTTGGGGCGTTTGTTCCAGGCCACTTTCAACTCGGCTAAACAGGTGCGCACTGATACGGCCATCGGTGAAAACCCGGTCTCTGTGGCGTTTGCCGCCGTCAGCCTGGCCAAGCAGATTTTCAGCGACCTGCAACGCAGCCAGGCCCTGCTGATCGGCGCGGGCGAGACCATCACCCTGGTCGCCCGGCACCTGCATGACCTGGGCGTGAAGCGCATAGTGGTGGCCAACCGGACCCTGGAGCGCGCCAGCATCCTGGCCGAAGAGTTCGGCGCCCACGCCGTGTTGCTCGCCGATATTCCGGCCGAACTGGTGCGCAGCGATATCGTCATCAGCTCCACCGCCAGCCAGTTGCCGATCCTTGGCAAGGGCGCGGTGGAAAGCGCCCTGAAACTGCGCAAGCACAAACCGATTTTCATGGTGGATATCGCCGTTCCCCGGGATATCGAGCCGGAAGTCGGCGAGTTGGACGACGTTTACCTCTATAGCGTCGACGATCTGCACGAAGTGGTCGCCGAAAACCTCAAGAGCCGCCAGGGCGCTGCCCAGGCTGCCGAGGAAATGGTCGCGATCGGCGCCGAGGATTTTATGGTGCGCCTGCGCGAGCTGGCCGCCGTGGATGTGCTCAAGGCCTATCGCCAACAGGGCGAGCGCTTGCGTGACGAAGAATTGATCAAGGCCCAGCGCCTGCTGGCCAATGGCGGCAACGCTGAAGACATTTTGATGCAATTGGCCCGTGGCCTTACCAACAAGCTGTTGCATGCTCCCAGCGTACAGCTTAAAAAACTGACAGCCGAAGGCCGCCTCGATGCGCTGGCCATGGCCCAGGAACTCTTTGCCCTCGGAGAGGGCGCGTCAGACAGCTCTTCGGATAAAAAACCGCAATGAAAGCGTCACTGCTCAATAAACTGGACGTGCTCCAGGACCGTTTCGAAGAACTGACCGCCTTGCTCGGCGATGGCGAGGTTATTTCCGATCAGACCAAGTTCCGTGCCTATTCCAAGGAATACGCCGAAGTTGAGCCGATTGTCACTACCTATTCGCAACTGCTCAAAGTGCAGGCCGACCTCGAAGGTGCCCAGGCACTGCTCAAGGACAGCGACCCGGACATGCGTGAAATGGCCGTGGAAGAAGTCCGCGAAGCCAAAGATAAGCTCATCGAGTTGGAGGGCGACCTGCAACGCATGCTGCTGCCCAAAGACCCCAACGACGGGCGTAACGTATTCCTGGAAATCCGCGCCGGTACTGGCGGTGACGAGGCGGCGATCTTCTCCGGCGACCTGTTCCGCATGTATTCGCGCTATGCCGAGCGGCGCGGCTGGCGCGTGGAAATCCTCTCGGAGAACGAAGGGGAGCACGGCGGCTACAAGGAAATCATTGCCCGGGTCGAAGGCGAGAACGTCTACGGCAAGCTGAAATTCGAGTCCGGCGTGCACCGCGTACAGCGTGTGCCCGCCACCGAATCCCAGGGCCGTATCCATACCTCGGCCTGCACCGTGGCGGTATTGCCCGAGCCGGACGAGCAGGAAGCCATTGAAATCAACCCGGCAGACTTGCGGGTCGACACTTACCGCTCGTCGGGCGCCGGTGGCCAGCACGTCAACAAGACCGACTCGGCGATCCGCATCACCCACTTGCCTTCCGGCATTGTGGTGGAGTGCCAGGAAGAACGCTCCCAGCACAAGAACCGTGCGCGGGCCATGTCCTGGTTGTCGGCCAAGCTCAACGACCAGCAGACCAGCGCCGCCGCCAACGCCATTGCCAGTGAGCGCAAGTTGCTGGTGGGCTCGGGTGACCGCTCCGAACGCATTCGCACCTATAACTACGCCCAGGGCCGGGTTACCGACCATCGGGTCAACCTGACCCTGTATTCCCTGGACGAGATCCTTGCCGGTGGCGTGGACGCAGTGATCGAGCCGTTGCTCGCCGAATACCAGGCGGACCAACTGGCCGCGATAGGTGAATAAATGACCATTATTGCCAGCTTGCTGCGCGCCGCCGACCTGCCGGACTCGCCTACCGCGCGCCTGGATGTGGAGTTGTTGCTGGCCGCTGCCTTGGGCAAGTCCCGCAGCTACCTGCACACCTGGCCGGAAAAAATCGTCAGCAGCGAAGACGCGCTGCGCTTTGCCGACTACCTGCAACGTCGCCGCAGCGGCGAGCCGGTGGCCTATATCCTCGGCCAGCAAGGTTTCTGGAAGCTTGACCTGGAAGTCGCGCCGCACACCCTGATCCCGCGCCCGGACACCGAACTGCTGGTGGAAGCGGCCCTGGAGTTGTTGCCCGCGACCCCGGCCAATGTCCTCGACCTGGGCACTGGCAGCGGCGCCATCGCCTTGGCCCTGGCCAGCGAGCGCCCGGCCTGGCGCGTGACGGCGGTGGATCGCGTGCTGGAAGCTGTGGCCCTGGCCGAGCGCAATCGCCAGCGCCTGCACCTGGATAACGTCACGGTGCTCAATAGTCATTGGTTCAGCGCCCTCAAAGATCACACCTATCACCTGATCATCAGCAACCCGCCCTATATTGCCGACAGCGATCCGCACCTGGCGGCGGGCGATGTGCGTTTCGAGCCGGCCAGCGCATTGGTGGCCGGCCACGACGGCCTGGACGACCTGCGCCTGATCATCGCCCAGGCGCCGCAGCACCTGGAGGCCGGTGGCTGGTTGTTGCTCGAGCATGGTTACGACCAGGCTCCGGCCGTGCGCGACCTGCTGCTGGCGCAAGGTTTCGAAGAGGTCCACAGCCGTATCGACCTCGGCGGCCATGAGCGCATCAGCCTGGGGCGCCGGCCGTGCTGACCGATCAGGAGCTGTTGCGCTACAGCCGGCAGATCCTGTTGCAACAGGTCGATATCGACGGCCAGTTACGCCTGAAAAACAGCCGCGTGCTGATTGTCGGCCTTGGCGGCCTGGGCGCTCCGGTGGCCTTGTACCTGGCAGCGGCTGGCGTCGGTGAGCTGCATCTGGCGGACTTTGACACCGTCGACCTGACCAACCTGCAACGCCAGATCATCCACGACACCGACAGCATCGGCCTGAGCAAGGTCGATTCCGCCATCGGCCGCTTGAGCGCGATCAACCCCGAGATCCGACTGATTGCCCACCGCACGGCGCTGGACGCTGATTCGTTGGCCGCCGCTGTGTCCAATGTGGACCTGGTGCTCGACTGCTGTGACAACTTCGCCACCCGCGAAGCGGTGAACGCGGCGTGCGTGGCAGCTGGCAAGCCCCTGGTCAGCGGCGCGGCGATTCGCCTCGAAGGCCAGCTTTCGGTGTTCGACCCGCGGCGTCCGGAAAGCCCGTGCTACCACTGCTTATATGGGCACGGCAGCGATACCGAGCTGACCTGCAGCGAAGCCGGCGTCGTCGGCCCGCTGGTGGGGTTGGTCGGCAGCCTGCAAGCCCTGGAAGCCCTGAAGCTGCTGGCCGGCTTTGGCACACCGCTGGTTGGGCGCCTGCTGTTGATCGACGCCCTGGGCACACGTTTTCGCGAACTGCGGGTCAAGCGCGATCCCGGTTGCAGCGTCTGCGGCAGCCAGCATGGTTAAGGATGCACCGATTGGTGTGTTCGACTCCGGCGTTGGCGGCCTGTCGGTGCTGGACGAAATTCATCGTTTATTGCCCCATGAGTCGCTGCTGTACGTGGCGGATTGCGGGCATATCCCCTACGGCGAGAAAACTCCGGCGTTCATTCGCGAACGTTCGCGGGTGGTCGCGGAGTTTTTCCGCGAGCAGGGCGCCAAGGCTTTTGTGATCGCCTGCAACACGGCAACCGTAGCCGCGGTTGCGGACTTGCGTATTGATTATCCGGATTGGCCCCTGGTGGGCATGGAGCCGGCAGTCAAACCAGCCGCCGCCGCGACCCGCAGCGGGGTGATCGGGGTGCTCGCCACCACGGGCACCCTGCAAAGCGCCAAGTTCGCCGCGTTACTGGACCGCTTTGCCAGCGATGTGCGGGTGGTCACCCAACCCTGTCCGGGGCTGGTGGAGTTGATCGAGGCCGGCGACCTGGGCAGCCCGGCGCTGCGCCAGTTGTTGCAGGGGTACGTCATGCCGCTGGTCGAGGCCGGGTGCGACACCATCATCCTCGGTTGCACTCATTATCCTTTCCTCAAGCCATTGCTGGCGACGATGCTGCCACCGACGGTCATCCTGATCGACACCGGGGCGGCCGTGGCGCGTCAGTTGCAGCGTCTGCTGGGCGAGCGCCAACTGCTGGCCGAGGGCAATCCTCGGGCTGCGCAGTTCTGGACCAGCGGTGATCCGCAGCATCTAAGAAATATCCTACCCACACTGTGGAAGTTCAGCGGCGTTGTGCGAAGCTTCGGTCTGTGAAAAATTCGTGAAATAGCGGGTTTTTTAGCTGAACTTCTGCGTAGTCCGTGATTTCTATAGCTCTTGATTAGCGGTACACAACCATACAACTTCGTTTGGAAAGGATGTTTCTTATGAAGCGCTTGTTCTGTTTGGCTGCGATTGCAGCCGCTGTGTTGGGACACTCGGTTTCGGCCCAGGCCGCCGGCCTGGAGTTTGCGGTAGGGCATACCAGCGATTCGACCATGACTTATCGTCTGGGCCTGCAATCGGACTGGGACAAGAGCTGGTGGCAGAGCGATGTGGGGCGCCTGACCGGCTACTGGAGCGGCGCTTATACCTTCTGGGACGGTGATGAACGTGCGAGTGTCAGCAGCCTGTCGTTTTCGCCGGTGTTTGTGTACGAATTCGCCGGCGAGTCGGTGAAACCCTATATCGAAGCGGGGATCGGCGTGGCGCTGTTCTCACGCACCCGGGTCGAGGACAACAACATCGGCGGGGCCTTCCAGTTCGAAGACCGCCTGGGCTTCGGCTTGCGTTTTGCCGGCGGGCATCAGGTGGGGATCCGTGCCACGCACTATTCCAACGCAGGCATCAGTAGTCACAACGATGGTATCGAGAGCTATTCGTTGAACTACACCCTGCCGCTCTGATATTCCCCGGCACAGCAGAACCCATGTGGAAGCCGGGCTTGTGTGGGAGTCGGGCTTGCCCGCGATGCAGATGGCTCGGTGCTTCAGACAAACCGAAGTGATGCTATCGCAGGCAAGCCAGCTCCCACATAAGCCCGCTCCCCCATTTGAGCTCGGCAGTTTTCACGGTCAGCGGTAGACCGTCGCAATCCCCTGGCGCTCTTCAAGGCACTCCGGCGCGCCCATCTCGAACTCCCGGCAAATCAGCGGTCGCTTCTCATAGATAGTGCACATCATCGTGTCGCGATCCAGCGCCGCGCACCAGCCGTCGTCCAGGCGCAGCATGACTTCGCCGCCCCAATCGTCCGTGTCGATATAGCGATCAGGCACGCCAGTGTCGGTGATCAACATGACTTCCAGTTGGCAGCAGCAAGCTGCACACGTGGAGCACTTCACGGCGGGTTCGGCGATTTGAATGTGGGGAATGGTGGTCATAGGCGCGCAGTGTAAGGCAAGCCGGTCGGGCGCGTGTGAAAGCTCTGACGGACGTCAGCGCGCGAGCCGGTGCAGGCCAGGAAATACCACAGCCCACAGCAGTGCGATGGCCGCCAGGGTCGGGGCCGTGGCAAACCCGAAGCTCACGCCTGCCAACTGGCTACCGGCGTAGTACGACAGCGGCCCGCCCACTGCTCCCAGCAGGCTTGCCCGCCACCAGGGCCGGGCGCTCCAGGCCAGGCAGTGGCGCAAGGTAGTCGCCAGCAGCGCCCACAGCAAGATCAACCACAGAGGAATCAACGGGCCTGGATCACTGAATTCAAATACACCGGCCGTGCGCAACAGTGTGTCGAGCAGGGTACCCAGCACGGTCACGCTCAAGATCAACCGCCCTTCAACGGCCCACGAAGTTATCCACAGCAGGTGGATCGCCAGCACGCCCAGCCCGAGCAATAACCACAGGCTGTCGCCACCCATCACACAGGCAAACCAGCCGCACTGGAACAGCGCGGCATTGGCCAGGTTTTTAAGCATTGAAGCGCCCGAGCAGTGGTTGTGTCACCGCGCCAGGTTTGGCCAGCAGCAATTGCGCGGTGCCGATGGTGCGTTCCATAAAACCACCTTCGCAGTAGCACAGGTAGAACTCCCACAGCCGCAGAAAGTATTCGTCGTAGCCCAGTTCCGTGAGGCGGCCATGGGCACGGCGAAAATTCTCATGCCACAAGCGCAGGGTTCGCGCGTAATGCAGGCCGAAGTCTTCCATGTGCAGCAGGTTCATATCGGTGTCGCGACTGACGATCTGCAACATCTTCTGTACACAGGGCAGGGCGCCACCGGGGAAAATGTAGCGCTGGATAAAGTCGACGCTGCTCTTGGCCTGTTCATAGCGTTGTTCGCGGATGGTGATGGCCTGCAACAGCATCAGCCCGTCGCTCTTGAGCAAGTGTGCGCATTGCTTGAAGTAGGTGGGCAGGAAACGATGGCCCACGGCCTCGATCATTTCAATGGACACCAGTTTGTCGTACTGCCCGCTCAAGTCGCGGTAGTCCTGCAACAGCAATGTCACCTGATTCTGCAAACCCAGGGCCTGGATGCGCTGTTCGGTGTAGGCAAACTGCTCTTTGGACAAGGTGGTCGTGGTGACCCGGCAGCCATACTGCTGCGCCGCGTACAGGGCCATGCTGCCCCAGCCGGTGCCGATTTCCAGCAGGTGGTCCGAAGGCTTGAGCGCGAGTTTCTGGCAGATGCGTTCGAGCTTGTTGAGCTGCGCCTGTTCCAGGGTGTCGTCGGCGGTGAGGAACTGCGCCGCCGAATACATCATGGTCGGGTCGAGAAACTCCTGGAACAGGTCGTTGCCCAGGTCGTAGTGAGCGGCGATGTTCTTTTGCGAGCCCTTGCGGGTATTGCGGTTGAGCCAGTGCAGGCCCTGGGTGAATGGGCGGGCCAACTTGGCCAGGCCGCCTTCCAGGGCATCCAGTACCTCGAGGTTGCTGACCATCACGCGCACCACCGCGGTCAGGTCCGGGCTGCTCCAGTAACCATGAATAAACGCCTCGCCGGCGCCGATGGAACCGTTGGCGGCTACCAGGCCCCACACCGCCGGGTCGAGGATCTGGATTTCCCCCAGCAAGTGCGCCTCCCGTGCGCCGAACACCTGGCGCTCACCGTCCTCGACCACCACCAGTTGGCCGTGACGCAGGTTGCCGAGTTGACGCAGCACGGCCTTGCGCAACAACGCGCCGGTCAGGCCATTGACGTTCAGGCGATTGGATTTGACCGATAAGCTAGGGGATTTCATGGCGGCGATCCTTGGGATACCCAGTTGCACAGGCGCCATCGGCGGCCTGATGGGGGAAAATCGGTGTGCGTTTAAGCAGCAAGCGCAGGGCTTGCCAGTAAATTGCCAGGCCGGTCTTGGCGGTCATCCACGGGAAGCGCCACAAGTAGCGATGCAGGCTGGCGCGGTCCAGGGCTTCGCGTTGCAGGCTCAAGGTGGCGTCGAACACCTTGGTCTCGCCCTGCCAGTCGGCCATATGCACCCCCAGGCGCTGGCCGGGTGGGCTGAAGCTCATGCGGTATTCCAGGTCTCGGGGCAAAAACGGCGACACATGAAACGCCTTGGTCACCGCGAAATGCTGGTGCTCGCCGCCCGCCAGGGCGCGGGCCGGCAGCACGTAGTGATAGCGTTCGCGCCACGGGGTGTTGGTCACTTCACAGACAATCGCCGCCAGTTGCCCATCAGCCTCGAAGCAGTAAAAGAAACTCACCGGGTTGAACGCCAGGCCCCAACTGCGGACCTGGGTCAGCAGGCAGACAGTGCCCTGTGGGGTATGCCCCAAGGCCGTGCTGACCACGTGGCGCACGGCATCAGTCAAACAGGTGCCGTCGCGGGTCAATTCAGGCAGGTAGTCCTGCTGGCGCAATGAAAATGGCGCGAAGCGGCCACGGCCGGCGAACGGCGATAGCCCCAGCACCTGCTCCTGTTCGCTGAGGTCCAGGTACAGCAGGCCGATGCGATAGCGAAACGCATGCCCCTTGGCGGTAAATCGCCGATGGGCGATCCAGCCACTGTAGAGGGCGCTGTTCACAGGGTTTCCCCGAAGGCCTGGGCCACGCGCAGGGCACTGACCACGCCGTCTTCATGAAAACCGTTGGCCCAGTAGGCCCCACAATAATAGGTGTGCTGGGCGCCATGCAGTTCTTCCCAGCGCGCTTGCGCCGCCACCGCCGCCAGGCTGTATTGGGGATGGGCATAGGTGTAGCGGGCAAGGATTTTCAGCGGGTTGATAATTGCTGTCTGATTGAGGCTCACGCAAAAGGTGGTGGGGCTGTCGATGCCTTGCAAGATGTTCATGGCGTAGGTGACGGCCGCTGGCTTGTGCGTACTGGCGTCCAGTCGATAGTTCCAGCTGGCCCAGGCCAGTGGGCGATCGGGCAGCAAGCGGGTGTCGGTGTGCAGGGCCACGTCGTTGTCGGCGTAGGTTATTGCCCCAAGAATCTGCTGCTCAGCCTGGCTCGGGTCGTTCAGCAGGGCCAGGGCTTGGTCGCTGTGGCAGGCGAAGACGACCTTGTCAAAAATTTCACGGCCATCGGCACTGTGGATGACCACACCTTCCGGTGTGCGCTCGACTTTTTGCACCGGGCAGTTGAGGCGGATCTGTTGGCGAAACGAATCGGTCAGGGGCTCGATATAACGGCTGGAGCCGCCCTCGATCACACACCACTGCGGCCGATTGTTCACCGACAGCAGGCCGTGGTTCTTGAAGAAGCGCACGAAGAACTGCAGCGGAAACCCTAGCATGTCCGCCAGGGGCATCGACCAGATCGCCGCGCCCATGGGCACGATGTAGTGCCGGATAAAGCGCGGGCCGTAGTTGCCCGCCTGCAGGTATTCGCCCAGGGTCGTCTGTGCGCTGATGCGTTGCTCCTGCAAATCCAGCGGCGCCTGGCGATTGAAGCGCAGGATATCGCGCAACATCCCCCAGAAGCCGGGGGACAGGATATTGCTGCGCTGGGCGAACAGGCTGTTGAGGTTATTGCCGTTGTACTCGAGGTTTTCCTCTGGGGCACAGACCGAGAAGCTCATTTCGGTCGGTTTGAACGGCACGCCGATCTGCCTCAGCAAACGGATGAAGTTGGGGTAGGTCCAGTCGTTGAACACGATAAAGCCGGTGTCCACCGCGTAATGTCTGCCATCGACGGTCACGTCTACCGTATGGGTATGGCCACCAATCCGGTCGGCGGCTTCGAACAGGGTGATGTCGTGGCGGCGACTGAGCAGGTAGGCGCTGGTCAGCCCGGAAATCCCACTGCCGATAATGGCGATCTTCACAGGTCGTCCTTTTGTGGCGGTGGGCTGCGCAGCATGCGCTTGCCGATGATCAGTTGCGCGCGGTTCGGCAGTTTCGACAAAGGCCAGAGGGTGGCAATAAACAGTGCCGGGAAGGCGATCTCCAGTGGGCGTTTTTCCAGTTTGCCGAAAATATGCCGCGCTGCCTTGTCGGCCGGCCAGCTCAAGGGCATCGGGAAATCATTGCGTTCGGTCAACGGCGTATCGACGAAGCCGGGGCTGACCACCGTGACATCAATGCCTTCGGGAGACAGGTCGATGCGCAGCGATTCGAACAAATAGCGCAGGCCTGCCTTGGACGCGCCGTAGGCTTCTGCGCGGGGCATCGGCAGGTAGGTGACGGCACTGGCGACGCCCACCAGGTGCGGGGTTGACCCGGCGCGCAGCAGCGGCAATGCGGCTTCGATGCAGTAACTGCTGGCCAGCAGGTTGGTGCGCACCACGTGTTCGATAATCGACGCATCGAACTGCTTGGCATCCACATATTCGCAGGTGCCGGCATTCAGGATCACGGTGTCCAGGGCGCCCCAGGTTTGCATGATGTGCTCGCCGATTTCCCGTACCACCTGGCTGTTGGTCAAGTCGCCGGGGACCACCAGCACTTGCCCGGGGTAACGTTGCGCAAGTTGCTCCAGCGGCGCTTCGGTGCGCGCACTCAGCGCGACCTGCGCCCCACTGCCGAGCAACTCTTCGGCCAGGGCCGCACCGATACCACTGCTTGCCCCGGTCAGCCAATAACGGCGTGGCGATGTCAGGCTCATGCCATTCTCCCTTTCAACCAACGGATCAACCGGCCGAGTACCGGCAGGTGTTCGTAAAGCAGCGCTCCGGCATCAAAGTAGTCGCGGTGCCGGTAAACCTTGTCGTGCCATAACAGGTGAGAGCAGCCTTGCACCTGAATCTGTTGGCCGCCCGCCAACCGCGGGTGGCAAAAGCTCATGGTCCAGCGCAGGTAACCTTCGCCTTCGGCCACGTGGTCGAAACCGTGGAAGTCAAAATGCAATGGGTCGACGTTGCTGTAAAGCTCGGCAAAGTACGCCTTCAGCGCGCTGATACCGTGGACCTGGTGCAGTGGATCGGTAAACGCTATGTCCTGGCTGTACAGGCTGTCGAGCCGGTGCAGGTTGTGTTTGTCCAGGGTGGCGAAGGACTCGGCGAACTGGCGCAGGAAGTCACTCATACACACCCCCTGCCGCCTGGCGTGAGGGCAGGGCACGAAAGGCCGCCAGCGCCCGCTCGCGGGAAGACTTCAGATCGACGATGGGCCGTGGGTAGTCGGCCACGCCAAACAGCCCGCCGACAGCGTCGGGGTTGTGCACTTCCTTTTTGTTCAATCCCGCCAGTTGTGGCAGCCACTGCTTGATAAAACGCCCTTCGCCATCGAATTTCTCGGACTGGCTCAACGGGCTGAAAATCCGGAAGTATGGTGCCGAGTCGGTGCCGGTGGACGAACTCCATTGCCAGCCGCCGTTATTGGCCGCCAGGTCGCCGTCGATCAAGTGGCGCATAAAAAAGCGCTCGCCTTCGCGCCAGTCGATCAGCAGGTTCTTGGTCAGAAACATCGCTACCACCATGCGCAGGCGGTTATGCATCCAGCCGGTTTCCAAGAGCTGACGCATCGCGGCATCAATGATCGGCAGGCCGGTGCGTGCCTCTTGCCAGGCGGCCAGATCAGCGGGAGCGTGGCGCCAGGCCACAGCTTCGGTTTCCGGGCGAAAGGCACGATGGCGCGACACCCGTGGGTAACCCACCAGGATATGTTTGTAGAACTCGCGCCACAGCAACTCGTTGATCCAGGTGATTGCGCCGATGTCGCCGCTTTCGAATTCACCCTGGTTACTTTGCAGCGCCGCATGCAGGCACTGGCGTGGCGAAATCACGCCGGCGGCGAGGTACGCAGACAGTTGGCTGGTGCCGGGCTTGGCCGGGAAGTCGCGTTCATCCTTGTAATAGCTGATTTGTGCGTCGGCAAACTGGGCAAGGCGTCGCTGCGCCTCATCTTCACCGGCCGGCCAAAGGGCGCGTAGGGTGTCGCTGGGCGGGGCAAATCCCTTGACCTGCTCGGGAACTGCATCACTGGCGAACGGCAGCGCGGCCTGCGCCTTGGGCGTCGCCACCCGGCGCGGCAGGGCACTGTGCAGGCGGTTGTAACAGACCTTGCGAAACTGGCTGAACACCTGGAAGTAAGTGCCGGTCTTGGTCAATACGCTGCCAGGCTGGAACAGCAGTTGGTCCAGATAGCTGTGAAACCCTACCCCGTGTGCTTCCAGAGCCTGGGCCACGGCGGCATCGCGCCGGCTTTCGTGGATCCCGTATTCTTCGTTGGTGTGCACGCTCTCGACTGACAGTGCCTGGCACACCTGCACCAGTACCTGTGGCACCTGGTCCCAAGTGTCGGCATGGCGGATCAGCAGGGGAATATTCAGCTCTCCCAGGGCCAGGCTCAGGGCCTTGAGGTTGCGCAGCCAGAAGTCCACCTTGCACGGCGCATCGTCATGGGCCAGCCACTGATCGGCGGTAATCAGGTACACCGCCGCTGTCGGGCCGCGCTGGCAGGCGGCAGCGAGGGCGGTGTTGTCATGCAGGCGCAGGTCGCTGCGCAGCCAGATCAGATGCATTAGAGAAGCCCACGCTGGATCAGGAGCTGATGGGCCGACAAGGGGTCTTCGGCCAGCACCAATTGAGGGGTGTCCTGGGTTAATACGGATAACTCGGCTTGGTGGATGCACACCGTTGGTCCGGCGATCAGGATCGGGCAGTGGGTGCCGCTCAGCAGTTTCGGCAAGGTCGCTAAATGGAGGGCCTTGCTCGAGTACAGCAGCACGGCGCGCGGTTGCAGGTGCTCGACGGCCAGGGCCAGTTCGCCGGTAGGCAACGGCCAGTCGAAAACTTCCACCGGGCAATCGGCGCTGCTGGCCAGCCAGGCGCTCAGCCACAGGTGCGGTTCGAGCGGCAGGTCGGAATGGTTGATCAGCAACAATGGCGGGCCGTTGAGCTGGCGGTTGTTGTGATACATCCGTGCGCCGAACTTGCTGCGCAGCCAGGAATGGAAAAACACCCGCTCCGTCTGCGCGCCGAACTGGCCTTGCCAGCGCTGCTCCAGCTCCTTGAGCAGTGGCAACAGCAGTTGCTCGCACAGGGTACGCGGCGGGTAAAGGGCCATGGCCTGGTTGAACACGTCGTCGACCCGGCGCTCGGCCAGTTGACCGATGGCCTGGATCAAGGTCTGGCGCAGGTTCTGCCATTCGTTTTCGACGCTGTCGTCCACCGGCTGGGCGTTGTCGATCAACTGCTTGACCTGGCTTACCGGTACGCCTCGGTTGAGCCACGTCAGGATAGTCTGGATACGCTGCACATGGTCGGCGTTGAACAGCCGATGGCCCTTGGGCGTACGCTGCGGCACGATCAGGCCGTAACGCCGTTCCCAGGCGCGCAGGGTCACCGCGTTGACCCCGGTCTGGCGGGCCACTTCGCGAATCGGCAGCCAGCCTTGTTCCAGGGCCAGGGCCACATCTTCGACGGGTTGGGCAGGGGGTTGCGGGGAAACATTCATGGGTTAGATCGCATTACGCAGGCTGAGATTTTCCGGATGCGGTTGCAGGTAGGCCTGCTGCGCGATGTAGCGGTCCGGGTGTTGGCGAAAGTGATGCTTGAGCAAGGTCAGCGGCACGACCAGCGGCACGATGCCTTGCCGGTATTGGCTGATCAGTGCCTGCATTTCCTGTTTGTCTGCGGCGCTCAGGGCCTGCTTGAGGTAACCGCTGATGTGCTGCAACACATTGGAATGGGTGCCACGGGTGGCGCACTTTTTCAGGGCCGTCATCAGCTCGCTGAAATACTCGGCGGCCAGCACTGGCAGGTCACAGTCCTTGCTCATGCTGCCCAGCAGGTTGCCCAGGCTTTTGTAGTGGGCCGGACTATGGGCCATCAGCAGGTATTTATAGCGCGAGTGGAAGGCCAGCAGCTGGTGACGTGTCAGACCCTGCGCCAGCAATTGTTGCCATGTGGCATAGACAAAGACCCGGGTCAGGAAATTTTCCCGCAGCACCGGGTCGTGCAGGCGGCCATCTTCCTCCACCGGCAGGTTGGGATGGCGTGCGCAGAATGCTTGGGCATAGATGCCGCGCCCACCGCCCTCGGCCGGGGTGCCGTTGTCGCGGTAGACCTTGACCCGTTCCAGGCCGCAGGACGGTGATTTCTGCATGAAGATATAGCCGCACAGGTCCGTATGTTCGGCGGCCATGCGCTGGCCGTACTCATCCAGTGCGCCGGTAACATTCAGTTCGCGGTGGACCGTGCCCACGGCTTGCGGCTGGAGTGGGTCGCCCACCAGGCGAATCGGCTCACGGGGGATGCCCAGGCCAATAGCGACTTCGGGGCACAGTGGCACGAAGTCGAAATAGTCACTGAGTGTCTGGCTGCACAGGGGGGATTGTTTGTGCCCGCCGTTGAAGCGCACGTTTTCGCCGAGCAGGCAGGCGCTGATGGCGATTTTTGGTTTGCCGGTGACGGACACGTTGCAGGACATGGCAAAGCCTCGACAAGATTCCTGTACAGTTTATGTTTTCTGTACAACTAATCTCATCATAGGTTTTGCACTGTACAAGTCAAATAGTTTGTACAAGTTTTTTGATGAGGTTATTGCCAGCCCATTTTCCAGCGCTCGGCATCTTGCAGGCTCTGCCAGGTCAGGCGTTCTCCGCGCCGGGTCAAGACGGCTTGCAGTTCAATCTCCAGTACGTTGTCTTCTTCATCGCGAAATAACTCGGTGACCAGGAAATGTTTTTCCTTGTTTCGCGGGTGGGTTGCTGTCCATTTGGAGAGCAGCAGTTTTGTTGGATTGATGCGGTTCATTGCAGGTGTCCGAGCAAGCGCCGCGCGGCTTCCTGGCCGCTGAGCCACGCGCCTTCGACCCTGCCTGACAGGCACCAGTCGCCACACACGTACAGGCCCAGGTCGGCATCCGCCAGTACTCCCCATTCATGGCTGCCCGCCGGGCGGGCGTACAGCCAGCGGTGGGCGAGGCTGAAGGAGGGCGCCGGCATGCTGCAATGCAGCAATTCGGCAAAGGCGCCGTGCAGCAATTCGATGATGGCTTCCTTGGGCAGGTCCAGGTGCTGTTTGCTCCAGGCACTGGTGGCGTGCAGGATCCAGGTATCTGGCGTGGCGTCCCGCCCTGGTTTGCTGCGGTTGCGGGCCAGCCAGTCGAGGGGGCTGTCTTGTACGAAGCAGCCTTCCATCGGCGTATCCAGCGGCGTGTCGAAGGCCAGGGCAATGGCCCAGGTCGGGTCCATTTTCACCCCGGCTGCCGTGCTCGCCAGTTTCGGCGCCGCGGCCAGCAGGGCCGTGGCCTGGTGCGCCGGGGTGGCAATGATTACGTGGCTGAAGGGGCCATGGTTGCCACCGTCGGCGTCCAGCAGGTTCCAGTGTTGCTGGCCCTGGAACACTTCGGTGATACGGCAGCCGAACTCCACCGGCAGGTCGTCCAGCAGTGCGCGGGTGATGGCGCTCATGCGCGGGGTGCCGACCCAGCGGGTCTGCTCATCGGGAGAAGGGCTCAGTTGGCCGGATTGGCAGTTGTAGAGTTGCGGTTCCCATTCGGCAACCCAGCCATTGGCTTGCCAGCGTTGCACTTCATCGACGAAGCGTCGGTCGCGGGCGGTGAAGTACTGCGCGCCAAGGTCCAGTGTGCCGGCCTCGCTGCGCTTGCTGGACATGCGCCCGCCACTGCCGCGGCTTTTATCGAAGAGTTGGACGGCGTGCCCGGCATCTTTTAACGCTCGGGCGGCAGAAAGTCCGGCGATGCCGGTACCGATGATCGCGATGGGAACAGTCATGGGAGGCCTCGTTTTACCTTTGGGTACAGACTACGCCGACACCAATAGCTGTACAATATTGTTTTTTGGTATAAGTTTCGGCATGCCTTAACGTGTGGCGTGGCCTATGGTTAAACGTAGGTCGCGCCCGATTAAAAAGATCCCTGCTTATAAAATAGACCAGCGATGCCCGGCCAACGTTACAGGAGGAAGATCTCATGCATATTTTGCTGACCGGCGGTACCGGTCTGATCGGCCGCCAGCTTTGCCAGTACTGGAGCGCCCAGGGGCATCAGTTGACGGTATGGAGCCGCAATCCCGCGCAGGTCGCCACCCTGTGCGGTGCGCAGGTGAAGGGCGTTGCCCGTTTGCAGGATGTAACGCAGCCGGTGGATGCTGTTATCAACCTGGCCGGCGCGCCGATCGCCGACCGGCTCTGGACCCATAAACGCAAGGCATTGCTGTGGAGCAGTCGGATCAGCCTGACGGAAACCTTGCTGGCCTGGCTTGAAGGCCTGGCGGTGAAACCTGCGGTGTTGATTTCCGGGTCGGCGGTGGGCTGGTATGGCGATGGCGGTGAGCGCGAGCTGACCGAAGCCAGCGGCCCGGTGCTGGACGATTTTCCCAGCCAGTTGTGCATTGCCTGGGAAGAAACCGCCCAGCGCGCCGAGGCCTTCGGCTTGCGGGTGGTGCTGGTGCGTACTGGCCTGGTGCTAGCGGCCGAGGGCGGCTTTTTGTCGCGGTTGTTACTGCCCTTTAAACTGGCGCTGGGCGGGCCTATCGGTAACGGTCGGCAGTGGATGCCGTGGGTGCATATCAAGGATCAAATCGCCCTGATTGATTTTCTTCTACACAAACCTGACGCCAGCGGTCCTTATAATGCCTGCGCGCCCCAGCCGGTGCGTAACCGCGAGTTTGCCAAGACCCTGGGCCAGGTGCTGCACCGCCCGGCGTTTATGCCGATGCCGGCGTTTGCCTTGCGGGTGGGTTTGGGCGAGTTGTCCGGCCTGTTGCTGGGCGGGCAGAAGGCGCTACCCGAGCGGTTGTTGGCCGCCGGTTTCACTTTTCAGTTCACTGAGTTGCACGCGGCCCTGGACGACTTGTCCAGCCGCCTCTAGAGATAGGATGTTGCATGACGGATCACGCGTTGTTACTGGTCAACCTGGGCTCGCCGGCGTCCACTTCGGTGGCCGATGTGCGCAGCTACCTCAATCAGTTCTTGATGGACCCGTATGTGATCGACCTGCCATGGCCGGTGCGGCGCTTGCTGGTGTCGCTGATCCTGATCAAGCGTCCCGAGCAGTCGGCCCACGCCTACGCCTCGATCTGGTGGGACGAAGGCTCGCCGCTGGTGGTCCTCAGTCGCCGCCTGCAGCAGCAGATGACCAGCCAATGGACCCATGGCCCGGTGGAACTGGCGATGCGTTATGGCGAACCGTCGATTGAAAGCGTGCTGACCCGCCTGGCCGGCCAGGGCATCCATAAGGTCACGCTGGCGCCGTTGTATCCACAGTTTGCCGACAGCACCGTGACCACGGTGATCGAAGAAGCGCGGCGGGTGGTGCGCGAGAAGAAACTCGACCTGCAGTTCTCGATCCTGCAACCGTTCTACGACCAGCCGGAATACCTCGATGCCCTGGTGGCCAGTGCCAGGCCGCATTTGCAGCAGGATTACGATCACCTGCTGTTCAGCTTCCATGGCCTGCCGGAACGCCATCTGAATAAACTCAACCCCGGGCATTCCCTGGACGGTGCGGGCGACTGCTGCGCCAATGCGTCGCCTGAGGTGCGTACCACCTGTTATCGCGGGCAATGCTTCAGCGTCGCCCGCGACTTTGCCGCGCGCATGGGCCTGCCTGAGGGTAAATGGTCGGTGGCGTTCCAGTCGCGCCTGGGCCGGGCGAAGTGGATCGAACCCTACACCGAGGCCCGCCTGGAGGCCCTGGCTCAGCAGGGGGTGAAGAAGTTGCTGGTGATGTGCCCGGCGTTTGTCGCCGATTGCATCGAGACCCTGGAGGAGATCGGTGATCGCGGCCTGGAACAGTTCCGCGAAGCCGGGGGCGAGGAGTTAGTGCTGGTGCCGTGCCTCAATGATGATCCGCAGTGGGCGGCGGCACTTAACACCTTGTGCGAAAGAGCGCCCGTCAGCCTCTAATGTGGCGGCTTGTACGGGAGCTGGCTCCCATACAAGCCAGTTCCCACATGGCTTCAGCGGGCTTTACTCGTGATGGGGCTGGCCAAGGAAGGTCAGTGAGCTGAACAGCGCGCGGATGTGGACCTCGCCGTTATCTTTGACCGGCACTTGTGCCTGCGCCGCAATCACATTCAGCGCTTCATTGCGCACCAGTACCTGGGCCCGGCCATCCTTGTCGGTCTCGGTACTCAAGGTGTTCGGCGCGCTGCGGTAGTCGCCAATCAACTTGATTCCGGCGGCGGGCTTGCCGTCGATCAGCACCCGTACAGGCAGCGATTGGCCTGGGCCGACGGTCAGCGGGTCGACTTCGGGCACGATCACCATCTTCAACTGATCCAGCTTGGGCAGTTTTGCCCCGGCCTGATAGATCGCCAGGCTGTACTTCAGGGCCTGGGTCGTTTCGACGGCGCCCGGCACCTGGCTGTGGCCCTTGTTCACCCATTTCTTGTCTGGGGTTTGCGTCCACAGGCCGTTATCAAACGCCACGGCCAGCACCGCAGGAGATTTGAGCGGTTGCAGGCGCGCCTGGTCGTCCAGGCGTTGTACGGTCACCGGGATCATCCGGCCACTGGCGTCATAGGCCCAGGCGCCGCTGACTTTCCTGGCCTTGAAGGCTTCGTCTTCGGCACCGTGGCCATAGACCACCTCGATATGCCCCCGGCGTTGCTCGGTCCACAGACCGTGGGCCGATACCTGGGTGGCGAATAGCAGGCCGAGCACGGCCAATGATTTGAGCGCTTGCATGTTGAGGTCCTTTTACAGATTGAGGGTCAGGCTGACGGTGAAGTTGCGCGGCTCTCCGGGTGTTACCCAGTAGTTGCTGTAGGAGCGCTCGTAGTACTTTTCATCGAACAGGTTGTTGAGGTTCAGGCCCACGGTGAGGTTGTCGCTGGCCTTGTAATGGGCCAGCAGGTCGACCGTGTGGTAGGCCGGCAACTCGAAGCTTTTACCGGCCTCGCCCGAGCGGTCGCCGACGTAGGTAAAGGCCGCGCCCAGATCCGAACCCCGCAGGGCGCCATCCTGGAACTCATACACGCCCAACAGGCTGCCACTGCGCTTGGCCACGCCAGGGACGCGGCTGCCGGTGGGGATGTCTTTGTCACCCTTGGTCACTTGCGCATTGATGTAGGCCAGGGCACCAATCACCCGCACAGCGTCAGTCAATTGCCCGCTCAGTTGCAGGTCAACCCCCTGGCTGCGGGCCTTGCCAATGGCGCGCTTGAGGTCGGTGGCCGGGTCGGTGGCCAGGGTGTTTTCTTTATTGATATGGAAGGCGGCGACGGTGGCGCTCAGGCGGTCGTCGAACAGCTCTGTCTTGATACCGACTTCATAACCAACGCCTTCTTCGGGCTCGAGGAAGTTACCGGCTGCGTCCAGGTCACTTTGCGGCTTGAACGAGGTACTGGCGTTGGCAAACAGCCCCACCTGCGGGGTCAGTTGATACAGCAGGCCGGCCCGCTGGGTCATGACATCGTGGGTTTTCTGGCTCTTGGCGCCGTTGCGGGTGAAGTCCTCTGAGCTTTGCTCGACGTGCTCCAGGCGCACGCCCACCAGGCCGCGCAGGCGGTCGGTAAATACGATCTGGTCTTGCAGGTTCAGCGCCTGGCTTTTCACCTGGGTGAAAAAATCAGTGCCCGTGGGCTTGCCATTGGGCTTGGGCTGGCCATAGACCGGTTGGTAGATATCAATCGGGTAGCTGCCGGTGATGGCGGTCACCCGTTCTTTCTTGCGGTAGTCCTCGTACTCGGTGCCGATCAGCAATTCATGCTGCCAACTGCCGATATCGAACAGACCGCGCAGCTCCAACTGGGTGATGCTGTCGTGCCAACCCGTGGAGCGTTCGCGGTAACGGCGGTTGACGGTATGCCCATCGGCATTCAGCGGGCGGCTTTCCGAGGCGTGGCCCCAGAGGCTGCCTTGTTTGTAATGGCTGGCCAGGCGCAGCTTCCAGGCATCGTTCAAGTGATGCTCGAGGGTGGCTTGCAGGCGGTTGTTGTGGTTGTCGATATCGCCGTCGTTGGGCTCGCCGAGGAAGGTCGAGCGGGACATGCCGCTCCAGCGGTCATTCGGCGCGACGATGCCCCGGTCGAACGTTGAGCTGTGGCGCACGAACTCACTTTCCACCAGCAAGCTGGTGTCCGGGTCCAGTTGCCAACTGAACGAAGGGGCGACAAACACCCGCTTGCTCTGCACGTGGTCACGAAAGCTGTGGTTGTCTTCCACTGCCAGATTGACCCGCGACAGCACATTGCCTTCGCTGTCCAGCGGGGTGTTGATATCGACGGCGGTGCGGTAGCGGTCCCAACTGCCGGCGCTGGTCTGCAGGGTGGTAAAGGCTTCGGCTTGGGGCTTTTTGGTGACGATATTCACGGTGCCGCCGGGATCGCCACGGCCATAGAGGCTGGCGGCGGGGCCCTTGAGCACTTCGATACGTTCGATATTGGCCGTGTCCGGCGTGCTCGGGTAGCCACGGTTGGCGCTGAAACCATCCTGGTAGAACGCCGAGGTGGTGAAGCCGCGAATACTGTATTCGTAAAGGGTCAGGCCACCGAAGTTGTTCTGCTTGGACACCCCGCCGGCAAACTCCAGGGCGCGCTCGACGTTGTTGCTGCCCAGGTCCTTGAGCACTGTGGTGGGGATCACGCTGATTGACTGTGGGATATCCCGCAGGGCGGTGTCGGTCTTGGTCCCGCTGGCCGAGCGGGTCGCACGGTAACCCGTGACCGGGCCGGTAGCGGATTCATACGCCTCGCCGGTGATGCTGGTGGTGCCCAGTTCAAGGGTGTTGGTGTCTTCTGCAAGCACCGGGTCCACCAGCAATCCCAGGGCGAGACCGGCCAGGGGCGCAAACTTTCGAGACGTCATGGTCTAACATTCCAATATCAATATTGAAATAATATAACATGACTATTGAGAGTGTATCTCTTTAAGGATCGTCCTTTATTCCTGCTCTTTCACCGGGGCGGGCGGCGGGCGCAGGCCCACTTCGGCCAGCAGCTTGATCTCTTTGCCGTTGCGCATCACCTGGATCGCGACCTTTTCCGTCGGTTTGATCCGCGCCACCTGGTTCATCGAACGGCGACCATCGCCTGCCGGTTCACCGTCGATGCTGAGGATCACATCGCCCACCTGCATCCCGGCTTTCTCCGCCGGGCCGCCGCGCAGGATGCCGGCAATCACGATGCCTGGGCGCCCGGTCAGGCCAAACGACTCCGACAGCTCCTTGGTCAGCGGTTGCACTTCAATCCCCAGCCAGCCACGGATCACCTGGCCGTGCTCGATGATCGACTTCATGACTTCCATCGCCAGCTTCACCGGGATCGCAAAACCGATGCCCTGGGAGCCGCCGGACTTGGAAAAAATCGCCGTGTTGATGCCGGTCAGGTTGCCATTGGCGTCCACCAGCGCGCCGCCGGAATTGCCCGGGTTGATTGCCGCGTCGGTCTGGATAAAGTCTTCGTAGCTGTTAAGGCCCAACTGATTACGCCCGGTGGCGCTGATGATGCCCATGGTCACGGTCTGGCCGACGCCGAACGGGTTGCCGATCGCCAAGGCCACATCACCGACCCGCAGGCTTTCGGAGCGGCCGATGGTGATGGAGGGCAGGTTCTTCAGGTCGATCTTCAGGACCGCAAGGTCGGTTTCCGGGTCGCTGCCCACTACCCGCGCCAGGGTTTCGCGGCCATCGCGCAGGGCCACGACAATCTGGTCGGCCCCGGTGCTTACATGGTTGTTGGTCAGGATGTAGCCTTCGGGGCTCATGATCACCCCGGAGCCGAGGCTCGACTCCATGCGGCGCTGCTTGGGCGAATTGTCACCGAAGAACCGCCGGAACTGTGGGTCTTCAAACAGCGGGTGCGCCGGTTTATTGATGACTTTGGTGGTGTATAGGTTGACCACTGCGGGCGCAGCGACCACCACCGCATCGGCGTAGGTCACCGGGCCTTGTTGCACCGCGCTGGTTTGCGGTGCCTGTTGCAGGTTGACGTCCAGGCTTGGCAGGCCGACCCATTGCGGATAACGCTGAATAATCAGCATCGCGATCAGCACGCCGGCCAACAATGGCCATCCAAAAAAACGCAGCGCCTTGAGCATCAAGTAAGTCCTGACAGGTTGCAGGGGGCGCGGGAGCGCCCATAATGTCGCGCATTATACGAGGCCGCGAGCGCCTCTGAACGGGATATTTAGGAGTCTTTTATGGCCGTCGCCCTGAGCACCCTGGTTGAAGAAGCGGATCGCTACTTGAACAGCGCGAAAATTGCCGATTACTGCCCCAATGGCCTGCAGGTCGAAGGCCGGCCGCAGGTGTTGCGCATTGTCAGTGGCGTGACTGCCAGCCAAGCGCTGCTCGACGCGGCGGTGGAGGCCAAGGCCGACCTGGTGCTGGTGCATCACGGTTATTTCTGGAAAGGCGAGAGCCCGTGCATCACCGGCATGAAACAGCGCCGCCTCAAGACCCTGCTCAAGCACGACATCAGCCTCCTGGCCTACCACCTGCCGCTGGACCTGCACCCGGACGTGGGCAACAACGTGCAGTTGGCCCGCCAGTTGGACATCACCGTCGAAGGCCCGCTGGACCCGGACAACCTCAAGGTCGTCGGCCTGGTCGGCTCCTTGGCCGAGCCCCTGTCGGCACGGGATTTCGCCCGCCGTGTGCAGGAAGCCATGGGCCGCGAGCCGCTGCTGATCGAAGGCAGTGCGATGATCCGCCGCGTGGGCTGGTGCACCGGCGGCGGCCAGGGCTACATCGACCAGGCCGTGCTGGCCGGGGTGGATTTGTACCTCAGCGGCGAGGCTTCGGAACAGACCTTCCACAGTGCCCGGGAAAACGACATCAGCTTTATCGCCGCCGGCCATCACGCCACCGAGCGTTATGGCGTGCAGGCCCTGGGCGATTACCTGGCCCGGCGCTTTGCCCTCGAGCACCTGTTTATCGACTGCCCCAACCCGATCTAAGCCTCCCCACAGGCCCGTCATTGCAGGCAAACCGAGCGGTATATCCATATACCGTTTCGATCTAGCCAGCTCCCTGATTAGAAGTAGGTGCTGTGCTAGCATGCCTCGCTCGAACACGGCCCGCAGGCCGTCCATAAGATCGTTTTTCCGTGAGTAGCCATGGTCGACAAACTGACGCATCTGAAACAGCTGGAGGCGGAGAGCATCCACATCATCCGTGAGGTTGCCGCCGAGTTCGACAACCCCGTGATGCTCTACTCCATCGGCAAAGACTCCGCCGTGATGCTGCATCTGGCGCGCAAGGCATTCTTCCCGGGCAAGCTGCCGTTTCCGGTGATGCATGTGGACACCCAGTGGAAATTCCAGGAAATGTACAAGTTTCGCGACCGCATGGTCGAGGAACTGGGCCTGGAGCTGATCACTCACGTCAACCCGGACGGTGTGGCGCAGGGCATCAACCCGTTCACCCACGGCAGCGCCAAGCACACCGACATCATGAAGACCGAAGGCCTGAAACAAGCCTTGGACCAGCATGGTTTCGACGCAGCCTTCGGCGGCGCCCGTCGCGATGAAGAGAAATCCCGCGCCAAAGAGCGCGTGTACTCGTTCCGCGACAGCAAGCACCGCTGGGACCCGAAAAACCAGCGCCCGGAGCTGTGGAACGTCTACAACGGCAACGTCAACAAGGGCGAGTCGATCCGCGTGTTCCCGCTGTCCAACTGGACCGAGCTGGATATCTGGCAGTACATCTATCTGGAAGGCATCCCCATCGTGCCGCTGTACTTCGCCGCCGAACGTGAAGTGATCGAGAAGAACGGCACGCTGATCATGATCGACGACGAGCGCATCCTCGAGCACCTGTCCGACGAGGACAAAGCCCGCATCGTCAAAAAGAAAGTCCGTTTCCGTACCCTTGGCTGCTACCCGTTGACGGGCGCGGTGGAGTCCGAAGCCGAGACGCTGACGGACATCATCCAGGAAATGCTCCTGACGCGAACTTCCGAGCGCCAGGGCCGTGTCATCGACCACGATGGTGCAGGCTCGATGGAAGATAAAAAACGTCAAGGTTATTTCTAAGGGGCTGTCATGTCGCATCAATCTGATTTGATCAGCGAGGACATCCTCGCCTACCTGGGCCAGCACGAACGCAAGGAAATGCTGCGCTTTCTGACCTGTGGCAACGTCGACGACGGCAAGAGCACCCTGATCGGGCGCCTGCTGCACGACTCCAAGATGATCTACGAAGACCATCTGGAAGCCATCACCCGCGATTCGAAGAAAGTCGGCACCACCGGTGACGATATCGACCTGGCTTTGCTGGTCGACGGCCTGCAGGCCGAGCGTGAGCAGGGCATCACCATTGATGTGGCCTACCGCTATTTCTCCACCGCCAAGCGCAAATTCATCATTGCCGACACCCCCGGCCATGAGCAGTACACCCGCAACATGGCCACCGGTGCGTCCACCTGTGACCTGGCGATCATCCTGGTGGATGCGCGCTACGGCGTGCAGACCCAGACCCGTCGCCACAGCTTTATCGCCTCGCTGTTGGGCATCAAGCACATCGTCATCGCGATCAACAAGATGGACCTCAACGGTTTCGACGAGAGCATCTTCGAGTCGATCAAGGCCGACTACCTGAAGTTTGCCGAGGGCATTGCGTTCAAGCCGAGCACCATGGCCTTTGTGCCGATGTCGGCGCTCAAGGGCGACAACGTGGTGAACAAGAGCGAGCGTTCGCCGTGGTACACCGGCCAGTCGCTGATGGAGATCCTCGAAACCGTCGAGATCGCCAACGACCGCAACTACACCGACCTGCGTTTCCCGGTGCAGTACGTCAACCGCCCGAACCTGAACTTCCGTGGTTTCGCCGGTACCCTGGCCAGCGGCATCGTGCACAAGGGCGACGAAGTGGTGGTGCTGCCGTCGGGCAAGAGCAGCCGCATCAAATCCATCGTCACCTTCGAAGGTGAACTGGAGCACGCAGGCCCAGGCCAGGCCGTGACCCTGACCATGGAAGACGAGATCGACATCTCCCGTGGCGACCTGCTGGTGCATGCCGATAACGTGCCGCAAGTGACCGACGCCTTCGACGCCATGCTGGTGTGGATGGCCGAGGAGCCGATGCTGCCGGGCAAGAAATACGACATCAAGCGCGCCACCAGCTACGTGCCGGGTTCCATCACCAGCATCGTGCATCGTGTGGATGTGAACACCTTGGAAGAAGGCCCGGCCAGTGCCTTGCAACTGAACGAGATCGGTCGGGTCAAGGTCAGCCTCGACGCGGCCATTGCCCTGGACGGTTACGCCAGCAACCGCACCACCGGCGCCTTTATCGTGATTGATCGCCTGACCAACGGCACTGTGGCCGCGGGCATGATTATCGCACCACCGGTCAGCCATGGCAGCGCGGCGCAGCACGGCAAGTTGGCCCACGTGGCCACCGAAGAGCGCGCCCAGCGTTTCGGCCAGCAGCCGGCCACCGTGTTGTTCAGCGGCCTGTCGGGCGCAGGCAAGAGCACCTTGGCCTATGCAGTTGAGCGTAAATTGTTCGACATGGGCCGTGCGGTGTTCGTACTCGATGGCCAGAACCTGCGCCATGACCTCAATAAAGGTCTGCCACAGGACCGTGCCGGGCGTACCGAGAACTGGCGGCGTGCTGCTCACGTGGCGCGTCAGTTCAACGAAGCCGGCCTGCTGACCCTGGCGGCCTTCGTGGCGCCGGATGCCGAGGGCCGTGAACAGGCCAAGGCGTTGATCGGCAGTGATCGTTTGCTGACCGTGTACGTGCAGGCCTCGCCGTTGGTGTGTGCCGAGCGTGACCCGCAAGGCCTGTATGCTGCGGGTGGGGATAACATCCCTGGTGAGTCGTTCCCGTACGACGTGCCGTTGAATGCCGACCTGGTGCTCGACACCCAGGCCCTGTCGCTGGACGACAGCGTCAAGCAAGTGCTGGAGCTGTTGCGCCAGCGCGGCGCGATCTAAACCTCGCCGCCACAAAAAAGCCCGCCACCGATCACTCGGTGGCGGGCTTTTCACATTCTTCAGGTTGACCCAATCAGTGTGGGAGCCGGCTTGCTTGCGATGGCAGTGGTTCAGGCAATGCACTTACATCTGACAGGCCGCTATCGCAGGCAAGCCACATACAGGTTGATCAGCGATTACCTGGGTACTCGATGTGAAGCCGGCTCAACAGGGCATCCTTGTCTTCCCACAACTGGTTGATCCAGCCCTGGAACGCCAACCGATACTCCCCATCCTGCTCATAATTCTTGCCAATGAACTCGGCCGGGATCTGCACCTCTTCAAACTGCACCACCACGTCTTTTACATTGCCGCACAACAAGTCCCAGAACCCCGGGCGCCCGCCTGGGTAGTGGATAGTCACATTGACCAGTGACTTCAGTTGCTCGCCCATGGCATCCAGTACAAACGCAATGCCGCCGGCCTTGGGCTTGAGCAGGTAGCGGAACGGCGATTGTTGCTGGGCATGTTTGCCAGGGGTAAACCGCGTGCCTTCGGCAAAGTTGAAAATACCCACCGGGTTGTCGCGAAATTTCGCACAGGTCTTGCGGGTGGTTTCCAGATCCTTGCCTTTCTTCTCCGGGTGTTTCTCCAGGTAGGCCTTGGTGTAACGCTTCATGAAGGGGAAGCCCAGCGCCCACCACGCGAGGCCAATCACCGGTACCCAGATCAGCTCCTGCTTGAGGAAAAACTTCAGTGGGCGGATCCGTCGATTGAGCACGTACTGCAACACCATGATATCGACCCAGCTCTGGTGGTTGCTGGTCACCAGGTACGAGTGCTGGTAGTCCAGGCCTTCCAGGCCCTTGAGGTGCCAGCGGGTGCGGCGCACCAGGTTCATCCAGGCCTTGTTATTGCTGATCCACGCTTCATGGGTGTGGTTCATCAACCACTCGCTGAAGCGTTTGGCGAACGGCAGCGCCTTGAACAGCGCGACGATAAACAGGAATGAACACAGCAGGATGGTGTTCAACGCCAGCAGCAGCGAGGCAATGACCCCACGCAGGGGGGCAGGCAGAAAGTCCAGCATTTAGGCATCCATAGGTCGGTTGGCGGCTTGAATCGCGGTCAGGGCGATGGTGTAGACGATATCGTCCACCTGGGCCCCACGGGGCAGGTCGTTCACAGGTTTGCGCAGGCCTTGCAGCATCGGGCCGAGGCTGACGCAATCGGCACTGCGCTGCACGGCTTTGTGGGTGGTGTTGCCGGTGTTGAGGTCGGGGAACACAAAGACCGTGGCCTTGCCCGCCACCAGGCTGTTGGGTGCCAGTTGCCGGGCGACGTTTTCGTTGGCGGCGGCATCGTACTGCAAGGGGCCGTCGATCAGCAGCGAGCTTTGTTGTTCGTGGGCCAGCAGGGTGGCCTCGCGGACTTTCTCCACTTCTTCGCCACTGGCCGAGTCACCACTGGAGTAGCTGATCATCGCCACGCGCGGGGTGATGCCGAAAGCGGCGGCCGAATCGGCGCTTTGCAGGGCAATTTCCGCGAGTTCCGCGGCGCTGGGGTGCGGGTTCATCACACAGTCGCCGTAGACCAGCACTTGTTCAGGGAACAGCATGAAAAACACCGACGACACCAGGGTGCAGCCCGGCGCGGTCTTGATCAGTTGCAGGGCCGGGCGGATGGTATTGGCGGTGGAGTGGATGACCCCGGAGACCAGGCCGTCCACTTCATCCAGCGCCAGCATCATGGTGGCGATTACCACGGTGTCTTCCAGTTGCTGCTCGGCCATCGGCGCGTTGAGGCTTTTGCTCTTGCGCAAGGCCACCATCGGCTCGACATAGCGCTCGCGAATCAGGTCCGGGTCAAGAATCTCCAGGCCTTCGGGCAACTCGATGCCGTGGGCGCGGGCCACGGCTTCGACGTCAGCCGGCTTGGCCAGCAGCACACAACGGGCAATGCCCCGGGCCTGGCAGATGGCGGCGGCTTGCACGGTCAGCGGCTCGCTGCCCTCGGGCAGCACAATGCGCTTGTTGGCGGCCTGGGCACGCTGGATCAACTGGTAGCGGAACACCGCCGGCGACAGGCGCATCTCCCGTGGCGTACCGCAACGCTGGTGCAGCCAGCGCGCGTCCAGGTGGCTGGCGACGAAATCGGTGATGATCTCCGCACGTTCGCGGTCATCAATCGGGATTTCCTTGTTCAGGCTGTTGAGTTGGTTGGCGGTGTCGTAGGAGCCGGTGCTCACCGACAGCACCGGCAGCCCGGCCTGGAACGCACCACGGCACAGATCCATGATCCGTGGGTCGGGCAGGGTGTCGCTGGTCAGCAGCAGGCCGGCCAGGGGCACGCCATTGATCGCGGCCAGGCTGACGGCGAGGATGATGTCGTCGCGATCCCCCGGCGTCACCACCAGCACGCCGGGCTTGAGCAGCTCCACGGTGTTGCGCATGGTGCGTGCGCAGATGATGATTTTGCTCATGCGCCGGGTTTCATAGTCGCCCGCATTGAGCACTTGTGCGCCCATCAGGTCGGCCACGTCGCGAGTGCGCGGGGCATTGAGCTCGGGCTGGAACGGGATACAGCCCAGCAAGCGGAAATCGCCACTGCGCAGTAACGGCGAATGCTCCTTGAGGCGCGCGGCGAAGACTTCCATGCTTTCGTCGGTCTGTACCTTGTTCAGAATCACGCCCAGCACTTTCGGGTCTTTCGGGCCGCCGAACAGTTGCGCCTGCAATTCCACGCGGCCGGACAGTTCGGTCAGCACTTCGTTTTCCGGGGCCGAGACGAGGATGACTTCGGCATCCAGGCTTTTCGCCAGGTGCAGGTTGACCCGTGCGGCATAGCTGGCGCTGCGGGTCGGCACCATGCCCTCGACAATCAGCACGTCCTTGCCCACGGCGGCCTGCTGGTACAGGGTGATGATTTCTTCGAGCAACTCATCGAGCTGGCCATCGCCGAGCATCCGCTCGACATGGGCCAACCCCAGGGGTTGCGGCGGTTTCAGACCGTGGGTACGCGCCACCAGCTCGGTGGAACGCTCAGGCCCGGTATCGCCGGGGTGCGGCTGGGCAATCGGTTTGAAAAAGCCGACTTTCAGCCCGGCCCGCTCAAGGGTACGCACCAGCCCAAGGCTGATGGAGGTCAGACCCACACCAAAATCGGTGGGCGCGATAAAAAAAGTCTGCATGCGAATTCTCTGAAGGTGCATGGCTTCGGTGGTGCGCTATGGCTGCGCGCCGACCGGGAATCAGTTGCCAAGGGTATCGTTATCCGGGCGCTGCGCACACCAGCCACAGGCAAAGGGCTGGCCTATTTTTGCCAGGCGTTGCGCCGGATCAATCACCCAGCCCCTGGATTGCCAGGGCGGCTGGTGGCGCAGGTGCTGCGTATGGCCGCAGGACAGCGCGGCGACCCAGTGGCCGTCTGCGTCCTGGTGAAATCCGACGACCGTCGAGTCACTGGATCGACTCCGTCTGTCCGGGTTGTGTTCGCTTTCGGGCAAATCCTTGTTTAGACTTGTCCGTTCTTCATTCTTATGCAAAAGGTCTCGCCCCATGCCGATCGCCGCCAACAAGGCTGTCTCCATTGACTATACCCTGACCAACGACGCTGGTGAGGTCATCGACAGCTCCGCCGGCGGCGCGCCGCTGGTCTACCTGCAAGGCGCAGGTAACATCATCCCGGGCCTGGAAAAGGCCCTGGAAGGCAAAGAGGTTGGTGATGAACTGACCGTTGCCGTAGAACCTGAAGATGCCTACGGCGAGTACTCGGCCGAACTGGTCAGCACCCTGAGCCGCAGCATGTTCGAAGGCGTCGACGAACTGGAAGTGGGCATGCAGTTCCACGCCTCCGCTCCGGACGGCCAAATGCAGATCGTGACCATCCGCGACCTGGACGGCGACGATGTCACCGTCGACGGCAACCACCCGCTGGCAGGCCAGCGCCTGAACTTCCAGGTCAAGATCGTTGCCATCCGCGACGCTTCCCAGGAAGAAGTTGCCCACGGCCACGTACACGGCGAAGGTGGTCACCACCATTGATTGACGGGCCACGTCCAGTCAGTTGAAAAGAAAGGCGCCTTCGGGCGCCTTTTTTGATTGGCGGCTATTCTTGCCGGCTGGGCGGCTGTAATCTCGAATGGCCGTTACACAGAATATGGTAAATCTGGAGTTCGTCATGAGTGCTTTCCACGACCTTAAACTCACAGCCCTGGATGGTCAGGAGCTGCCTCTGACGCCCTATAAGGGGCAAGTCGTGCTGGTGGTCAATGTCGCCTCCAAGTGTGGACTGACCCCGCAGTATGCGGCGCTGGAAAAACTTTATCAGCAGTACAAGGGCCAGGGTTTCACCGTGCTGGGCCTGCCGTGCAATCAATTTGCAGGCCAGGAGCCCGGGACTGAAGACGAGATCCAGGCGTTTTGCAGCCTCAACTATGGCGTGAGCTTTCCCCTGGGCAGCAAGCTGGAGGTCAACGGTCCCGATCGTCATCAGTTGTACCGCTTGCTGGCAGGTGAGGGCGCGGAGTTTCCAGGGGATATCACCTGGAACTTCGAGAAATTCCTGCTGGGCAAGGATGGGCGGGTGCTGGCGCGTTTTTCCCCACGTACCGCGCCTGATGATCCGAGTGTTATCCAGGCCATCGAAAAGGCCCTGGCCTGATTTGGCGCTGTGGTGAGGGGGGCACGCCCCTTTGCCACAAGTCGATGTATCCTCCCGCTTTTGCACCTTAATCACCGCAATCAATAGTGCTATCCAGTGCGGTCTGCACTCCATATTATCCGCATCATAAAACCCCTTTCATGCGGAGTGCTGCCATGCCTGTCCAAGCCTTGTTCAAACCTTTCCAGCTCGGTGCACTGCAATTGCCGACCCGCGTGGTCATGGCGCCGATGACCCGTTCGTTTTCCCCCGGTGGCGTACCCAATTCCAAAGTCATCGAGTACTACCGCCGTCGCGCGGCGGCCGGCGTTGGCCTGATCATCACAGAGGGCACGGTGGTGGGCCACCAGGCTTCCAACGGCTATCCGAATGTCCCGCATTTCTACGGTGAAGCGGCATTGGCCGGCTGGAAGAAAGTGGTCGACGCGGTGCATGCCGAGGGCGGCAAGATCGTCCCGCAACTGTGGCACGTTGGCAGCGTGCGGCGCATAGGCACAGAACCCGATGCCAGCGTGCCGGCCTATGGCCCGATGGAAAAACTCAAGGACGGCAACGTGGTGGTCCACGGCATGACGGTCCAGGATATCCAGGCGGTGATTGCTGCCTTCGCCCAGGCCGCCAAGGATGCCCAGAGCATCGGTATGGACGGCGTGGAGATCCACGGTGCCCACGGTTACCTGGTCGACCAGTTCTTCTGGGAAGGCAGCAACCAGCGTACCGATGAATACGGTGGCAGCCTGGCCAATCGCTCCCGGTTCGCCATCGAGTTGATTCAGGCCGTGCGGGCGGCGGTAGGTCCTGAGTTCCCGATCATTTTCCGTTTCTCCCAATGGAAGCAGCAGGATTACACCGCGCGCCTGGTGCAAACGCCCGAGGCACTGGGTGAGTTTCTCAAGCCGTTGTCGGACGCGGGTGTGGATATTTTCCACTGCTCCACACGGCGTTTCTGGGAACCGGAGTTTGAAGGCTCCGAGCTGAACCTGGCGGGCTGGACCCGCAAGCTCACTGGCAAGCCGACCATCACTGTGGGCAGCGTGGGCCTGGATGGCGAGTTCCTGCAGTTCATGGTCAATACTGACAAAGTGGCGCAGCCGGCGAGCCTGGAAAAACTGCTGGAGCGCCTGAATAACGATGAGTTCGACCTGGTGGCCGTTGGTCGTGCGCTGCTGGTCGACCCGGATTGGGCGCTGAAAGTCCGTGAAGGCCGTGAGGGCGATATCTTGCCGTTCAGTCGTGAAGCGCTGATGACCTTGGTGTGACGCTCAGGATGAGCCGACTGGCCCGGCTCATCCCCATGCTTTAGCTGCGGCTGAAGGGCGGGCTACCCACCCTTGGCGGTGTTCGGGGCGTACATCAAGGGGCGCGATGCAACCTCGGGCGGTAGCTGATTATCCACCCTTGGGGCGGAAGTAAGCTGCTCAAAGGGGCGGGACTCTGCCTTAGGCTGACCCGAGCTGACTTGGCTGGGTGAGTGTGAGGGCTCTTGCGACGATATCCCGAACTGCCGCCGAAGTTGATTGCGCTGCGCTTTTTCCTGCACGGCTGTTTGATCAGGGAGGTCTGCCTCATGTGTGAGTCGATTGAATCGGTCACTGTTCAGCAGTTTCTGCTCGTCGGCGGTGAAGGGTTCGATGTCTCTGCCGTGCTTTTGCCATAAATGATCATACTGCGCGGGATCCTTCTGGCCGTTGTTCGGGGGGATGGCGGAGGTCGGTAAAGGGTTGGTGTTGATTAACATGGTTAAGACTCCATCGCATGATTGTCTGCGCAGACCTGCACGAGCCTGAATCTGCAGCCCTATCTGTATGGCGCTAGAGGGCTGATGGTTCCATGTCTAAAGTAACTGGATATACCTCACACCAGGCGCGAGCTGCCTGTATCGACAGGTTCCTCACCGCACACGCTGCGCAGTTGGTGCTCGAACTGCTCGATAATCGCCGGCCAGCCCTGGCGACTGGCATGTTGGCGGGCATTCAGGCGCATCCGGCGCAGACTCTCGGGTTCTTCCAGTAACCAACTGGCGGCATCGCAAAATGCCTCCTCGTCACCCGGCATCGCCACGGCACCACTGTAGCCATGGCGGATATGCTGAGTGGCGGCCGCCTGGTCGTAGGCCACTACGCCCAATCCGGAGGCCATGGCTTCCAGTACCACGTTGCCAAAGGTCTCGGTGAGGCTGGGGAACAGAAACAAGTCCCCTGACGCATAGTGCCGGGCCAGTTCCTCGCCGCGTTGCGTGCCGCAGAAAATCGCCTCGGGGAGGCTCTTTGCCAGTGTCTCCCGCTGTGGCCCGTCACCGACCACGATCAGCTTCAAACGACGCTGTGGATAAGTGGCCTGCAACCCCTCGAAGCAGCGTTTGAGCAAGCCGAGGTTTTTCTCTGGCGCCAGGCGTCCGACATGCAAGATCGCAATATCGTCATTGCCCAGGCCCCACTGCCCACGCAAGGTGTTGTCACGCCTGGCCGGGTGGAACAGTTGGCTGTCGACCCCGCGCGACAACAGGTCCAGGCGCTCGAAGTGGCGGCGTTCCAGTTCCAGGCGTTGGCTGACGCTGGGCACCAGGGTCAGGCTGGAACGGTTGTGGAACCAGCGCAGGTAGTGGGTCAGGATGCGGCTGAGCATGCTTAGGCCGTACTGGCTGGAATACTGCTGGAAGTTGGTATGGAAACCGCTGACCACGCTGATCCCCAGGCGCCGTGCCGCGCGCAAGGCCGACAAGCCCAGCGGGCCTTCGGTGGCAATGTACAGCACGTCCGGACGCTGGCGTTTCCAGCGCCGCAGCAGTTTGTGCATCGAGGACTGGCCCCATTGCAGGCCGGGATACCCTGGCAGAGGCCAGCCGCGACACAACAGTAGGCCGTCGTCGCTGAGGCGGCTCAAGTCGCCACCCTGGCGCGGGCGCACCAACTCCACCTGATGCCCACGGGCGCGCAGGCCGTCACACAGGCGGCCAAGGGTATTGGCCACGCCGTTGATTTCCGGTGGAAAGGTTTCGGTGATCAGGGTGATATTCAGGAAAGCTGTCGTCATGCAGCCAGTGTCGGCGCGGGCCATGTCGTCATTGTGTCATCGCAATGACGGATTTATGACGACAGGCCCGGTAGTGGCTTAGTTGAACGGCGCAGGACGCGGGGTCTTGGCCGAGGACGGTGGCAGCATCGGCAGCTTGAAGTCCGGCTGGTCGCCGGTCAGGGTGTCGAGGAATGCGACAATCTGGCTGACCTCATCGGTGCTCAACTTGCGCCCCAGTTGCAGGCGGGCCATCACGTCCACGGCTTCGCTGAGGTTCCAGTAGGCACCGTCGTGGAAGTAGGGGTAGGTCAGGGCGACGTTACGCAAGGTCGGTACCTTGAACATCATCCGGTCCTGATCCTTGCCGGTCAGGCCCGCCACGCCCTGGGCCGGGTTCTGGGTGGCATAGGGTTCGACCATGCCCATTTTCTGGAAGGTGCTGCCACCGACCGCTTCGCCGTTATGGCACGCCACACAGCCGATGCTCTTGAACAGCTGGTAGCCCTGCGCCGCAGTGGCGCTGATGGCTTTTTTATCGCCCAGCAACCAACGGTCGAATGGGGCGTTGGGGGTGACCAGGGTTTCTTCGAAGGCCGCAATGGCATTGGTCACATCGTCGAACTTGATGCCGTCATCGCCATACACCTTCTTGAACGCCGCCTGGTATTGCGGGATCGAGCGCAGTACGTCCACCGCCAGGTCGTGGGTAAAGCCCATCTCGCCGGGGTTGGCGATCGGGCCGCCGGCCTGCTCCTGCAGAGTCGCCGCGCGCCCGTCCCAGAACTGCGCGACGCTCATGCTCGAGTTAAGCACCGTCGGTGAGTTGATCGGGCCCTGGTGCCAGTTATGGCCGATGGAGGTGGGCAGGTTGTCGCTGCCGCCCATGCTCAGGTTGTGGCACGAGTTGCAGGAAATAAAACCGGACTTGGACAAGCGCGGGTCGAAGAACAATTGCTTGCCCAACTCGACCTTGTTGGCATCGGTGATCTTCGCCGGTTGCACCGGCAGGATGGGTTCATTGGCGGCGGCGGCCCCCCAGGCCTCGCCGCCCAACATCAATCCGAACATCAGCATTAACGGTCTGTACACGGTGTGCTCCCCACAGGCTTATAGTTTTAATAACCATGTGCTCTGTGTGGGTAAATCGCCATGATCCAGGTCAATCGAACAGGTTAGGGCTTTTGCGCCAGCATCGTTTCGGCGCCGCGCTCACGCACCCAGAACAACGTGGCCCCGGCCACCGCCGCCGGCATCATCAGCAGGTTGACCACCGGCACCAGCAACACCAGGTAAACAATCCCGCCGAAGCTCATGCTCTGCCAGCGCTTCTGCCGCAGCCAGGCGAGCATTTCGTTCCAGCCCAGCTTGTGGTTGTCCGCCGGGTAGTCGATGTATTGGATCGCCATCATCCACACCCCGAACAGCAGCCACAGCGGTGCGGCAATCAGGTTGACCACGGGGATGAAGGACAGGATAAACAGGCCGATGGCCCGGGGCAGGAAGTAGCCCAGCTTGCGCATTTCCCGGGCCAGGGTGCGCGGGACCATGGCGAACAGCTCGGCCCAGCTGAAGGCGGGGAAATCATCGGTACCGCGCACCACCACTTCGACTTTTTCCGCGAGGAAGCCATTGAAGGGCGCGGCGATGATATTGGCGAGCATGGTGAAGCTGAAAAACACCATAAAGGCCACCAGCAGCACAAACAGCGGCCACAGGATGTAGCTGAGGAAGCTCAGCCAGCTGGGCAGCGTCGGCATCAAGGTGTCGACCCACAGGCTGAACTGATGGCCAGCAAAATAAATCAACCCGACGAACAGTATCAGGTTGATCGCCAGGGGCAGCAGGACGAACAGGCGCAGGCCTGGGCTCAAGACCAGTTTCAGGCCTTCACGCAGGTATTGTGGGCCTGACAGAACGGGGGCGGGCATGGAAAACTCCGGGCAAAAGGGTAAACGCGCCGACCTTACCGGCTTTGCCGGTAGGGTGAAAGCACGGTCAGCAAGCCGACATTAACGGTAACAAACATGTTGATTAATAGGTGCCACGGCATAGAGACCGCCTATGAGCTGGATTGTTAATCCGTATTTCCTTAATCTTGCCCCCCTCTATACGCTGCACCCATTATTTTTAGGGCCTGCGAGTTAAAAAGCCTTCCCCAAGTGCTTCGCGGTCCTTTTTTATTCCAGCCGCTCTGTAGTCCGGGCGGTCGATAGGAGTGAGTCATGTCTGATACCCGTCATTCGCGAGTGATTATTCTCGGTTCCGGCCCTGCCGGTTACAGCGCTGCGGTCTACGCGGCCCGGGCCAACCTCAAGCCGTTGCTGATCACCGGCATGCAGGCGGGTGGTCAGTTGACCACCACCACTGAAGTCGACAACTGGCCGGGCGACGTCCACGGCCTGACCGGCCCGGTGTTGATGGAGCGCATGAAAGAGCACGCCGAGCGTTTCGAGACCGAAATCGTCTTCGACCATATCAATGCCGTGGACTTCTCGAAAAAGCCCTACAGCCTGACCGGCGACAGTGGCGTCTACACCTGTGACGCGCTGATCATCGCCACCGGCGCCAGCGCCCGTTACCTGGGCCTGCCATCGGAAGAAGCGTTCATGGGCAAGGGCGTTTCCGCCTGCGCGACCTGCGACGGGTTCTTCTACCGCAACAAGCCGGTGGCTGTGGTCGGTGGTGGTAACACCGCTGTCGAAGAAGCACTGTACCTGGCCAACATCGCCAGCACCGTGACCCTGGTTCACCGCCGCGAAACCTTCCGTGCCGAGAAGATCCTGATCGACAAGCTGCACGCGCGGGTTGCCGAAGGCAAGATCATCCTCAAGCTCAACGCCACCCTGGATGAAGTCCTGGGCGACAACATGGGTGTGACCGGTGCGCGCCTGAAAAACAACGACGGCAGCTTCGACGAGCTGAAAGTCGACGGCGTGTTCATCGCCATCGGCCACACTCCGAACACCTCGCTGTTCGAAGGCAAGCTGACCGCCAAAGATGGTTATCTGGTGGTGCAGGGCGGCCGTGAAGGCAATGCTACCGCGACCAACATCGAAGGCATCTTTGCCGCTGGCGACGTGGCTGACCACGTCTACCGCCAGGCCATCACCTCGGCCGGCGCCGGCTGCATGGCGGCCCTGGATGCCGAGCGTTACCTCGACGGCTTGAAAGACGCTGCTTTCTAAACCGTTGCAATGAAAAAACCGGCTGCGAGGCCGGTTTTTTTATGGGCGCGATTCAAGCAACGCCAGAGTACAGACGTGTTAACCCGATCAGCGCCGGCTCAAGGGCTGGGCGCCGAACTTCACACCCGCCAACCCATGCTCGATCAACGCGCGGATATTGCCGTGATCTGTGCCCTCAGGCGTCGCCAGCACCGAACGATAGTGCTCACCAAACGCCAGCAGGGCCTCTTGGTCGCTCAAGCCTTCCAGCAGCGCCAGGCCCAGGGTCTTGCACGAGCCCTCGTTTTGCCCGGCGGCGTTTTCTACACCACCGTTGGTGAAGGCCTGGGGCTGGTAGTCGTAGCCAGCAGCGATAAACGCCAGGGTGTCGGCAAAGACGTGTACGCCGCTGTTGAGGCTGGCGCGCAGGGTGTTCAGGTCAGTCATGGGGTTTTCCTTTGGCAAACGCCGCTTGTTGTTCGGCGCTGGCTTCTTGCTGGTATTGGGCTTTCCACTCGGCGTACGGCATGCCGTAGACCACTTCGCGGGCGTCATCGAGGCTGACCTCGATCTGGCGTTCGTCGGCTTCGGCCTTGTACCACTTGGACAGGCAGTTGCGGCAGAACCCGGCGAGGTTCATCAGGTCGATGTTCTGTACGTCCTTGCGGCTGTCCAGGTGTGCCACCAGCCGGCGGAAGGCGGCGGCTTCGAGTTCCAGGCGTTGTTGATCAGTCATGGGGTTCACGCAGATTCAGGGGGTTAACGGCTGGCCGCCAGGGTGATCGACACCGACTCGGCAAAACGCAGCGCATGGGGCTTGTCGACTTCGACTTCGGCATACAGCACCGACTCATTGCTCATCACCAGGTCCAGCAGTTCCTGGGTCAGGCGTTCGAGCAGGGCAAAGCGGTTGCCTTCGACGTGGGCGATGATGGCCTTGGTGATGGTGCGGTAGTTCAAGGCGTGGTCAATGTCGTTATCGCGCACCGCGTCTTGTGCGGCATACAGGATGGTCAGGTTGATCAACACATCCTGCTTGTTGAGGATCTCCTCCTCGTTGATGCCAATAAAGGTGCGCAGACACAGGTCCTTGACCCGGATGCGCGCCATACCTGGTTGAAGTTGTGGCATTGCTACTTGCTCCGTCCAATCAGTTGCAGGAACCCCAGGCGGCTGGTGTTCGGGTTTACTTGACATGCCGCCCGCCATTGACGGTCAGGGTGGTGCCAGTCACATAAGGGTTGTCCAGCAGGTAACGCACGCTCTGGTAAATCACCTCAGGCCCGGGTTCGATACCCAATGCAGACTTGGCCAGGACCTTGGCGCGATAGGCCGCGTCGTCGCCGTCGTTGAACATCACCATGGCCGGCGAGATGCCATTGACCTTGATCCGGGGCGCGTATTGGGCGGCGAAGGACAGGGTCAGGCTGTCGAGCCCGGCCTTGGTGGCGCAGTAGGCGATATGCTGGCGGCTGCCCTTGCGGGTCACGTCGTCGCTGATGTGCACAATGTCGGCCAGCGTCGAGCAGCGCAACAAGTCAGCACAATGCAGGTTGATCAGGTACGGCGCAAGCATGTGCACGCTGAACATATCAATAAAGGCGTGGGCTTCGTCGCCAGGTGTTTCTGCGGCCCAGGTCGAGGCATTGTGGATAATCGCCCGCAGGCTATCGGTATGGCTCTTGAGTTCGCTGATAAATGCCAGGATGCCGGCCTCAGAGGAGAAGTCGGCAAACACGCCAATCGCCCCACGTTCGCGCAGGGCCTGCACGCCGGGACGCTCACTGCGATAGCTGAAGATCACCGGCTGGTTGTCGTCCAGCAGGCGCAGGGCGCAGTGCAAGCCGACACGTTGGCCGGCGCCGGTGATCAGGATCGGAGCGGGAGAAGTCATGGGAAGCTCGAGTCGCGGGCAAGCTAAAACTATACCAGCGACCGGCCTGTTGCGGATCGGCTCAAACGGTTGCTTCGGCAGGTTTTACCCGTGGCGGCGCAGGATTGAGCCAGCCTGCCAGCAAATGGGTCGACAGCGGAATGAACAGATAGACCATCAACGGCGTCAGGGCCAGGGTGCTGACCAGCACGCGGCTGAACAGGCCCAGTTCGGCCAGCAAGGGCTCAAGGCCAAAGTTGAACAGCAGCGACACCGGGAAAAACGCCAGCCAGATCGCCACGGCCTGTTTCCAGCGCGGCGGGCGTTGGCCTACGGCACCAAACCAGCCCTCCATGCCGCTGACCCGATGCTCCATAGGGTCGGCAAACAACTCGCTGCCACGGCCCAGCCAGGCGCTGCGCGAGGCCGAGAATTCCCAGGCGTGCAGGGTCTGCTCGTCGGCGAAGCGGAAGATGATCTGGAATTCGCCACCGTCGGCAGGCGGGGCAAGCACGCCGGAGCCCAGGTAACCGGGAAAGTCAGTGGCCAGTTGCTCGCCTTCACGCAGCCAGCTCATCATGTCTTGATAGCGACCTTGGGCAGCGCGGCGCGCGACCATCAAGGTGACGGGGAGGGTAGACATTGTGTATCTCCGAATGTGTGGGAGCGCTGTACCGGGTAGGTGGCGTCCCTGGCGAAACCGCGGGGTAGAGCGGCGACGCAGAAAAAACAGGCAAGGATTATTCCTGATTTGACGAAATACGCCAGCGACATTGGACGGCTGGGCAATTCCCTTGAAAAAGACAGGTATAAAAGCGTTAAATGGGATCCAACTTTGTATAGTTTTGGTCAGCCGATGCCTGTAATCACAGCACCATCCCAAGGTATTGCACCAAGCGCCCACTGTGCGGCAGATGAGTTGTTCCCGATTCGCGAAGTTGCGAGATTGACGGGTATCAACCCGGTCACGCTCCGAGCGTGGGAGCGGCGTTATGGTTTGATCCAACCGGTACGCACCGAAAGCGGGCATCGCCTGTACACGCAGAAGGATATTGAGACCGTCCATCGCATTCTGGATTGGATCGAGCGTGGCGTGGCGGTCAGCAAAGTTGGCAAGATCCTCGCGCGCGACGATTCGCAGGCCTCTTTCGTGCGCCAGTTGCAGGAAGGCGACGCAGAACACGAGTCGACTCAGTGGCAGCAGCAATTGCAACTTGCCATCGGCGCTTTTGATGAGCTGCAACTGGAACGCCTGTACGGACAGATTTTTGCGGCATACCCCGTTGCGGTGGTGTTCCAGGACATCCTGATGCCCCTTTGGCAACAGTTGTTGCGTCACCAGGGGCGTTTCGGCCAGGCCAGCGAATGGCTATTTTTCGACAGTTTCCTGCGGGCGCGGATTTCCCAGCGCCTGCAGATGGCCCGTGCCGGCCGTACGCCACAGGTATTGCTGGCGGCCATTGCCGGTGAGTGCCGAGAACTGGAGTTGCTGGTGGCGGGGCTGATGCTCAGTGGTGATGAACTGGCCGTTCACGTGTTGAGCTTGGGCCATCCCCTGGATGAGTTGACGCTGATCTGCGAGAAGACCCGGCCGCAGGCGCTGGTGCTGTTCTCCAACCACTCACCGACCCACGATTTGCCCAATCGGCTGGAGCGCTTGGCCCTGACCCTGGAGTGCCCGCTGCTATTGGCCGGTGATGCCTCGGACATGGCCGACAAGCAACTGGCCGGTACTGCCATCGGTTGCCTGGGCAATGAAGGGCGGTTGATGCAGCGACGCTTGCAGCAGTTTCTCAGTGGAACCCTGGATACCTGAGATCAGGCATGCACTTCGGGGTGGGCCAGGCGATGCTGTTGCAGGATGAACTGACGCAGGCGCTCGGTTTCATCCGCATCACCCTGGCTCAAGCGGTAGGCAAACAGGCCGCGAGCCGTTTCGCGCTCTAACGTGCCACGCACGGCAATCCGTTCGTAGCCGGAGGGGCTGAACCACATCGAGAACGTGCGCGGTGGTTTGCTGCGGCCGCGACACTGCACCAGCAGGCCCTTGAACGACACTTCATGCACCCACAACGCTCCCGGCTGGCCCCTGACGTTTTCCAGGGCGACCGGCTCTTCAAGCACTAGGCGCCAGGGCCGAATCATCGGCCCATCCTCGAAAATACTCGGCACCCCAAGACGCAAGTGCAGGGCATGGAACTCGTCTTCCACCAGTTGCAGTGGAAAGGTCATTTGCTGGTTATCGAACTGCGCCTGGATCGTCACCTGCTCATGGGCCGCCAGGCGCGTAAGCAGGTCGCGGATCTGCGCGCCACCGTTGACCGTCAGGCTCGACGACACATCCCGCACATTCAGCTGCGGGTTGTGGTGCATGTTCTGGATGAAATCCAGCTCGTCCTGGGTCAAAAGCGCGTCGCGTTGCATTGATGTGGCTCAAGGAAATGCGTGATTAAACTGATTATCACCCTAAAGACCATATTTTCTAAAGTTTGTTAGATCCGCTCGTCGCCCGGAGCGTTGCCAACTCGGCCGTAAGTGCTGCTACCTGGGCTTCCAGCTGGGTCACACGCTGCTGGGCCTTGACCTGAACCGTGACATCTTTTTGCACGCCGACGAAGTAAGTCTGCTGATCGGCCTGGTTATAAACCGTCGATAATGACAGTTCATTCCAGAAATGCGTGCCGTCCTTGCGGTAGTTGCGCAGGATTTCCCGGCATGCGCCGCCACTGTCCAGGGCTTCGCGAATGGCCATCAGGGCCGGCTGGTCGCGGTCACCCGATTGCAGGAAGCGGCAATCCTGATAAAGGACGTCGTCCAGGTTGTAGCCGGTCATGCGTTCGAAGGCGGGGTTCACGTAAATCAGCGGTTTGTCCTTGCCTTCCCGTTCCGCCACGACAATCCCGTCGTTGGAGGCATTGACCACCATTTGCATGAGCTTGGCGTTGATCATTGAGCGATCCATAGCGTGTTTGTGGATTTCTTAGTGTAGGGCAACCCACCCGGCTGCCAACTGTTAATATCCCAGGTTTTCACTCAACTACAGGATCAGATTGATGAAAGTCGCCATCCTTTCCGGCTCGGTCTATGGCACGGCAGAAGAAGTTGCCCGCCACGCCATGGGTATCCTCAATGCAGCCGGTTTCGAGGCCTGGCATAACCCGCGGGCGACCCTGGCCGATGTGCAGGCCTTTGCCCCGGACGCCTTTCTGGCCGTCACCTCCACCACCGGCATGGGCGAACTGCCGGACAACCTGATGCCGCTGTATTCGATGATCCGCGACCAGCTGCCCGCCGCCTGGCGCGGTTTGCCTGGCGCGGTGATCGGCCTGGGCGACGCCAGCTACGGCGACACCTTCTGTGGCGGCGGCGAGCAGATGCGTGAGCTGTTCGGCGAATTGGGGGTGCGCGAAGTCCTGCCAATGCTGCGCCTGGATGCCAGCGAAAGCGTCACCCCGGAAGCTGACGCGGAGCCATGGCTGGCAGAGTTGGTCAGCGCACTGCGCGGCTGATCGGGTATTCGCGCAGCAGCGCCAGCCAGGCCAGGGCGGCTTTCGACAGATAGGCGCCCTTGCGCCAGATAAAGGCGATATCCCAACGTAGGAATTGCGGTGCCCTGAGTGTCAGGCGCACCACGCCGGGACGTTCCAGCCCACGTGCGACCACGCTGGGCAGAAGCACCACGCCCTGGCCGGCGGCCACCAGTGCCACCAGAAAGTCCGCCTGGCCACTGCGCCCACTTTCCCGGGGTGTGAAGCCCAGTTGCTGGCAGGCCTGGAGTAGCCGGTCATTGAGCACAAAGCTGCGCTGGTACATCAAAAATGGCGTGTCGGCCAACTCCTCCAGGCCAATCTCTGTGTGCTGCGCCAGTGGGTGGTCCACGGGCAGCAGCGCATCCAGCGGTTCATCACAGAAAGCTTGCCAGGCGAAAGCCGGATCGGTGGGCAGCAGGCTGCCGCCGACGTCCAGCTCACCCGCGAGGATTGCCTGCTCAATATTGCGGCTGCCGCCTTCGAGCAATTGGATGCTGACATTGGGGTAGCGCCGGCGATATTCGGCAAACAGCCCGGCAAACAGGGTGTCGCCCCCCAACTGCGGCAGGCCCATGCGCAACTCGCCACGGGTGAGTTGATTCAAGTCGTCCAGCTCGCTCAGCAGCTCGGTTTGCAGGCGCAACATGGCTTCGGCCCGTTGCAGCACCACCTGCCCGGCGGCGGTCAGGCGCACCTGGGAGCCAATGCGGTCGAGCAGCGGCGTGCCCAGGCTTTGCTCCAGTTGCGCCACTTGCTTGCTCACGGCGGACTGGCTGATATGCAAGGTTTTCCCGGCCTGGGTAAACCCGCCACGGTGGACCACTTCGATAAAGCTGCGCAGTTGTTTGAATTCCATTGCGGTAATTCCTGTTTGGAATGGCTTGCAGTCTAACAATTCGCTTCGGGTATGCCACGCGGCTCTTTAAAATGAAGGCCTGCGAGGAACCTATGTCTACTAAACGCTTAACCTTCAAACATCTGGGCCGGCTGCTGGTTGAGTTGCTGGTATTGCTGGCGATTTACTTGCTGGGCTGCCAAGTGGCCGTGTGGCTGGCCTGGCCGATCCCTGGCGGGGTGATTGGCCTGGGCTTGCTGTTGCTGGTGTTCGCCAGCGGCCTGATCAAGCCGGCGGCCCTGCAATTGGGCGCTGGCCTGCTGATGGCAGAGATGCTGCTGTTCTTTATCCCGGCGCTGATGAGCCTGCTCGATTACGGCGGCCTGATGCGCCATGACGGCTGGCGGATCATGCTGGTGATCGCCCTCAGTACCCTGATGGTGATGCTGGTCACGGCGTTTACCGTCGAACTGGTCTGCCGCTGGAAGTTGCGCCATGAAGCTTGAACTGATGCCGCTGTTCTGGCTGGCCCTGACCCTGGTGGCCTATGGTTTCAGCCGCTGGATCTATCGGCGTACCGGGCGCTACCTGCTGTCGCCACTGATTCTGGTGCCCGCGCTGCTGCTGGCGGTGGCCGTGCCACTGAACACCGCCTATGCCGAGTACTCCACCGACACCCATTGGCTGATGCTGGTACTGGGGCCGGTCACGGTGGCGTTCGCCATTCCGATCTGGCAGCAGCGCCAGTTATTGATGCGGCACTGGTCGGCGTTGCTGCTGGGGATGCTGGCGGGTAGCGCGGCATCCATTGGCACCTCATTTGGCCTGGCCAAGGCCCTGGCCCTGGACAGTTCGGTCACGATGTCGTTGGTGCCACGCTCGATCACCACGCCCTTTGCCATGCCCCTGGCCCATGACTTGGGCGGTGTACCGGAGCTGACGGCGGTATTTGTGATGTTCACCGGTGTGTTCGGCGCCATGCTCGGCGGGGTACTGCTCAAGTGGTTGCCGCTGCGCAGTGCCCTGGCGCGGGGCGCGTTGTTTGGCGTGGGCGCCCACGGTGCGGGCGTCAGCCGTGCCCATGAAGTGGGGGGCGAGGAGGGCTCGGTGGCCGGACTGGTGATGGTTTTGACCGGTTTGCTCAACCTGTTTGCCGCGCCTTTATTGGCGTCGCTTCTCTGACACCTTGTTGTACGAATATGAACTATCCTCGTAGTTGACTCGCTCGGTCATCAAGCTGGCTGCCAACGCAACTACGGCTGCCCCGAGGTCTGACTAGACTGGCCCATCACCCTAAAAAAATAATAAGAACACCACCGCGTCGAGGTCATTGCCGTGAGCCTAGCCCCCGTTCAATCGACACAGAGTGTAAAAGACCAGGTCAGCGCCGCCGAATGGCAGGCCCGTATCGACCTGGCCGCCTGCTATCGCCTGGTGGCCCTGCATGGCTGGGATGATCTGATTTTCACCCATATCTCGGCCAAGGTGCCGGGCACCGAAGACTTCCTGATCAACCCGTTCGGGCTGATGTTCCACGAAATCACCGCCTCCAGCCTGGTCAAGGTCGACCAGGCCGGCAACAAGTTGATGGACAGCCCCTACGAGATCAACCCGGCCGGCTACACCATCCACAGCGCGGTACACGAAGTACGCCACGACGTGGTCTGCGTGCTGCACACCCACACGGCGGCCGGCGTGGCCGTGTCGGCGCAGAAGCAGGGCGTGCTGCCCATCAGCCAGCAATCGCTGTTCGTGCTGTCGAGCCTGGCCTATCACGCCTATGAAGGCGTAGCGCTGAACCACGAGGAAAAGGCCCGCCTGCAGGCCGACCTGGGGCCGAACAATTTCCTGATGCTGCACAACCATGGCCTGTTGACCTGCGGTGCGACCATCGCCGATACGTTCTTGATGATGTTCACCTTCCAGCGCGCCTGCGATATCCAGGTGCTGGCGCAAAACGGCGGTGCGGAATTGATTGCCATCGAGCCGCAGATTCTGGCGGGGGCCAAGGCGATGATTGCGGGGGTGACCAAGAGCGCCCAAGGCATGGGCGGTGCGCTGGCCTGGCCGGCATTGTTGCGCAAGCTGGACCAACAAGACCCAGGATACCGACTCTGATGCCATTGGCCGAGATCCCCCTGAGCGCCTGGCGCAAGCGCGGGCAGAGTTTTGTCTTTCGCGGGCAGCCCCTGCGTTATTGGGTGGCCGGGCAGGGCGAGCCCTTGCTGCTGATCCACGGTTTCCCCAGCGCCAGTTGGGACTGGCATTACCTCTGGCAGCCCCTGGCCCAGCGTTATCAGGTGATCGCCTGCGACATGCTCGGCTTCGGCGACTCGGCCAAGCCCCTGGACCACACTTATTGCCTGCTGGAACAGGCCGACCTGCAACAGGCGCTGCTGGCCCATCTGCGGATTCAACAGCCGGTGCATGTCATGGCCCATGACTACGGCGACAGCGTGGCCCAGGAACTGCTCGCCCGGCACTACGAAGGTCGCTTTCAACTGGCCAGTTGTGTATTTCTCAATGGCGGGCTGTTCCCCGAGACCCACCGCGCGGCGCTGGTACAAAAACTCTTGCTCAGCCCCCTGGGGTGGATGATCGGTCGCGCATTCGGGCGCAACGCCCTGGCCGACAGCTTCAAGCAGATCTTCGGCCCCGACACCCGTCCCAGCGAAAGTGCCCTGGATGATTTCTGGAGCTTGATCGAAAACAACGACGGCCCGCGGATCCTGCACAAACTCATCGCCTACATTCCCCAGCGCCGTCGCCAGCGTGAGCGCTGGGTGGCGGCCATGCAGCGCGGCGAAGTGCCGTTGCGGGTGATCGATGGCGAAGTCGATCCGGTCTCCGGCGCGCACATGGTCGCGCGTTACCGCGAGTTGATACCGGACGCCGACACGGTGTTGCTGGCCAATATCGGCCACTACCCGCAGATCGAGGCGCCGGTGCAGGTGCTCAAGCATTACCTGGCATTTCGCGACGGCATCGGCAACAGCAAAGACCCGCTATGGGAACTGGCTTGTGTAGGAGCTGGCTTGCCTGCGATGGGTACACCTCGGTAAATCAGTTGTACCGAGGTGATGCAATCGCAGGCAAGCCAGCTCCCACATAAGCCAACTGCCACACAAGCTATCTCCTGCATCAGTTCAATCATCCCCGTGCCTTATTGCGCACCATTCACCCCCGCCCGTATTTATTGTGACCACAAGCCCGGTGCCTGACACTCAAGCCATCGTCCACTGTCTTCGCTGGAGTTCCCTATGAGTGAGTCTGTGCAGTTCCAAGATAAAGTCGTGATCGTCACCGGGGCCGGGGGTGGTTTGGGCCGGGCCCATGCGCTGCTGTTCGCCAGGCACGGGGCCAAGGTACTGGTCAACGACCTTGGCGGCTCGACTCAGGGCGAAGGCGCCAACGCCTCGGCGGCCGACCGCGTAGTGGCCGAGATTCGTGAGGCCGGTGGCATTGCCGAGGCCAATCACGATTCGGTGACCGACGGCGAAAAGATCGTGCAACACGCCCTCGACGTGTTTGGCCGCATCGACGTGGTGGTGAACAACGCCGGGATCCTGCGGGACAAGACCTTCCATAAGATGGAGGACAGCGACTGGGACCTGGTGTACCGCGTGCACGTCGAAGGCGCCTACAAAGTGACCCGCGCCGCCTGGCCGCATATGCGCGAGCAAGGCTACGGCCGGGTGATTTTCACCGCGTCCACTTCAGGCATCTACGGCAACTTCGGCCAGTCCAACTACGGCATGGCCAAGCTGGGCCTGTATGGCCTGACCCGCACCCTGGCGTTGGAAGGGCGCAAGCACAACATCCTGGTCAACGCCATCGCGCCCACTGGCGGCACGCGCATGACTGAAGGGTTGATTCCGCCGCAGGTGTTCGAGCGACTCAAGCCCGAGTTGGTCAGCCCGCTGGTGGTGTACCTGGGCAGCGAGACCTGCCAGGAAACCTCGGGGCTGTTTGAAGTGGGCGGCGGCTGGATCGGCAAGACCCGCTGGGAACGCAGCCTGGGCGTGGGCTTTGATCCTGAGGCTGGCTTCTCGCCAGAGGATGTGGCGGCGCACTGGCAGCAGATCTGCGACTTTGAAGGGGCGGCCCATCCCAAGGACAATATCGAAGCCTTGAAAGAGATGATGGACAACCTGCAGAAGTACAGCCTGTGATCGTTACCTGAAAAACATTTAATCCTGCGGGGCGCTGAGAGCGCCCCGCTTTGTTTCAGGCATAAAAAAGGCCGCTGCAAAAGCAGCGGCCGAAGTAAGACGTTGGATCAAGGAGCTACAAATCAACGTCAGTGAACACCGTTAACAGACTGAAAATAAGCTTCAATCCATCCAAAACTGGCTTTCGTGAAGCAGGCGGTTTGCCTTGAAAGCCCGGCAAGAATAGTCCGTTGTAACAGAATGAAAAACACTGATTCAGGACAAGGACTGTTACCAAAACAACAACAGTGGCGCCCCTGCCGGGCGGGGGTATCCATTCTCTTGATGGCGCTCCATCCACTGCGTCCATAGCCCCGCCGATACCCACGCTAGAGCCTGCGCTAATCCTTTCGAGCGACACAACGAATACCTCCTTGGTGCGCTTATCGCTCCTGCTGGCGGGCAGTAGGGTGGGGCCTTCTGTCACACCACCGGGGAAGACGCATGACAAAAACAACAATGCGCGCCATCTTCAGGCCACAGGCGCTGGCCGCTGCGGTTGCTTTGGGCTGCTGCGTTCAGGCGCAGGCTGTTTCATTCAATATCGGCGAGATCGAGGGTCAATTCGATTCGTCGCTGTCGGTCGGGGCCAGTTGGGGCATGCGCGATGCCGACCGCAAGCTGGTGGGGACGGTCAACGGCGGCAGTGGCCAGGCCTCCACCGGGGATGACGGGCGCTTGAACTTCAAGAAGGGCGAAACCTTCTCGAAAATCTTCAAGGGCCTGCACGACCTGGAACTCAAGTACGGCGATACCGGTGTGTTTGTGCGGGGCAAATACTGGTACGACTTCGAACTCAAGGACGAAGACCGCGAGTTCAAGCCGATCAGCGACCACAACCGCAAGGAAGGCTCCAAGTCCAGCGGTGCGCAGATCCTCGATGCCTTCGTCTATCACAACTATTCCCTGGGCGACCTGCCGGGCACCGTGCGCGCCGGTAAACAGGTGGTCAGTTGGGGCGAAAGTACCTTCATCGGCAACTCCATCAACAGCATCAACCCCATTGACGTCTCGGCCTTCCGCCGGCCGGGCGCCGAGATCAAGGAGGGCCTGATTCCAGTCAACATGCTGTTCGCCTCCCAGGGCCTGACCAACCAACTGACTGTGGAAGGTTTCTACCAGTTGGAATGGGACCAGACCGTGCTGGATAACTGCGGCACCTACTTTGGTGGCGACGTGGCGGCCGATGGCTGCACCGACAACTACACCGTTGGCAGCCCGGCGATCCGCCCGCTGCAACCGGTCGCTGCCGCGTTCGGCCAGGGCTTTGGCGTAACCAATGAAGGGGTGATCGTACGCCGCGCCGCCGACCGTGACGCCCGGGACTCCGGGCAGTTCGGCATGGCCTTGCGCTGGTTGGGCGATGACACCGAGTACGGCCTGTACTTCATGAACTACCACAGCCGCACGCCGACGGTGGGCACCCTCACGGCCAACACCAACCTGGCGACCATCGGCAATATCATCAATACCGCCAACGGCATTGCCCCCGGCAGTGGCGCCGGCCTGGCGCAGAGCGTGATGCTCGGGCGCGGCCAGTACTACCTGGATTACCCCGAAGATATCCGCCTGTACGGCGCCAGCTTTTCCACGACCCTGCCCACCGGCACGGCCTGGACCGGGGAAATCAGCTACCGCCCCAACGCCCCCGTGCAACTCAACACCACTGACCTGACCCTGGCCCTGGTCAACCCGATTGCCGGTAACACCGTGTCACCTATCAGGAGCTCATTTGGCGCCGACAACATCGGCTACCGGCGCAAGGAAATTACCCAGTTCCAGACCACCATGACCCAGTTTTTCGACCAGGTGCTGGGCGCCGAGCGCCTGACCGTGGTGGGCGAGGCGGCCATCGTGCGGGTCGGCGGGCTGGAGAACAAAACCAAGCTGCGCTACGGCCGCGATTCGGTCTATGGCCAATACGGCTTTAGCGGTGACACCGACGGCTTCGTCACCGCGACCTCCTGGGGTTATCGCGCCCGGGCGATCCTCGACTACAACAACGTGATCGCCGGGATCAACCTCAAGCCCAACCTGTCCTGGTCCCATGACGTCAAGGGCTATGGCCCCAACGGCCTGTTCAACGAAGGGGCCAAGGCGCTCAGCGTCGGGGTCGATGCGGACTACCGCAACACCTACACCGCGAGCCTGAGCTACACCGACTTTTTTGGCGGTGACTACAACACCCTGACCGATCGTGACTTCCTCGCCCTCAGCTTCGGCGTGAACTTCTGATTCGGCTAAAAAAGAACAAGGACAACAACCATGCGTAAGACGATTTTGCAGTGCGGTGTGCTGGCCCTCAGCCTGTTGGCCGCCAACGTGATGGCCGCGGTGTCACCGCAAGAAGCCGCCAAGCTGGGGACCACCTTGACCCCGGTGGGTGCGGAGAAGGCCGGTAACGCCGATGGCTCGATCCCGGCCTGGACCGGCGGCATCCCGAAAAACGCCGGTGCGGTGGACAGCAAGGGCTTTTTGGCCGACCCGTTTGCCAATGAAAAACCGTTGTTCGTGATCACTGCGGCCACGGTCGACAAGTACAAGGACAAACTCTCGGACGGCCAGGTGGCGATGTTCAAGCGTTATCCCGAGACCTACAAAATCCCGGTCTACACCACTCACCGCACGGTCAACCTGCCCGACGATATCTACGAGTCGATCAAGCGCAGCGCGCTCAACGTCAAGTCGATCAACGACGGCAACGGCCTGGAAAACTTCACCGGCAACCGCTACTACGCCTTCCCGATTCCGAAGAATGGCGTCGAGGTGTTGTGGAACCACATCACCCGTTACCACGGCGGCAACCTGCGGCGCATCATCACCCAGGCCACACCGCAGACCAACGGCAGCTACACGCCGATCCGCTTCGAAGAAGAAGTGGCGGTGCCGCAACTGATCCCGGACATGGACCCGGCCAAGGGCGCCAACGTGCTGACCTTCTTCAAGCAGTCGGTCACCGCGCCCGCCCGCCTGGCGGGTAACGTGCTGCTGGTGCACGAAACCCTCGACCAGGTGAAGGAACCGCGCCTGGCGTGGATCTACAACGCCGGTCAACGCCGCGTGCGCCGTGCACCGCAAGTGGCCTACGACGGGCCGGGTACCGCGTCCGACGGCCTGCGCACCTCGGATAACTTCGACATGTTCTCCGGCGCGCCAGACCGCTACGACTGGAAGCTGGTGGGCAAGAAGGAAATGTACATTCCCTACAACGCCTACAAGCTCGACTCGCCATCCCTTAAATATGACGACATCATCAAGGCCGGCCATATCAACCAGGACCTGACCCGCTATGAACTGCACCGGGTCTGGGAAGTGGTCGGCACGGTCAAGCCCAACGAACGGCACATCTATGCCAAGCGCCACATGTACATCGACGAAGACAGCTGGCAAGTGGCGCTGGTGGATCACTACGACGGCCGTGGCCAACTGTGGCGCGTTGCCGAAGGCCATGCGCAGTTCTACTACAACCACCAGACCCCGGCCTACACGGTCGAGACCCTGTACGACATCATCGCCGGGCGCTACATCGCCCTGGGCATGAAGAACGAGGAGAAGAGCAGCTTTGTGTTCGGCTTCAACGCCAAGGCAGCGGACTACACCCCGGCGGCCTTGCGCGCCTCGGGCGTACGCTGACCTGAGGTTGTAAACCCAATCCTGTGCCGGGCTCAAATGAAGCCCGGCTTTTTTATGCTCGGCAATCAGCCCGCTGAATACTTCTTCAACAACGCCCATTGACAGGACTACGGTAGTCCGCACGCCGCATAACAATAAAAAAGGGACGCTGTAATGACCGCCATGACCCGTCGCCTGGATCGTCCTGGATTCATGCCACGTCTGTCTTCCCACCATTTGCTGCGCCCACGCCTGGCCGAGCCGTTGCGGGGTACCGAGGCGCGGGTCCGGTTGCTGTGCGCGCCGGCCGGCAGCGGCAAGAGTGCCTTGTTGGCCGAATGTGCCCTGCAGGCCCCGGCGAGCTGCCAAGTGTATTGGTTGCCGCTCAATGGCGCGGCTTTGGCCCCGCTGGATTTCTGCCAGCGCCTGGCCCAGAGCCTGGGCCTGGCGTTTGTCGACGAAGCCAGCTTGCTGCTGGACCTGAGCCGCTGGCAAGCGCCGGCCTGGCTGTTTCTCGATGACTATTGCCGGGTGTCGGCACCGGCCCTGGATGCCTTGCTCGACCGGGTGCTGACGGCCAGCAGCCCGGCTTTGGTCTGGTGGCTGGGGGCGCGTCGCCGCCCGGCCTGCAATTGGCCGCGGCTGTTGCTCGATGATGAATTGTGGGAGTGCGGCGGCACCGAGTTGGCGTTCGATCAGCGCGAGGTCCAGCAACTGCTCGAGCATCACGCCGCCGCCGGGCAGACTGCCGACAAGGTCCTGCAATTCAGCGCCGGTTGGTGCGCTGGGGTGCGTATTGCCCTGCTGGAAGGCGACAGCCATCCCGACAGCGGCGCCTGGCATGGGCGTTCCCAGACCCTGCTCGACTATCTGCAGCACGAGCTGTTCAGCACCCTGCCTGAAGAGCTGGAGGAGGCCTGGCGCGTACTGGCGCACTTGCCACGTTTTAACCAGGGGCTATGCGAACACCTGTTTGGCTTTGGCGATGGCGCCGACTACCTGCGTGAACTTCAGGCCCTGGGGGCGTTTATCGAGCCCTGGGAAGACTCGCCGGACTGGCTGCAGGTCTTCACGCCCCTGGCCCAGTTGCTGCGCGACGAACCCTGGCCGGCCCGGCGCTCCTGGCACCGGCGCGCCTGCCAATGGTTCAGCGCGGCCCAGGATTGGCAGGCGGCGTTCGAGCAAGCGCTGTTGGCCGAGGAGTACGAAGCGGCGGTGAGCCTGTTGGAGCACTTCAGTTTCGAAGACCTGTTCCGTCAGCAAAACGCCGTGTTGTTGTTGCGCCTGCATGAGCAGCACGGTGACGAGTTGATGCTCGGCTCGGCGCAACGGGTGGGGCTGGTCACCGCGGCCTTGCTGTTTGCCGGGCGTTTCGAGCAGGCCGCGCAATGTGTTGATCAACTGGCACGTTTCACCCCGCAACCCACGGCCGCCTTGCAACGGCATCTGCTGGCGCGCTGGCAGGCGCAGTGGGGGTGGTTGTTGCATCTGGGGGGCGAAGCGGTGCGGGCCCGCGCACACTTTCTCGATGCGTTGAATGATTTGCCGGACAGCGCCTGGACGTCGCGCCTGATGTGCCTGTCTGGGCTGACCCAGCAAGCGCTGTTGCGCGGCGAACTGGACGTGGCCCAGGCCCTCAACCGCGAGGCGCTGTGCCTGGCGCGGGCCCATGGTTCGCTGTTGCTGGAGGCGCTACTGGAACTTGATCATGCGCAACTGCTGGAGCAGCGGGGCGCACCGTACCGGGCCCAGAGCCTGCTGGAAGGCGTGCAGGCCATGTTGATCCAGCAGCGTCTCAAGACCGGGCCGCTGATGGGCCGGATTGCCTTGCGCCGAGGGCATCTGGCACTGCGCCAGGGGCATGACGCCCTGGCCACCGAATGCCTCGAAGCCGGCCTGGGCATGTGCCTGCATAGCCAGGACAAGCGCGTGCTGTATGGCTTCCTCGGGTTGGCAATGCTGGCGGCCAACCGCGGCGACTACGCCCAGGCGTTTATCCAACTGCGCGACGCCGAGCGCCTGATGCAGCGCCGGCAGGTGCCCGATACGGTGTACCGGGCGGTGTTGCTGTTGCTCAGCGGGCATTTCTGGCTGCAGCAGGGGCGGGCCGAACTGACCCTGGAAGCGGTCAGCCGGGTGCTGCGCCATTATCACGGCCCCCACGCCAAACAGGCGCCGCCGGCGACCCTGGAGTTGATCCCCCGGCTGGAGTATCTGCTGGTGCTGGCCCAGGTCAAACTGCGCCGTGCCGAGCACCCCATCCAGCGGCTCACCGCCTTGCTCGACACCGCCCGCGAGTCTGGCATGCAGTGCCTGGAAGTGGAGTTGCAGTTGGTGCTGGGCGAGGTGGCCTGGCAACTGGGGGAGAAAGCGCTGGCGGTGCGTGCGCTGCAAACCGGTCTGGCCCTGGCGGCGCGCTGTCAGGTGCAGCAGGCGGTGCGTGAACTGCGCCTGCGCCAGCCGGGGTTGCTCAGTGAATTGGGGCTTGAACCTCAGGAGACAGTGGCGGCGCCGGGGGAAAACCCGTTGAGCCAACGGGAGCTGGAAGTGTTGCAACTGATCGCACTGGGCAACTCCAATCTGGAAATTGCCGACCTGTTGTTTATCTCGCTGCACACGGTGAAGACCCATGCACGGCGGATTCACAGCAAATTGGGGGTGGAGCGGCGCACCCAGGCGGTGGCCAAGGCCAAGAGCCTGGGCCTGATGGCCTGAGCGACGGTACTACAGGCAATGGAGATCAACTGTGGGAGCTGGCTTGCCTGCGATGGCGGTGGGTCAGTTGATACATTCTGCGACTGACCCACCGCCATCGCAGGCAAGCCAGCTCCCACATTAACCTGTGTGCATTCAGTATTGGTGGATCAGGGTTGATAACCCATCCGCCAACTCACCGCCTGGCTCGCTGCCAGCAATTGCCGGGCCGCCGGTCCATCTTCATCGGCATGGAACAACGAGGTCGGCCCCACCACCGTCATCACCGCCACCACCTGCCCCAGCGCATTGAATACCGGCGCCGACAGCGCATCGACCCCCGGCATCAGCAAACCATGCACAAAGTGCAGGCCACGCTGGCGAATCTGCTCACAGGCCTGCACATACGCCTGGTCGTCCGCCAGCGCATGGGCGATGCCGGCCTGGATTTCCTGCGCGCGCAGGTCAACGGTTTCGCGCTCTGGCAAAAACGCACTGAACACCAGCCCCGTCGAGGAGCTGAGCAGCGGCAGCACCGAGCCCAATTGCGTCACCACCGTGACCGCACGCACCGCCGGTTCGATATGCACCACGGTCGCGCCGTGGTTGCCCCATACCGCGAGAAAGCAGGTTTCATTCAACTCGTCGCGCAGCTGCGCCAGGGGCAGGGTGGCGACTTTCAGTACGTCCATGCTGCCCAGCGCCGCCAGCCCCACGCGCAAGGCCTCGCGGCCCAGGCCGTAATGGTTGGTGGCCGCGTTCTGTTCGGCAAACCCCGAGGCAATCAGGGCCTGCAAGTAGCGGTGGACCTTACTGGCCGGCATCTGCACGTGCTCGGCCAGACGCGACAGGGATGTGGCCGGCGACAGTTCGGCCAGGGCCTTGAGGATGTCGGTGCCGACTTCGGCCGAGCGGACTTTCTGTTTACCGGTGTCGCGGGGGGCGGGCGGCTTTTCCATGGAGAGCGTGTGTCCGAAAGACGAATGGCGGTCTTTATAGCTTGACGGTCGATACGGAGCAAATTACGTTATGCGTAACTGGATTACGATAAAAACAACTTCCTTACTGAGGACGATCCATGACCCTCGATTATCAATCGGGCTTTGGCAATGAATTCGCCAGCGAAGCCTTGCCAGGTGCACTGCCGGTCGGCCAGAACTCCCCGCAAAAAGCGCCCTACGGGCTGTACACCGAACTGTTCTCCGGCACCGCGTTCACCATGGTGCGCAGCGAAGCCCGGCGCACCTGGATGTATCGCATCCAGCCGTCGGCCAATCACCCGGCATTCATCAAGCTGGACCGGCAACTGGCCGGCGGCCCGCTGGGCGAGGTCACGCCCAACCGCCTGCGCTGGAACCCGCTGGATATACCTGCAGAACCCACCGACTTTATCGACGGCCTGGTCGGCATGGTGGCCAACGCCGGCGCCGAGAAGCCCTCCGGCATCAGCATCTATCACTACCGTGCCAACTGCTCCATGGAGCGGGTGTTCTTTAATGCCGACGGCGAACTGTTGATCGTCCCTGAGCAAGGCCGCCTGCGCATCGCCACCGAACTGGGGGTGCTGGAGGTCGAGCCGCTGGAAATCGTCGTGTTGCCACGGGGCCTGAAATTTCGCATCGAGCTGCTGGATGCCCAGGCTCGCGGCTACGTCGCCGAAAACCACGGCGCGCCGCTGCGCCTGCCGGACCTGGGGCCGATTGGCAGCAATGGCCTGGCCAACCCCCGGGACTTCCTGACCCCGGTCGCCCACTACGAACATCTTTCGCAACCTACGCCCCTGGTGCAGAAGTTCCTCGGCGAGCTGTGGGGCTGCACCCTCGACCACTCGCCGCTGAACGTGGTGGCCTGGCATGGCAATAACGTGCCGTACAAATATGACCTGCGCCGCTTCAACACCATCGGCACGGTGAGCTTCGATCACCCGGACCCGTCCATCTTTACCGTGTTGACTTCGCCCACCAGCGTTCACGGCCTGGCCAACCTCGATTTCGTGATCTTCCCGCCGCGCTGGATGGTGGCCGAGAACACCTTCCGTCCACCCTGGTTCCACCGCAACCTGATGAACGAATACATGGGCCTGATCCAGGGTGCCTATGACGCCAAGGCCGAAGGCTTCCTGCCCGGCGGCGCGTCGCTGCACAGTTGCATGAGTGCCCACGGCCCGGATGGCGAGACCTGCACCAAGGCCATCGCCGTCGACCTGGCGCCGCACAAAATTGATAACACCATGGCCTTTATGTTCGAGACCAGCCAGGTGCTGCGCCCGACCCGCTTCGCCCTGGATTGCCCGCAATTGCAAAACACTTACGACGCTTGCTGGGCCACGCTGCCGGCAACCTTCAACCCGAATCGGAGATAAGCCATGACGCAGTCCACTCTCACCCGCAGTTGGGTGGCCTCGGCCAACGGTCACACGGATTTCCCCCTGCAGAACCTGCCCCTGGGCATCTTCAGCCACAACGGTTCGGCACCGCGCAGTGGCGTGGCGATCGGCGAGCACATTTTTGATCTGCAAGCGGCCCGTGACCTGTTTGACGGTGAAGCGCGCCGCGCCATCGACGCTATGGCGGACGGCCAACTGAACGCCTTCTTCGAACTGGGCCGCGGCCCACGGGTGGCACTGCGCGAACGCCTGCTGGAACTGCTCGCCGAGGGCAGCAGCCAGCAAGCCCAGCTGCAAGCCCTGGGCGCCCAGGTGTTGCCACTGGCCGCCGATTGCCAGATGCACCTGCCGGCGAAAATCAACGATTACACCGACTTCTACGTCGGCATCGAACACGCGCAGAACGTCGGCAAACTGTTCCGCCCGGACAACCCCTTGCTGCCCAACTACAAGTACGTGCCGATTGGTTATCACGGCCGCGCCTCGACCATCCGTACCTCCGGCACCGAGGTGCGCCGGCCCAAGGGCCAGACCCTGCCAGCCGGCCAGACCGAACCGACCTTCGGCCCGTGCGCACGCCTGGACTACGAGCTGGAACTGGGCATCTGGATCGGCCAGGGCAATGCCATGGGCGACTCGATTGCCATTGGCGATGCCGCCGAGCATATCGCTGGCTTCTGCCTGCTCAACGACTGGTCGGCCCGCGATATCCAGGCCTGGGAATACCAGCCACTGGGGCCGTTCCTGTCGAAAAGCTTTATCACCAGCATCTCGCCCTGGGTGGTCACGGCCGAAGCCCTGGAACCGTTCCGCAAGGCCCAGCCCGCGCGCCCGGCCGGCGATCCACAACCGCTGCCGTACCTGCTGGACACCCGTGATCAGGCCGCTGGCGGCTTTGATATCGAACTGGAAGTGCTGCTGACCACCGCCGCGATGCGCGAGCAGAACCTGGCGCCCCATCGCCTGACCCTGAGCAACACCCAGCACATGTACTGGACCGTGGCGCAAATGGTCGCGCACCACAGCGTCAACGGCTGCCAGCTGCAGGCCGGCGACCTGTTTGGTTCGGGCACCCTGTCGGGCCCCGAGGCCGGTCAGTTCGGCAGCCTGCTGGAAATCACCGAAGGCGGCAAAAAGCCGATCGAACTGGCCTCCGGCGAAGTGCGCAAGTTCCTTGAAGACGGCGACGAAATCATCCTGCGCGCCCGCTGCCAGCGTGAGGGATTTGCCTCCATTGGTTTCGGCGAATGCCGTGGCACTGTGGTCGCCGCGCGCTAAGGGGGCGAGGGGATGGAGCTCTATACCTACTATCGTTCCACGGCGTCTTATCGGGTGCGCACCGCCCTGGCGCTCAAGGGCCTGGACTTTACCGCGCTGCCGGTCAACCTGCTGGTGCCCAAGGGCGGCGCCAACCGCCAGCCCGAGTACCTGGCGATCAACCCCCAGGGCCGTGTCCCGGCGTTGCGTACCGACGAGGGCGAACTGTTGATCCAGTCGCTGGCGATCATCGAATACCTGGACGAACGTTATCCACAGGTACCGCTGCTCGCCAAGGACCTGGCGGCCCGCGCCCATCAGCGTGCAGTGGCGTCGATCATCGGTTGTGACATTCACCCGCTGCACAACTCCAGCACTCAGAACCTGCTGCGTCAGTGGGGGCATGACGAGGCGCAATTGCTGGAGTGGATCGGGCACTGGATCAGCCAGGGCCTGGGCGCCGTGGAGCAATTGATCGGTGACCAGGGCTATTGCTTCGGTGACCAGCCAGGGCTGGCGGATGCGTTTCTGATCCCGCAGTTGTATGCGGCAGAGCGCTTCAAGGTGGCGCTGGAGGGTTACCCGCGAATCCTGCGTGTCGCGGCATTGGCGGCCAAACACCCCGCCTTCATCCAGGCCCACCCCTCCAACCAACCTGACACCCCCTAGATCCATGTGGGAGCTGACTTGCCAGCTCCCACGAGTGATGCCCCATAAAAATAAAAAGGTCCTTGCGATGCACAATCAGATTGCCAGCTTTCGCGCGGCACTCGACGCCCGTCCGGTGTCGCGCTACCAGTGGTTGATTCTCCTGTTGTTAGCGTTGTTGCTGGTCACCGATGGTTACGACGCCCAGGTGTTGGGTTACGTGGTCCCGGCCCTGGCCCAGGACTGGGGCCTGGAAAAGGCCGCCTTCGGCCCGGTGTTCAGTGCCAACCTGCTGGGGCTGACCTTGGGCTCCCTGGCTGTGACGCCCCTGGCCGACCGTTTCGGCGTGCGCCGCATCCTGCTCGCCTGCGTACTGATCTACGCCAGCCTCACGGTGCTGATGGTATTCGCCAATTCCCTGAATACCCTGATGGCCGCGCGCTTTATCTGCGGCATTGGCATGGGCGGCGCGATGCCCAGCGCCATGGCCTTGATGTCGGAATATTCGCCACCGCGTATGCGCACGTTGATGGTGACGCTGGCGGCCTGCGGGTTCTCGTTCGGTGGGGCAGCAGGTGGTTTTGTCGCGGCGGGGTTTATCGACAGCTTTGGCTGGCAGGCGGTGTTCCTCGCCGGTGGCGTGACGCCGTTGCTGCTGTTTCCCTTTCTGGTATGGCTGCTGCCTGAATCCTTGCCGCGTTTGTTGCGCGATGCACCGCCCTATACGCGCCTGCAGAAAGTCACGGCGCGCATGCTGCCCGGTTGGCAGGCACCGGCGGCCAGCGAAGAACAGAATCGCCAGGAGCAGGGCAGCAAGCTGACTGTCGTGGAGTTGTTTCGCAATGGCTATGCACGGCCGACGCTGCTGATCTGGTCGACCTTTTTTGTCAGCCTGATCCTGCTGTATTTCATGATCAGTTGGTTGCCGTCACTGCTGCTGGAAAGTGGCATGGCCTTGAACAAAGCCAACCTGGTGACCTCGATGTTCCTGTTCGCCGGCACCCTGGGCGCGATTGGCATGGCCTGGTTTGCCGACCGCCTGAAAAGCAAAGTACGCCTGCTTTCCGGTGTATTGGCGGCAGCGGCGGTGTGCACGATTCTGTTGGGGCTCAACCATGACAACCCGCGTTACCTGGTGGCGTTTGTGTTTGCGGCGGGCTTTTGCATCATCGGCGGCCAGTTGACCCTCAATGCATTTGCCAGCAACTTCTACCCGGCCCATGTACGTGCCACGGGCACCGGCTGGGCACTGGGTGTCGGGCGGTTTGGTTCGATCCTGGGGCCGTTGTTTGGCAGCATGTTGCTGGCGATGCACGTGCCGGTGCAGCAGATTTTCTTCTTCTGCGCGATTCCGGCGGTGATCGCCGCGTTGTTGATCATTCAGGTGCGCTCGCCCGAGGCCAAGGCGCCGGTTGAGATCCTTCAGCACCCGCTTGAATCCTGAGGGGCAACCCCCTTATTTGTGGGGGCCGTCGAGCCCCAGCGAGGCTGCGATGGGGGCGACGCGGTTCAAGGTCAGCCCCCGTCAATGCACCACCGCCCCAGGCGGCAAATGCCCCAGCCGCTCCGTCAGGCGCAGCCGCTGCACCGGGTCTTCACTGAGCAACAGCGCATGCTCAAGATCGAAGCGCTCGGCATTCGGGCAATCCAGGTGCTTGTACAGACTGGCCCGCGCCAGATAGTCGGCGGCGCTGGCGTCGCCCAGCTCCAGCACGCGCTCGGCGTCGATCAGCGCCGCGAGGTGATGGTCATTGGTCAGGTGCAGTTGCCGCAGGTTGCGCGACAGCCGCTGCAGGATCAGCCGCGGCTCGGCGCTGCGCAGGTGTTCGGCTTGCAGCTTGAGATTGGGGCCGTACTGGCGTTGCAGCAGTTCGCGGCAGTCGTTGGGGTACAGCCGCCGCCCGCCGCAGGGGTCGAGCAAATGATCGGCACCGCTTACCCGCAGCAGGAAGTGCCCCGGAAAATTGACCCCCACCATAGGGATCTCCAGGCGCCGCGCCAACTCCAGGGCGATCAGGCCCAGGGCCAGGGGTTGTCCACGGCGGCGCTGCAACACCTTGTCCAACAGGGCGGCGGCGGGGCGCAAGGGGGTGAAGTCATCCTGGGCGAACCCCAGGTCATTCATTATCCGCAGCAACGGCTGGCCCAGTTCATCGGCCGGCAGCAGCGGCATGCCGAGGCTGACTTGCTGTTGCAGCACCGTGAAGTCAGCCAGGATCGCCTGCGGGTCCACGGCAGGGTCGTGCTCGGCAGCGATCCATAACGCGGCCTCAAACAGCGCCGGAGGCGAGCGGTGCAGGCATTCGAAAAAGGCTTGGCGGGGATTCATTGCATTCTCCGTCGGATGTCCCGTTTTAGCCTTGCCAAGAACTTTCGTCCAGCTTCTTGAGAACCGGCCTACCTGGATATGTCGCAAAGCCTGTAATTACGGGCTGCTTATTCCTGCACGCTCCGGCAACCTTTTCCCGGCAGCCTATACTTGGCGACTACAAGAAGTGATTCGGGAGCTTGACGATGTTTGCTCTCATGCACAGCACCCGCCTTGAATCCCTGCACCTGAGCGTTGACCCGGTGACCGGGTTGAAGGCGGTCATTGCCATCCACAGCAGTCGCTTGGGGCCGGCCCTGGGTGGCTGTCGCTACCTGGCCTACCCCGACGATGAAAGCGCCGTGGCCGATGCCGCGCGCCTGGCCCAAGGCATGAGTTACAAGGCCGCGCTGGCCGGTCTGCCGGTGGGCGGTGGCAACGCGGTGATCATCCGCCCGGCCCATGTGGAAAGCCGCGCCGCGCTGTTCGAAGCTTTCGGCCGGTGTATTGAGCAGCTCGATGGCCGCTATATCACCGCCATCGACAGCGGCACCTCTGTGGCCGACATGGACTGCATCGCCCAGCACACGCGCTTTGTCACCAGCACCACCGCCGCCGGCGACCCGTCACCCCATGCGGCCATGGGCGTATTCGCCGGCATCCGCACCGCCGCCATGGCCCGCCTGGGCAGCGACAACCTGGAAGGCCTGCGTGTGGCAATCCAGGGCCTGGGCAACGTCGGCTACGCCCTGGCCGAACAACTGCACGCCGCTGGCGCCGAATTGCTGGTGAGCGATATCGACCCTGGCAAAGTGCAACTGGCCATGGAGCAACTGGGCGCCCACCCGATTGCCAACGAAGCCTTGCTCAGCACCCCGTGCGACATTCTCGCGCCGTGCGGCCTGGGCGCCGTCCTCAACCGCCAGAGCGTCGCCCAACTGCGCTGCGCCGCCGTGGCCGGCTCCGCCAGCGCGCAACTGACCCACCTGCAAGTGGCCGACCAATTGGAGGCGCGTGGCATCCTCTACGCACCGGACTACGTGATCAACTCCGGCGGCCTGATCTATGTCGCCCTCAAGCACAACGGCGCGGACCTGGCGACCATCACCGCGCACCTGTCCAACATCGGCACCCGCCTGACCGAAATCTTCGGCCACGCCCAGGCCGAAAAACGCTCACCTGCGCGGGTGGCCGATGAACTGGCCGAGCGCCTGCTGTACGCCGAGCCCTTATTAAAAAGGCCCTGAATCAACGATTCAGGGCCTGTTCAATTCGGGCTTTATTCCGCCGCCGGGTTCAGCAACTCGGACAACGCATCCGGCTGGCTCTTGAACGCCTTGGCAAACACATCGCGATTCTTCGCCATGTAGATCCCGGCTTCTTCCACCTGCTGCTCGCTCAGGGACGGCACGGCTTTTTGCAACACTTCTGCGAGCAACTCAGCGAGTTCAAGCATCTTGTCATGACGGTCAGCTTCGGCTTTATCCATGAACAAACGCTCCAGATCTCGGCTGCTGCGGTATACCACTTCGACGGCCATTCACCACCTCACATGCCTTCACGATAGTTGTCTATTGCGACTACTGTATTTATATACAGCTAAAAGGATAAGCCAATCCATGGGGTTTGGGTAGCAGCTTTTTAATGTAGTTGGGAAATGGGGGTTTGCTACAACGGAAATTTCTGACAACTTGCCGGGGTTGCGCTGGATTTGTCCGGTGGCTTACCTTCCTCGGGCGCTGCGTATGCAGCGAGTGGGCTTGGCGGCCCGGTAGAAGGTAGCGCAACGACCCCCCAACAAGATTGCTGGCGTTTTAACGCCTGCTTTCCTATGTCATGGCGGGTTGCGCAGGGACCCTTCGGGGTGCTGGGTTTCTTCTTACCGGTCCGCCAACCTTGTGCAATCCGTCACCCAATCTGCTTGGCGGCAGACGGCGGTGGATCTCCATTCGATCAAGAAGAGATACGCCATGAAAAAGAACTCCCCCAACCCCCCAGACAACTCACGCAATGACGCTCGGCTGCAAGCGGCTGCCAATCGGGCCATTGATCACTACTTGCGGTCTGAATTGCTTCAACCTGCTCCGGAGCCCCCCGCGACGCTTTTCAGCGTAACGCCTCGGGCTGACACGCAAACCTTACTGGTCAACGCCAGCGAAACCTTGAATAGCGCCCGTGAAATGGCAAGCACACTGGCTTTTGATCTTGATGGCTCACAGCGCAGCTTGCTGTTGGCAATTCACCAGTTGGTGGAGATGGGTGGTTTACTGGTTGACCGCGCGCTAGAGCAGGTGGCATAGGCCGATCCCAATACACAGGAGCTGGCAAGCCAGCTCCTACAAAATCGGCATAGGCTTTGAATTTTTATCGAGACTTCTTTTCCCTCAGATATCCCCGCAGATACCCAAGAGCCCGCCGCCAGTTATGACCGCTGGTTCCGTTCCCAGGTGAACGCTGCCCTTGATGATCCAAGCCGTGGCGTCCCTCATGATCACGTCATGGCAGAAATGCGGGCGCTGATTGACGTCAAGGTCGCAAGACATTCAATTGATTGAAGTGCCTCATATCAAGCCGCCATCATCTCACTCTGCAATCCCTGGCCTTTTTTCTGCATGCCTAACTATCGTCACGCCGAACGGGCATTATCCGATCAGCCGTGAGGCACGACGCAGGTATTGGCCGGGTTGGTTATTTTTTAAACAGTGGTGGTGAGCAATGACAGAAATGAAGTGGGCCGACAAAGTGCGCAAAAGCCTGCACGCGAATGCAGATTCCCTGGGCAACCTGGCAGTGGAGGCGTTTCACTATCTGGCGCTTTTTGGTATCGGTGCAATCACCGCCTATGCGGCAATAATGACCTTTATCGACATGTTGCAAAAAGGCGGCATCAGCGTTGATGACATCCTGTTGCTGTTTATCTACCTGGAGCTGGGCGCCATGGTGGGGATCTACTTCAAGACCAACCACATGCCGATCCGCTTCCTGCTCTACGTGGCGATCACGGCGTTGACCCGCCTGCTGATCGGCGACGTGTCCCACCACAATGCCCCGGACCTGGGCATCATTTACTTGTGTGGCGGGATTCTGTTGTTGGCGTTCGCCATCCTGGTGGTGCGTTTTGCTTCGTCGCGCTACCCATCGGTCAAGGAAAAGTCCGAATCCTGAGTCAGAGCCCGGCCGCGATGGGCGGCCGGTTGCTCGGCGGGCGCTGCAGCAGTTTGTGACTGTCGCCGTCGGTCATCACTGCCAAAATCTCCATGGCGCTGTGCCCTTGTTCAATGGCAATGCCGAATTGCACACTTTGCACCATGCGTTTGAGGCGTTGCGGGTCGTTGCGTTGTTCGGCGCTGATCATGCGTTTGGCGACCACGCCGCTGTCGTCGGAGAGGGTCAGCATGATGCTGCCGTCCAGGCGCTGGATGCTCAGGTTGACCCGGTATTGGGGGGCGAACGTGTCGGTGATCAGTTGAAAAGGATTGTCCATGGTGCGTTACCGCCTGATAAGAACATGCACTGATTGACGACCGGTATGGCGATTGGTTCGTGTTGCCTGACCACCGGTCGCAAGCTCCGTTTTCCTTCAGTGGGTGTACAGCAAGGGGCGTGCCGTACAGCTATCTTTCTGACGACGAACTGCCCCTGTGGGAGCGGGCTTGCCCGCGATTGCGGTGGATCAGCCAACCATTCAGTGACTGATGCAGCGCTATCGCGGGCAAGCCCGCTCCCGCAGGTTGATCTGTGCAGTGAGCTGTTTCAGGGCACCAGCGAGAAAATGACCGCCGACAGCGCAATCAGCCCCACCAACACCACAAACACATTCGACACCTGGCCCGAATACTGGCGCAGCGATGGCACGCGGCGGATTGCGTACATCGGCATCAGGAACAGCAAGCACGCGATGATCGGCCCGCCGAGGGTTTCGATCATGCCCAGGATGCTTGGGTTGAACGTGGCCACGGCCCAGCAACTGAGGATCATGAACACCGCGGTGCAGCGTTCCAGCCAGCGCGCCGACAAGGTGCGGTTGCGCCCGCGCAGGGTTTTGACGATCAGGCCCTGGAAGCCTTCGCTGGCGCCGATGTAGTGGCCGAGGAAGGATTTGGTGATGGCCACCAGCGCGATCAACGGCGCCGCGTAGGCGATGACCGGGGTCTGGAAGTGGTTGGCCAGGTAGGACAGGATCGAAATGTTCTGCGCCTTGGCGGCGGCAAGATCAGCCGGTGACAGCGCCAGTACGCAACTGAAGCAGAAGAACATCACCGTCAGCACCATCATGCCGTGGGCCGTGGCCAGGATGCCGCTGCTCTTGCGTTCGGCTTGGGCGCCGTACACGCGTTTCTGGTCCACCGCAAAGGCCGAGATGATCGGCGAATGGTTAAACGAAAACACCATCACCGGAATCGCCAGCCACAGGGTCTTGAAGAACACCGGCAGGGGCATGCCCTCGCTGGCGGAGGCGAAGAACGCGCCGTTCCAGTTGGGGATCAGGCTTACGGCCAACAGCAGCAAGGCGGCGACGAACGGGTAGACCAGCACGCTCATGGCCTTGACGATCACGCCCTGGCCGCATCGCACAATGGCCATCAGGCCGAGGATCAGCACCAGGGACAGGATCGCCCGTGGCGGCGCAGTCATGTGCAGTTGGTGTTCCATGAAACTGCCGAGGGTGTTGGTCAGCGCGACGCTGTACACCAGCAGGATCGGGAAGATGGCGAAGAAGTACAGCAGGGTGATCAGCTTGCCGGCGCCGACGCCGAAATGTTCTTCCACCACGTCAGTGATGTCGCCGGATTTGCCCGACAGCACAAAGCGCGTCAGCCCACGGTGGGCGAAGAAGGTCATGGGGAAGGCCAGCAGCGCCAGTACGATCAGCGGCCAGAAGCCGCCGACCCCGGCGTTGATCGGTAGAAACAGAGTGCCAGCACCGATGGCGGTACCGTAGAGGCCCAGCATCCAGGTGGTGTCGTGCTTGCTCCAGCCGGTCGTTACGGTTTGCGTGACAGCAGCGGGATTTTCGGCAGCAGGTGTACGTACATCGGTCATCGTTATTGCCTCATTATTATTTTTGCGCGGGCTCACGTAGGGGGCAGGTAGCAGTGCTCCTCAGCACTCCACCCAGCTGACCGCCAGGCCGCCCCGTGAAGTTTCTTTATATTTGTCATGCATATCGGCGCCGGTATCGCGCATGGTGCGGATCACCCGGTCGAGGGAAATGAAGTGTTTGCCGTCGCCACGCAGGGCCATTTGTGTGGCGTTGATGGCTTTGACGGCGGCGATGGCGTTGCGCTCGATGCAGGGCACCTGGACCAGGCCGCCGACGGGGTCGCAGGTCAGGCCGAGGTTGTGCTCCAGGCCGATTTCGGCGGCGTTTTCCAGTTGCTCGGGGGTGGCGCCGAGAATATCCGCCAGGCCCGCGGCGGCCATGGCGCAGGCCGAACCGACTTCGCCCTGGCAGCCGACTTCAGCGCCGGAGATCGAGGCGTTTTTCTTGCACAGGATGCCGACGGCGGCTGCGGCCAGGAAGAAGTTGACTACATCATCGTCGGACGCGTCGGCATTGAACTTCATGTAGTAGTGCAGCACTGCCGGAATGATCCCGGCCGCGCCGTTGGTCGGTGCGGTGACCATGCGCCCACCGGCGGCGTTTTCTTCGTTGACGGCGAGGGCGAACAGGTTGACCCACTCCATGGCCGACAAGGTCGAGGTGATCACATTCGGTTTGCCGATTTCCAGCAGGCTGCGGTGCAGTTTTGCGGCGCGGCGCGGCACATCCAGGCCGCCGGGCAAGATGCCTTCATCACGCAGGCCTTGCTCGACGCACTCGCGCATTACCGACCAGATATGCAGCAGGCCACTACGGATTTCTTCATCGCTACGCCAGGCGCGTTCGTTGGCCATCATCAATTCAGAGACACGCAGGCCATGCTTGTTGCACAGGGCCAGCAGTTCGACGGCGCTGGAAAAGTCGTAGGGCAGCTCTACATCGCTGGTGGGAGCAATACCCGACTCGGCCTCGGCCGCCTCGATGATGAAACCGCCGCCCACCGAGTAGTAGGTCTGTTCGCTCAACAGGCCGTTTGCCCCGTAGGCATGCAGGGACATGGCGTTGGGGTGGTAGGGCAGGCTTTCTTCCAGCAGCAGGAGATCGTGCTGCCAGTGGAAGGCAATTTCTTTTTGGCCTGCAAGCATTAACCTGGAGGATTCGCGCAACTGCTGGATACGCGGCCCAATCGAGGTGGGGTCAACCCGATCTGGCCATTCGCCCATCAACCCCATCACGCACGCGCGATCGGTGGCGTGGCCCACGCCGGTGGCAGACAGCGAGCCGTACAGGCGCACTTCCACGCGTTGGGTGTGCTCCAGCAATTGTTGGTTGGTGAGGGACTGGGCGAAGGTTGCCGCAGCCCGCATAGGGCCCACGGTATGGGAGCTGGATGGGCCGATGCCCACCTTGAATAGATCAAAAACGCTGATAGCCATGCTAAAGCCTTACAAGCTATGGAGTAGGAAATCGCTGCCATGTTTTGTAGGACAAGCGGAAGAGGCGCGATACTGAGCCTCTAGATCGGCACTGACCAACGAATTATCCTAAGACACCCTTTAGCAGGACTAAACTCTATGGCTCGCCCCCTGCATGCCCAGACCTATGTCTGGTTGCACGTATTTGCCTGCGCTGCACGGCATTTATCCTTTACCCGTTGCGCCGAAGAACTGCACATCACCCCTGGGGCGGTCAGCCAGCAGATTCGCCAATTGGAGGAGCGTCTGGGCTTTCGCCTGTTCCATCGCCGGGCGCGTGGCGTGGAGTTGAGTGCCGAAGGGCAGCGGCTGGCGACCACGGTAAGCGAGGCCTACGGCAGCATTGATGCCGAGTTGCAGCGCCTGGATGCGGGGATGATCAGTGGCACCCTGCGGCTGCGCTCGATTCCGTCCTTTCTGGGCAAATGGTTGACGCCGCGTTTGCCGCGTTTGCAGCAGCGTTTCCCGGATATCCAGTTACGGTTGGTGGCCGAGGACAGCAGCATTGCCTTGCACGAAGGCGACTTTGATCTGGCCATCGACCTCAACGACGGCAGTTATCCCGGTTTGTTATCCACAGCCTTGCTCGACGAGCAGATATTCCCGGTGTGCGCGCCAAGCCTGTTGCGCGGGCGGCCGCCGCTGCACGGTCCGGCCGACCTGGCCCACTTCCCGCTGTTGCACGACATCACGGCCTGGCGTGGGAGTTATGAATACGCCGAGTGGGAGTTTTACCTGAATGCGATCGGCTATCCCGACGCCGACGTGCGACGTGGGCACACCTTTAACCGCAACCACCTGACCATCGAGGCGGCGATTGCCGGCATGGGCGTGGCGATTGCCCGGCGCACCCTGCTCAATGACGAATTGGAGCGCGGCACCCTGATCGTGCCATTCGGCCTTGCGGTGCCGAATCACAAGCGCTATGTGCTGCTGTATGCGCCAGGCGCGCTGAACCATCCCGGCGTGCGTGCGGTGCATGATTGGCTGGTGGAAGAGGCGGGGATTTTTCGCGGATTGCACCCCTTGGGAGAGGGTCAATTGTGAGGAATTACGCAGGTAGGTGGGGATACCCAACTCCCGAAGATAACAGCGCTTTGGGCGGCTGTCAGGCTTAATTTGTAATGTAGGATTTATCTTTGCATAGGGGTTGAATTGTTCCTTCAGGTGCTCAATTGTGTAGTTAAGAGGTCATGGTTTCACCGCATCGGTGTTGCAGTTGTGATCTCTGGCGAGCTAGCTGAAATAAGGGAAACACTATGCAAATCCAAGTCAACAGCGACAACCATATTGAAAGCAGCATCCGACTGGAGGAGTGGGTACGTACTACCATTGAGAGCACGCTCGAACGTTATGAAGAAGACCTGACCCGCGTCGAGGTCTACCTGCGGGATGAGAACGGCGACAAGCCGGGCCCCCATGATTTGAGTTGCCGCCTGGAAGCGCGGCCAAAGGGCCATCAACCGATTTCGGTCATCCATAAAGCCGACACCCTGGAACAAGCGATCGACGGGGCGGCCACCAAGCTGGATAACGCGCTGGAGCATCTGTTCGGCAGACTGCAAGGCAAGCCGCGTGCAGAGAAACGCACGCCCAACAACCAAGTCGATGAAGCCGGGCTTGAAGAGGAATTCCTGGAAAACGAACAGGCTGCGCTTAACAGCTGATTGCTGACTGTTTTTCAACCCCATACAAAACGGGCCTGCAGATGCAGGCCCGTTTTTTTTGTGGCTGATAGGTATCAAATGTCGGAGCTGGCCAGCAGTGTGTTCAGGATCTTTGCCGGCCCGTCAGAACGCGACTGAGGTCTGCACATACACGGTGCGCGGTTCTCCCACGTATTTGCCCTTGTTGTTATCGTCAAACGAACGGGTGAAGTACTGGGTGTTGAAGATGTTTTTCACCCCCACCGCCACATTCAGATCCGACAACTGCGGGCCGAAGTCGTATGCCGCGCGGCTGCTGAACAGCATGTAGCCGGGGATGCGCCCATTGCTGCCATCCACGCTTTCGGCCTGGGTGTTGGCGTTATCGGCGAATTGGCTGCTCTGGTAGGTGCTGTCCAGGTTCAACTTCCATTGGCCTTCGGTGTAGCCCACGCCCAGGGTGCCTTTGTGCTTGGACGAGAAGGGCACGCGGTTGCCTTTGTTCGGGCCGTCTTCGCGGATGGTTGCATCGACATAGGCGTAGCTGGCGTACACATCAAAGCCAGCCAGCGCCGGGCTCAAGCCGTCGAGGGCGTAATTGACGCTGGACTCGATACCCTGGTGCCGCGTTTCGCCCCGGGCGATCACCGAGTCGTTGGTCTGGTTGCTTTCGTACTGGTTGTCGAAGTTGATCAGGAACGCGCCGATTTCTGCGCGCAGCGCGCCATTGTCGTAGCGCGTGCCGACTTCCCAGGTGCGGGCCTTTTCTGGCTTGACCGCACCGCTGCTCACACGGTTGGGCATCTGGCTGTACTGCACGCTGCCGAAGGAACCTTCGGTGTTGGCGTACAGGTTCCAGTCGTCGGTCAGGTGATACAGCACGTTCAACGCCGGCAGGGCGGTGTTGTAGTCACCCTTGTATTTGACGTCGGTCAGGTTGTTGGTCTGCTGGGACTTGATCATCTCGTAGCGGATGCCCGGGGTCACGGTCCATTTGCCGATATCGATCCGGTCGTCGATAAAGAACGCGTTGGCTTCGGTGCCACCCCGGGTGTCGCGGTCGTTGCGGCTGTCGGTGTTGGGCAGTTGCTGGTTGGCGCTGATCGGCGTGCGGTAGCGCAATTCATGCCCGGCCTCGTTGATGTAGCGGTAGCCCACGCCCACCTCGTGGCTGCTCGGGCCGAGGTCGAAGCCTTGGGCCAGGCGGGTTTCCAGGCCGCGTACCCAGTATTCGCGCGGCGACAGCGAAAGGAAGCTGCCCTGGTCCAGATAACCGCTGCGCAAGGTCTTGGTAAAGAAGCTGTTGACGGTGAATTCCCGGCGATCTTCCTGGTAGCGATAGCCTACGTTGAACATCGTACGGCGGCCCCAGAACTTGTCGTAGGGCCGGGTGGATTGATACGGGTCGGCCTTGTAGGCCGCCGTGCTCAAGCCACCGGGCATATCGGCCTGACCCTCGTAGTACTGGGCCATGGCATTGAAGCTGTTGGCTTCGTCCAGCTGGTAGTGGCCCTTGAGGATCAGGTCGTCGATTTGGGTGTCGCTGTGTTCACGCCAGTCACCGCCGCGGGTGCCGGAATACAGCAGCGCGCCGCCCAGGCCATTGTCGGCGGTGCCGCCGGCCAGCAGGTTGCCGGTGGTCTTGAAGCCATCGTGGCTGGAAGACGGGCTGGTCTCGGTCTGCAGGCCGCCCTTGACCGTCGGTGCATCGGGAATTGCCCGAGTCACGAAGTTGACCACACCGCCGACGTTCTGCGGCCCGTAGCGTACCGCGCCACCGCCGCGCACCACGTCCACGGCATCCATGTTGCCCATGCTGATGGGCGCGAACGACAGCTGCGGCTGGCCATACGGCGCGAAAGGCACCGGAATGCCGTCCATCAATACCGTCGAGCGCGACGCCAGGCGCGGGTTGAGCCCGCGAATGCCGAAGTTCAGCGCCATGTCGTGGCTGCCGGTGCCGTTGTTTTCCGGCGCGTTGACCCCGGGAATACGGTTGAGCACGTCACGGGCCTGGGTTGCGCCCTGGCGCTCGAATTCTTCACGACGGATCACATCACGGGCGCCGGGGTGTTCGAACACATTGATCTGCGCCGCATCGCCGAGCCAGTCGCCCACCACATTGGAGGTGCCCAGCTCCAGGGGGGCCGGCGCGTTCAGGGGTTGCAGGCTATAGGCATTGTCACCTTCGGCGCGGGCTTGCAGGCCGGTGCCCTTGAGCAATGCGTTCAAACCTTGCTCGGTGGTGTAGTTGCCCTGCAGGCCCTGGCTTTGCGCGCCGGCAGTCACTTCGGAGCCAAACGAAATCAGCACGCCAGCCTCACGCCCAAATTGATTCAATGCCGCTTCCAGAGACGCCGGGGCGATGTGATAAGGCTTGGCCTCGGCCGCCAGGGCGTAAGGCAGGGCGCTGAAACTGAGGCTGGCGCCCAGCAGCAAGTGGCGCAGCGTACGGGCAAGTGGCGTCAGGCGAGTCGGTTGCTGGGGCATGAAGAACGTTCCTCAGAGGTGGGAAACAGGGTGGCTTTCCCTCTCTGTCACGCGAGGTACGGAAAACGGCTCACGGGTGTCGAAAATAATTCAGGCGCGGGCTTCGACGCTGACCCAATAGCGGGTAAACCGCCGCACTTTGACTGGCAGGCTGATTTGCAGCAGGTCGAGGATGCGTTCGCTGTCGTCCAGCGGGTAGCTGCCGGAGATCAGCAGGTTGGCCACCTGCGGATCACACTGCAATTGGCCGCGGCGATAACGGCTCAGTTCCTCGAGGAAATCTGCCAGGCGCATGTGCGATGCCACCAGCATGCCGTCGGCCCAGGCACCCGTGTTGGCATCGGTGAGGCGCGGGGTATCCCAACCTTTGCGGGTGAGGTTGACCTGGTGGGATTTTTCCAGGGGCAGGGGCAGGCCGCTGTAGGACCTGGGTGCAATCTCCACCTGGCCATCCAGCACCGCGACCTGGGTGTGATCGTTGAACTGACGCACATTCACCTGTGCCGCCTGGGTGCTGACGACGCCCTGGCCGGTGATGATCTGCAACGGGGTGCTGGTGCGCAGCAATATCTCGCCTTCGAGCAGGCGGATCAGGCGCTGTGGGCCATCGAATTGCACATCCACCGCACTGGCAGTATTGAGTTGCAGCTGGCTGCCGTCGGCCAGTTGTACCTTGCGGCGCTGGCCGAGGGGGCTGCGGTAGTCGGCGGTCAGCGGCGGGATCAAGTGCTGCTGGCGCAAGCCCCACGTAGCCGCCGAGCCGACGCCGAGGATCAGCAGCAGTTTCAGGGCCTGGCGCCGGCTGCTGGATTGCGGTGCGTTCAACGCCGCATGGGCCAGGGGCGAGGGCATGCCGCGCAGGCGTTGGTTGACCCGCTGAATATGCTCCCACGCCCGTTGATGCTCGCTGTGGGCCTCCAGCCAGTGTTGCCATTTGGCCTGTTGGCGCGGGTTGAGCGGGCCTTGCTGCATTTGCATCAGCCATTGCACCGCCTGTTCGGCGACCTGGGTCGAGAAGTGTGTGGTGGGGTTCATAGGGCGAAATAGCAGCGCATGGCCGCTTTGTTCAGATGACGTTTGACGGTGGCGATGGAAATCCCCAGTTCGGCAGCGATTTGCGCGTAGGTCAGGCCATCGAGCTGGGCCAGCAGGAAGGCGCGTTTGACCAGTACGGGCAAACCGTCGAGCAACTGGTCCAGCTCCATCAGGGTTTGCAGGATGATCGCCCGCTCTTCTTCTGATGGCGCAGCAAGTTCAGGCATTTGCGCCAGGGCGTCGAGGTAGGCGCGCTCCAGGTCCTGGCGGCGGTAGTGGTTGAACAGCACGCGCTTGGCGATGGTGGTGAGGAAGGCGCGGGGCTCGATCAGCGTCGGGGTTTCGCGGGCGCTCAACACCCGGATAAACGTGTCCTGGGCCAGGTCGGCGGCGCTGTGCGGGCAGCCGAGCTTGCGTCGCAACCAGCCGGTCAGCCAGTGGTGATGGTCGTGATACAGGACTTCGACGGTATTGGACGGCCGCAACGCGAACACTCCGGCAGCATCTGCATGCTTTAGATAACGAGAATTGTTCGCATTGTAGAGTGGCCAGGTGGCATTCGGCAATCAGCACAGGACCGATAGCCGTTTTAAAGCCGACACAAAACCCTGTGGGTATTCGCTTCATCCGTTCTCTTTTGCTTATAAGAATAATTATCATTAAACTCCCGCCCCTGATAACCAGGTGCCACTGGCATGAAAAGCAAAGCATCACTTCCTGTTTCCTATCGTCTCGGCGTGACGTCGCGGGTGCTGGCGGCTGTGGTCGGTGGCTATGTGCTGGCGTCCCTGGCCAGCGTGTGCCTGACCTTGTGGCTGCCAATCTCCCGCGCCGATGCGGTGGTCAGCGGCATGCTCAGTTCCTTTGTGTTCTACCTGCTGGCGGTGATCTGGTGTTTTGCCTGCCGCAGTGCCGCCCGCGCCTGGTTTGGCGTGCTGGTGCCCTGCGCGATACTGGCCACCCTGGCAGGCCTGGCCTATTGGATGGCGCGCCCATGAAAGAGGGTTTCCGTCAGGCCATGGCCTGGTTGCACACCTGGGCCGGGTTGATTTTCGGCTGGTTGCTGTTCGCGATTTTCCTCACCGGCACCCTGGCTTACTTCAAGGGCGAAATCACCCACTGGATGCAGCCGGAAGTGCCCGCCCATGCGGTGGACGATGCACGCAGTGTGGCCGTGGCGCAAAGCTATCTGGAACAGCACGCCCCCACGGCGGCGCGTTGGTTTATCGGCCTGCCCAACAGCCGCGACCCCGGTTTGTCGGTGATGTGGCAAGACAAGGTCGACCCTGGCCGGCGCGGCAATTTCATTGAAAAAATGCTCGACCCGGTCTCCGGCGAGCAACTCCAGGCCCGGGAAACCATGGGCGGCGAGTTCTTCTACCGGTTCCACTTCCAGTTGCAGATGCCTCACCCGTGGGGTCGCTGGTTGTCGACCATTGCGGCGATGGTGATGTTCGTCGCGCTGATCACCGGGATCATCACCCACAAGAAAATCTTCAAGGACTTCTTCACCTTCCGCCCGCGCAAGGGCCAGCGCTCCTGGCTCGATGGGCACAACGCGGTGGGTGTGCTGGTGTTGCCGTTCCACCTGATGATCACCTACAGCAGTCTGGTGATTTTCATGACCATGGTCATGCCCGCCAGCATCCTTGCGTCCTATGACGGCGACACCCGCGCCTTCTTCAATGAATTGTTCCCTTCCACCAACAACGCACCGGCCCTCGGCCAGCCGGGCAAGCTGCTGCCCTTGGCGCCGCTGGTAGAACAGGCACGGGCGCAGTGGGACGGTGGGCACGTGGGGCGGCTGGCGGTGAACAACCCCGGCGATGTGAATGCCGCAGTCAATGTCTCCCGCGCCGGTTCTGACCGGGTGGTGCATGATTTCGGCAGCACCGTGTCCTTTAATGGCTCCACCGGCGAACTGCTGCGGGTGAGTGCCGAACAGTCGCTGCCGAAGGCGATCAGCGGCAGCTTCTATGGCCTGCACATGGGGCACTTCGCCGGCCCGCTGCTGCGCTGGTTGTACTTTATCTGCGGCCTGGCGGGCACGGCGATGATTGGCACCGGCCTGGTGATCTGGCTGGGCAAGCGTCAGCTCAAGCATGTAAAGACCGGGGTGATGCCGTTTGAGTTGCGCCTGGTGGAAGTGCTGAACATTGCCAGCATGTCCGGGCTGGTCATCGCCATTGCCGCGTTTTTCTGGGCCAATCGCCTGCTGCCTGTGAGCTTCGCCGAACGCTCGGACTGGGAAGTGCAAAGTTTCTTTATCGCTTGGGGCCTGACCCTGCTCCATGCCATGTTGCGGCGTGGCCGCCGTGCCTGGATCGAGCAATTGGGCCTGGGCGCCGTGCTGTTTATGGCGGTGCCGCTGCTCAATGCGCTGACCACCTCCGAGCATCTGGGCGTGTCAGTGGCCAAGGGTGATTGGGCCATGGCCGGCTTTGACCTGACCTGCCTGGGCAGCGGCCTGTTCCTGGCCTGGGCCGCTTGGAAAATGCAATACCGCAGCGCCGCCCAGCCCCGGGCCGAGCGCGCCCGCCCACTGACCCTCAAAAGCGAGGTGCACTGATGTTGCTGGCCTTGTTGCTGTGCTATGCGGGCTTTGTTGCACTGTGCCTGTCCCTGGACCGTCACCATGGCGAGTTGCTGCACAGCAAACCTTCGCCACGGCGGCGCCTGGGGTTGCGCGTGGGCGGTTGGTTGTTGCTGGGGTTGTCGATCTGGCCGGCGGTACACATGGCCGGCTGGAGCCGGGGCCTGGTGGACTGGTGCGCGGTGCTGATGCTCAGCGGGCTGTTGCTGGTGCTGCTGTTGCCGTATCGGCCAAGGCTGGCCCTGGTTCTCGCGGGCGTCGGCCTGCTGGTCAGCCCCGTTGCGGCTTTCGCGACCCTCTGAGCGCCTTTTGATGATCGCCACGCCGCCCGAGTCCCAGGATCAGCCCCACGCAGAAGCGTCGGGCGGGCGCGCACATTTCCTGCAGGTATTTTTGTCCCAGCGTTCACAGATGGAGGCGTTGGTCAGTCGCCGCGTAGGCTGCCGGGCGACGGCAGCGGACCTGGTACAGGACCTGTTTCTGCGTTTCTGGCGCCGGCCCCTGGTGCAGGTCGAAGAACTCAGCACCTACCTGCTGCGCTGCGCCGGCAATATCGCCATCGACCACCTGCGCAGCGAAAACGCGCGGGTGCGCGGCACTGAAGGCTGGATGCCGGAGCAGCACGACCATCACAGCTCCGAGCCCCAGGCCGCGCTGGAAGCGGGCAACGATCTGCGCCATGTCGAAGCGGCGCTGCGCAGCTTGCCGGAGCGTACGCGGCAGATCTTTTTGCTCAACCGCATCCACGGGCGCAAATACGCAGAAATCGCCAAGGCCATGGGCCTGTCCCAAAGTGCCGTGGAAAAACATATGATGCGCGCCCTCGAGGCCTGCAAAGCCAGCCTTCGGCAAGCCCATCCGCCACGCTCGCCAGGGAAAGCACCGTGAACGTCACCCCGACACCCGCCCAGGAACAGGCCGCCCTGGCCTGGCTCAGCCTGCTGCACGATGCGCCGAGCAGTGGCGACCAGGCTACCTTCAGCCACTGGTTGCGTGCCGACCCGGCCCATGTCGAGGCGTATGCCCAGGCCCAGGTGCTGTGGGAACTGAGCGAAGTCCCGGCGAGTACTCTGGCTGACGAAGACGCGTTGGCCTTGCAGCGTTACCTCAAGGCCATGGACGGTGCGAAAGGCTCCCGCATGCGCCGCTGGTCTGCAGCGCTGGCAGTGGCGGCGTGCCTGGTGCTGATGGTGTCGCTGGGCGCGGGGTGGCAGCCGCAGCGCTGGGTCGATGACCTGGGCGCCGATTACGTCAGTGCGCCGGGTGAAGTCAAAACCGTGACCCTGGCTGATCAAAGCCAAGTCACCCTGGATGCCGACAGCGCGATTGCCGTGGATTTCAGTCACGGTGAGCGGCATATCCAATTGCGTCGCGGTGCCGGTTTCTTCAGCGTGGCCCACACCGGGCAAGCCTTTGTGGTGCACGCCGACAGCGGCGAAGTGCGGGTGCTGGGCACCCAATTTGAAGTGCGCCTGCAACCGGCGGGCGCCCAGGTGACGGTGCTGTCGGGGCGGGTAGGGGTTACGCCGTCGGCCCAGGGTCCTCAGCAAATACTGACGGCCGGCCAGCAAGTGGCCTACGCCGAGGGTGTGGCTGATGAGCGGCATGCGGTGGACAGTGAATCGCGCCTGGGCTGGCGCGATGGCTGGCTCAACTACTACAAGACCCCGCTGGCCGATGTGGTCAAGGACCTGGGCCGTTACTACCCCGGCCGCATCCTGCTGTTCAATGACGAACTCGGCGCCCGCCGGGTCAGCGGCAGCTTTCCGAGCAAAGACCCCGAGGCGGTGCTCAAGGCATTGCAAGCGGTGCTGGGCTTTGAGCAGCACAGTGTGTTGGGGCGGTTGATCGTGGTCCGCTAAAAACCAGCCCCACAGGAATCGTGAACGCCTGAAGAGAAAGTTGATAATTATTCTTATTTGCATTTATGATATGTTATTACATTCATGCAAAGGAGCCACCCTATGAAAGTCCTGTCCTCCCTCAAAGAAGCCAAGAACCGTCATCGCGACTGCCAGATCGTCAAGCGCCGGGGGCGGATCTATGTGATCTGCAAATCCAACCCACGCTTCAAGGCCCGGCAGGGCGGGGCGAAAAACAAGAATAAAGGCTGATGTTGAAATTATTTTCAATTTCACCTGAGGTAAAACCCCACGCCATCCGTGTAGTGCTTGAAACTGCGATCAATTCGCATTAACAGCGTTTTCTACACGGGTTCTCAAGCATGAAGTCCAGGGCAAAATCGGCGGTAGGCGGTTCGGTTAAACAGTGGCTGGGAGCCTCCCTTCTGGCCGCTTCAGGCCTGGCATTACAACCCCTGAGCCTGGCGCAAGCGGCGCAGGAGCAGAGCGCAGTCTTCAGCTTTGCGCTGCCGGCCAAGCCGTTGCCCCAGGCCCTGAGCGATTTCAGCCGGGTGACCGGCATCAGCGTGGTCTACACCGACGAAGCCCCCTACACCCTCAACGCCCCGGCCGTCAGTGGGCAGATGAGTGCCGCCCAGGCTCTGCAGCGCCTGCTGGGCAACTCCGGCTTGACCTTCCGCCAGATCGACGCCCGCACCCTGGCCCTGGAACCGCTGCCTAGCGAAGGCGCGGTCAACCTCGGCGCCACCACCATCAGCGGTGTCAACCAGCAGCAAACCACCAGCTACCAGCCACCGCCCACCAGCTCGGTGATGCGCTCCCAGGGCTTGCTGCTGGAAACCCCGCAAACCGTGAACATGGTGCCGGCCCAGGTGATGCGCGACCAGGTGCCGCGCAACCTCGATGATGCCTTGGCCAACATCAGCGGCATCACCCAGACCAACACCTTGGGCAGCACCCAGGATGCGGTGATGCTGCGTGGCTTTGGCGACAACCGCAATGGCTCGGTGATGCGCGACGGCATGCCCGTGGTGCAAGGCCGGGCGCTGAACGAAACCGCCGAGCGCGTGGAAGTGCTCAAGGGCCCGGCATCGTTGCTATATGGCATCCAGGACCCGGGCGGGGTGATCAACATTGTCAGCAAGAAACCCGAACTGACCCAGTCCACCGCCTTGACCGTGCGTGGCTCGACCTATGGCAGCGGCAAGAACGGCAGCGGCGGCAACCTCGACACCACCGGCCCGTTGGGCGACAGCGGCCTGGCTTACCGCTTGATCGTCGACCATCAGGATGAGGACTACTGGCGCAACTTCGGCACCTATCGCGAAAGCCTGATCGCGCCGTCCCTGGCCTGGTACGGCGACACCACCCAGGTGCTGCTGGCCTACGAGCACCGCGAATTTCTCTCGCCGTTCGACCGTGGCACGGCCATCGACCCCAAGACCAATCACCCGCTGGACATCCCCGCCACGCGCCGCCTGGATGAGCCCTTCAACAATATGGAAGGCCGCTCGGACCTGTATCGCGTCCAAGTCGACCACGACCTGAACGACGACTGGAAGGCCCACTTCGGCTACAGCTGGAACCGCGAAACCTACGACGCCAGCCAGGTGCGTGTGACTAAGGTCAATGCCAATGGCACCTTGACGCGCAACATGGACGGCACCCAGGGCGCGCTGACCACCGACCGCTTCACCACCGTGAGCCTTGAAGGCAAGGTGGACGTGGCCGGCATGCGCCATGACCTGGTATTCGGCCTGGATGACGAGTACCGCAAAATCTACCGCGCCGACCTGATCCGCCAGGCCAGCCGCAGCGTGTTCAACTACAACGACCCGGTGTACGGCCGCGAAGTGGCGGGCACCAACGTCAGCGCGCCGGACAGCAACCAGACCGACCTGCTGCGCAGCGATTCGGTGTTTTTCCAGGACGCCATTCACCTCACCGACCAGTGGATCCTGGTCGGCGGTGCGCGCTTCCAGGCATACGACCAATACGCCGGCAAGGGCCGCCCGTTCACGGCCAACACCAACAGCAACGGCCAGAAGTGGGTGCCTCGTGCCGGCCTGGTGTATCGCTACACCGATGAGCTGTCGTTCTATGGCAGCTACACCGAATCGTTCAAACCCAACTCCACCATTGCGCCGCTGGACAACAAGATGGTGATCGACGGCAGCATCGCCCCGGAACAGTCCAAATCCTGGGAGCTGGGGGCCAAGCTCGATATGCCAGGGCGTATTACCGCTAACGTGGCCTTGTTTGATATCCAAAAACGCAACGTGCTGGTGTCGATCACCGAGGGCGCGACCTCGATCTACAGCGTCGCCGGCAAGGTGCGCTCCCGTGGCCTGGAAATGGACCTGAGTGGGCAGTTGACCGACCAGTGGAGCCTGATCGGCAGCTATGCCTACACCGATGCCGAGGTCACCGAAGACCCGACCTACAAAGGCAAGGGCCTGCAGAACGTGGCGAAAAACTCCGGCTCTGTTTCAGCCGTATATGACTTCGGCACCATCGTCGGCGGCGACCAATTGCGCGTCGGTGCCGGTGCGCGTTATGTGGGCGAGCGGGCCGGCGATGCCCTCAACAGCTTCGACCTGCCGGGCTACACCGTGGCCGATGCGTTTGCCACCTATGACACCAAGGTTGACGGGCAGAAGGTCAAGTTCCAGCTCAATGTGAAGAACCTGTTTGACCGTACCTACTACACCTCGGCCGTCAGCCGCTTGTTTGTGTCCATGGGCGATGCGCGCCAGGTGTCGTTGTCCAGTACCCTGGAGTTCTGACCGTCGGCGATGACGCTGGCGGCCTGAGCTGCTAGCGTTGCGCTCTTTGATGATTGCCGGGACGGTTTGATGCAGTTGGGACGATGGATACACACCAGCGCCATGCTGGTGGGCGTGAGCCTGTTATTGGGTGGCTGTGCCACGCCTTCGAAAACCGGCGAACAGGCGCTGGACCAATTGTTGGCTGATCCTGCCTTGGCGGGTGCCAGTGTTTCGCTGATGGTGCGTGATGCTCGCAGCGGCAACACGCTGTACCAGCACAACCCACGCACGCGGCTGGTGCCGGCCTCCAGCCTGAAACTGCTGACCACTGCGGCGGCCATGGATGTACTGGGCCCGCAGTATCGGTTTTCTACGCAGTTGTTGAGCAATGGCAGCCAACAGGGCACGCGCCTGCTGGGCAACCTGTACCTGCGGGGGCTGGGTGACCCGACGATCCAGTGGGCGGATTACCAGGCGCTGGCGGCGAGCCTCGCCGCCCAGGGCATCCGTCAGGTCCAGGGCGATATGGTGTTCGATGACAGCTGGTTCGACGCCGAGCGCTTGGGTGTGGATTGGGCCCATGACGACGAAGACAAGTATTACGGCGCGCAGATTTCCGCGCTGACCGTGTCACCCAATGCTGATTTTGATGCGGGCACCTTGATCGTCACGGCCAAGGCGCCCACAACGGTCGGCCAGCCGCTGGATGTCACCCTGAGTCCGCCCACCGACTATGTACAGCTCAGCAACCTGGCCGTCAGCGGCCCGGGCAATAGCTATGGGCTCAATCGCCAGCATGGCAGCAACCTGCTGCGCCTGAGCGGCGCGTTACCGCCGGGCAAGCAAAGCCGCCAATGGGTCAGCGTGTGGGAGCCGACGCAACTGGTGGCCAATCTGTTTGCCCAGGCCTTGGCGGAGCAGGGGATCAGCGTGCAGGGGCGGCGGGTGATCGGTGGTGTGAGTCCGGCGACCGCCACTGTCCTGGCAACACACCAGTCGGCACCGTTGCAGGAGCTGATCAGGCCCTTGCTCAAACTGTCCAATAACAGCATGGCCGAAGCGCTGCTCAAGGCCATGGGGCGCCAGCAGGCGAATGCTGGCACGGCGGCGGCCGGGGTTGCGGCGGTGGCCGACTTTATCAAGCGCCAGGGCCTGGACCCGGCAACATTAAGCCAGGTGGATGGCTCGGGTTTGTCGCGACGTAATCTGGTGTCGGCGCAGAACTTCACCGACCTGTTGCTGGCCATTAACAAGCAGCCGTGGTTCAACGCCTGGTACGACGCACTGCCCATCGCCGGCAACCCGGACCGCCTGGACGGCGGCAGCCTGCGTTACCGCCTGCGCGGGACAGCGGCGCAAAACAACCTGCAGGCCAAGACGGGGTCGATGGGTGGGGTGTCTTCGTTGACGGGCTACATCACCGATGCGGGTGGGCGGCGGTTGGTGTTTTCGATGCTGACCAACAACTATGTGGTGCAGGGGAGCCGGATCAAGGCGCTGGAAGATCGACTCGCCGTGGTCCTGGCACAAAGCCTCGATTGAAACCCGCACGCATTGGTTTTGTGTAAGGCCTCTAGGGCTGGAACGCCTGCCGGTATTCCCCCGGTGTCGCTCCCATTGCCTGGCGAAACCGGTTGGTAAAGTGGCTGGCGCTGGAAAACCCACACGCCAGGGCAATTTCCCCCAGCGGCAGTGAGCCGCTGCGCAACAGGGCCTGGGCCCGGGACAGGCGGCGGGCCAGTACATATTGATGGGGCGGCAGGCCAAAGCTTGTGCGAAACATCCGCGCGAAGTGGTATTCCGACAAGGCGCACAGCCCCGCCAGTTGCCCAAGGCTGATCGGCTCGGCCAGTTGCTGGTCGATGTACTCCACCAACTGCCGGCGCTGGTGCGCCGCCAGGCCGCCCTTGAGTCGCAACCCCTCACGCAGGCCGACCTGGCTCAGCAGGGTATGGTTGAGCATTTCAAAGGCCAGGCTGCTGGTCAGCAAGCGTTCTGCCGGTTCCTGCCAATTGAGGCGGATCAGTTGATGAAAACGTCGCGCTTGCTGTTCGTCTTCCAGAAAGGTGCTTTCGCGCAGTTGCAAGGCGCGGGGTTCACGGTCCAGCAGGGTGACGCAACCCAGGGCAAATTGCTCGGGGCTGAAGTACACATGGGCCAGGCGGATTTCACCATTGATCACCCAGGCCGACTGATGCTCGGCGGGCAGGATGCACAGCTTGTCGGGGCCGCCCTTGGTGTCGGGCTGGTTGCGCCGGAAAGTGCCGGTGCCGCCGGCCACATAGCAAGACAAGGTGTGATGGCTGGGCGCCTGGTAATCCTGGGCGTCGTGGTGGTTGCTCCACAAAGCTGCAGACAAGCCGTCCCCAAGCTCGGCAGACAGCTCCAGGCGAGCGTTGGGCGAGCTGTTCAGGGCTTTGAAGACTTGCAGGTTTTCCAGTGCAGACATGGGGTTCTCTCCGACGCCTTGCATCCTACTCCCGGCGGCTGGCGCTGTGATCCCTCGGCCCGACAAAAGCGCAAGAATCTGCAAGTGCCCAGCAGCAAGGCGGGGTGAAACTGTGGCTCAACCACCGGAGTGCGCCATGAACCTATCCCTGTATTTACTGACCGTGCTGATCTGGGGCACCACCTGGATTGCCCTCAAGTGGCAATTGGGCGTGGTGGAAATTCCGGTCTCGATCGTCTATCGCTTCGGCCTGGCGGCACTGGTGCTGTTTGGGCTGCTGTTGCTCAGCCGCAAACTGCAGGTGATGAACCGTCGGGGTCACCTGATCTGCCTGGCCCAGGGCTTGTGCCTGTTTTGTGTGAACTTCATGTGCTTCCTCACGGCCAGCCAGTGGATCCCCAGCGGCCTGGTGGCCGTGGTGTTCTCCACCGCGACACTGTGGAATGCGTTGAATGCGCGGGTGTTCTTCGGCCAGAAAGTTGCGCGCAATGTACTGCTGGGCGGCGGCCTTGGGTTGTTGGGGCTGGGGCTGCTGTTCTGGCCGGAACTGGTCGGGCATACCGCTAGCCCCGAAACACTGTTGGGCCTGGGCCTGGCGCTGCTGGGCACCCTGTGTTTCTCGGCAGGCAATATGTTGTCGAGCCTGCAACAGAAAGCCGGGCTCAGGCCGTTGACCACCAACGCCTGGGGCATGGCCTATGGCGCGTCGATGCTGGCGCTGTACTGCGTGGTCCAGGGCATTCCGTTTGAGATGGAGTGGAGCACCCGCTATATCGGCTCGCTGCTGTACCTGGTGATCCCCGGTTCGGTGATTGGCTTTACCGCGTACCTGACCCTGGTCGGCCGCATGGGCCCGGAGCGGGCGGCGTATTGCACGGTGCTGTTCCCGGTGGTGGCATTGAACGTTTCGGCGCTGTTCGAGGGCTACCAATGGAGCGCCCCGGCGCTGGCCGGGTTGGTATTGGTGATGCTGGGGAATGTGCTGGTGTTTCGTAAGCCCAGGGCGGTTGCGCCTGTGAGCCCGCTTTTGCAACCGAAGCAAACCTAATGTGCAAGAAGATCTAATGTGGGAGCTGGCAAGCCAGCTCCCACAGTGTGATCCGCGTTACTTCAGGCCCAGGCGCTTGGCCATGCGCCCCAGGTTGGCGCGGTCCAGGCCCAGTTCGCGGGCGGCGCTGGCCCAGTTGTACTGGTGGCGCTCCAGGCAGGCGCTGATCACTTGCCTTTGGTAGTGCTCGGTGGCCTGGCGCAGATCGCCAGTCACCACGGGGATTTCGCCAGGCTCTTCTATCAAGGGTGCAGAGTCATTGGGCAAGTCCAGGTCCTTGGCACTGAGGCTGAGGATCTTCGGCCGCTCGCGGCAATTGCCCAGGGCCTTCAACGCGCTGCGGCCGATCAGGTGTTCCAGCTCGCGCACATTCCCGGGCCAACCATAAGTCAACAACGCCGCCTGGGCATCGCTGGTCAGGCGCAGGCTGCCCAGGCCCATGCGTGAACGGTTCTGTTCGAGGAAAAATCCCGCCAGCAACAACACATCGCGCCCGCGTTCACGCAGGGCCGGCACTTGCAGGGGGTACACGCTCAAGCGGTGATAGAAGTCGGCGCGGTAGCGGCCGTTGCGCACCTCGGCGGCCAGGTCGCGGTTGGTGGCGGCGATCAGGCGCACGTCCACTTGATGCTCCTTATCCGAACCCAGCCGCTGCAACTGCCCGCTTTGCAGGACGCGTAACAGCTTGGCCTGGACCGTCAGTGACAACTCTCCCACTTCGTCGAGGAACAGGGTGCCACCGTTGGCCAATTCAAACTTGCCCCGACGCTCGTTCAGCGCGCCGGTAAACGCGCCGCGCACGTGGCCGAACAGCTCGCTTTCCACCAGGGTTTCCGGGAGGGCGGCGCAGTTGAGGCTGATCAGCGGCTTCTCCGCGCGGGGCGAGGCAGCGTGGATGGCCTGGGCCACCAGCTCCTTGCCGACCCCGGTTTCACCGGTGATCAACACGGTCATGTCGCTGCCGCCCACCAGTTTGATTTCTTCCACCAGGCGCTTGTGGGTCTTGCTCTGGCCGATCATTTCCTTGTGCTGATGGCCGCTGGCCTGGCGATAGATTTCCGCACGCTGGTGTTCGTCTTCGGCGCGCAGGGCCAGGTGCTCCATGCGTTCGGCCACATTGACCGTGGCGGCGGCGAGGCTGGCGAAGGCCTGCAAGGCGTCCAGTTCGACCCGGTCAAACCGCTCGGTGTCCAGGGCATCCAGGGTCAGCAGGCCCCAGGGATGGTCGTCGACAAACAGCGGGCAGCCCATGCAGTCGTGGACCTCCAGATGCCCGTGCAGGCCATCGACCAGGCCGTCGTAGGGGTCGGGCAGTTCGCTGTCACTGTCAAAGCGGGTCGGGCCGGGGCTGCTCAGCAGCACGGCAAAGCGCGGGTGTTCGCTGATCTTGAAGCGACGGCCCAGGGTGTCCGGGCTCAGGCCGTCCACGGCCAGGGGTACCAGCCATTCGCCGTCCAGGCGCAACAGCGCGGCGGCATCACAGGGCAGCAGGGTGCGCATGGCTTGCAGCAGGCGTCGGTAACGCTCGCCTTCCGGCAGTTCACGGGACAGGTCAGCCACCAGTGGCAGCAGGGTGGTGAGCAGGGAATGTGCAGTCATAATGACTCCTTGTAGTCCTAATGACTATAAGGTGTAGGAAGTCATATTGACTATGTTTAATTTAACTTGTTGATAAATAAGGGTTTGCTAGTTGGCATGAATACTGATTGCTACAGGGTAATCATTCAGAAGCCTTAAAGGCTCAGGAGTCTCCCCATGCTTAGCGTTCAAGACCGTGCCATCATCAAGTCCACTGTGCCGCTGCTCGAAAGCGGTGGCGAAGCCCTGATCACCCACTTCTACCGCATGATGCTCTCCGAGTACCCCGAAGTGCGCCCGCTGTTCAACCAGGCCCACCAGGCCAGCGGCGACCAGCCCCGCGCCCTGGCCAATGGCGTGCTGATGTACGCCCGGCATATCGACCAACTGGATCAGTTGGGCGACCTGGTGGCCAAGATCATCAACAAGCACGTGGCCCTGCAAATCCTCCCGGAGCACTACCCGATTGTCGGCAACTGCCTGCTGCGGGCGATTTCCGAGGTGCTGGGTGACGAAATCGCCACCCCAGAAGTGATGAGCGCGTGGGGCGCGGCTTATGGTCAGTTGGCCGACATCCTGATCGGCGCAGAAAGCGCCATCTACGACGAAAAAGCCCAGGCCGTTGGCGGCTGGCGCGGGGCGCGTGCGTTTCTGCTGGTCAAGCGTGTGGAGGAGAGCAGTGAAATCGTCTCCCTGTACTTTGCCCCGGTGGACAATGGCCCGATCCTCGCCGCCGAGCCCGGCCAGTACATCGGCTTGAAGCTGATCCTCGATGGCGAAGAAGTGCGCCGCAACTATTCATTGTCGGCGCGCACCGAAGCGGGCCTGTACCGCATCAGCGTCAAGCGTGAAGCGGGCGGGCGCGTGTCCAATTACCTGCATGACCAGATGCACGTGGGCGCGACCATCGACCTGTTCCCGCCATCGGGGGAATTCACCCTGGTGCCCAGCGACAAACCCCTGGTACTGATCAGCGGCGGGGTGGGCATCACCCCGACCTTGCCGATGCTGGAAGCGGCCCTGGCCACCGAGCGCCCGGTGCATTTTATCCACTGCGCACGCAATGGCGGCGTGCATGCGTTCCGCGATTGGGTCGATGCCCTGGCTGCGCGCCATCCGCAATTGCAGCGCTTTTACTGCTATGCCGAAGACGACGGCATCAGCCCGGCGGCGGACAAGCTCGGTTTGCTGACCCAGGAGCAACTGGCGGCGTGGTTGCCCGAAGAGCGTGATGTGGATGCCTACTTCCTGGGGCCGAAGGGTTTTATGAGCGCGATCAAGCGTCACCTCAAGGCTTTGGGTGTGCCTGAGAAGCAGAGCCGGTATGAGTTCTTCGGGCCGGCGGCGGCGCTGGAATAAGCGGCCGCTCTTCAACACCGTATTGGCCTCTTCGCGAGCAAGCCCGCTCCCACATTTGATCTGTGAATACATTCAAATGTGGGAGCGGGCTTGCTCGCGAAGAGGCCCGAAAGACCACCACATTAATGTGTCGTTAACCCGCCTGCGCCTAAGATTGCGACGCCTACTGCTAAATTTTCACCACCTGTGTGTAAACTTGCGGCCATTGGCATACCCATCATTAGGCAAAGGGAAACGGGGATGATTGACGAAATGCGGTTGGGCCGTGAGCGGCGCTTCCTGGTGTTGCTGGGCATCATCTGCCTGGCGCTGATTGGTGGCGCGCTTTATATGCAGATAGTGCTGGGCGAAGCGCCATGCCCTTTGTGCATCTTGCAACGCTATGCCTTGTTGCTGATTGCGCTCTTTGCCTTTATTGGCGCGGCCATGCGCACCCAGCGCAGTGTCACGGTCTTTGAAGTGCTGGTCGTGCTCAGCGCCCTCGGTGGTGTCGCTGCCGCCGGGCATCATGTGTACACCCAGTTCTATCCAACCATCAGTTGTGGCGTCGATGTGCTGCAGCCGATTGTCGATGACCTGCCCCTGGCGAAGATCTTCCCCTTGGGCTTCCAGGTTGATGGGTTCTGCAGTACCCCGTACCCGCCGGTCCTGGGCTTGTCCCTGGCCCAGTGGGCGCTGGTGGCGTTTGTGTTGACGGTGATCCTGGTGCCCCTGGGCATTTACCGTAATCGCAAGCAAAACGCTTAAATCGTCCTACAAAACGCCCCTGTCCTGCTGATGCAGGCAGGGGCGTTTTTGTGTGTGGGCATTTTGTGAAGGGGTCATGACGCTGGACAAGATTGGCTGCGCGCAACGTGCGACACGTTGTCACACTGAGGGCGCCGCAGGACATTTCATACCCCATGGCACAGCGCTTAATCGACCATGTGTTGGGCGCTTTTGCCTGTCATTTTCCACCCTGGCCGACCCCGCGCGCGGCGTGCTCTACAGAACATCCAGTGATGGGCGAATGCCTTGTTTTTAGCGGGCTTGCCTGGGGTTTGGCGACCCTGGAAGAGGTCTCTGGGTGCGACAGAATGGGCAATAACACGGCTTTTTTTGGGGTTTTTGTTGAGAATCAAACGCGATACGATCCCAAACCTTTGCAACAATGGCGCAGGATTATTGCTGGAAACGATAAAAATTATTTCTTTATAGGTCATGGTTTATACATCGCCAGCTAACTACAATCGCCCGCACTGAGTGTCCGGTGCTGCTCAACCCTGAGCAAATAGGGCGGTCGAGAGGCGGAAACAATGCTTCATGCGACCCCAGGTGCCGGCAGCCTTTCAACTATCCGCACCAAATGGAATTGGTCTGTAACAAGGCCTTTGACCAACGAAATCGAATAAGAATTCACCGCCAGACCTGGACGTGTCGATCAGCGCATGAAGCGCCGGGCAGGCCCTTATTCAATCGAAGAGAAATGCCAACCCTTGGCAGGGTGAAGTGTTGGCGATCAAAACCCAACTGCATTGCGCAAGCTGCTTTAGAGGTCGTGAGATGAGTAAAAACAGGTACACCCGATTACTAGGCATAGTGCCGCTTTTCGGCATGTTATTGCTGGGAGGCTGCAACTGGACGCTGCTCGACCCTGTGGGTCAGGTCGGCGTAGAGCAACGTAACCTGATCATCACGGCCACCTTGCTGATGCTGTTGGTCGTGGTGCCGGTGATCGTGATGACCTTCGCGTTCGCCTGGAAATACCGCGCATCCAACACCAAGGCGACCTACGCGCCGAAGTGGTCGCACTCCACCAAGATTGAAATCGCGGTGTGGCTGGTACCTGTACTGATCATTATCGCCCTGGGTTACATCACCTATAAGTCGACCCACGAGCTGGACCCTTACCGTCCGCTGGAATCCGACGTGCCGCCAATCACTATCGAAGTGGTCGCGCTGGACTGGAAGTGGCTGTTCATCTATCCCGAGCAAGGGATCGCCACCGTCAACAAGATCGTGTTCCCGGCCAACACCCCGATCAACTTCAAAGTGACCTCGGATGCGGTGATGAACTCGTTCTTCATCCCGGGCCTGGGTGGCCAGATCTACGCGATGGCGGGCATGCAGACCAAGCTGCACCTGATTGCCAACCAGAACGCCGAGCTCGACGGTATCTCCGCCAACTACAGTGGCGCGGGCTTTACCGGCATGAAATTCAAAGCAATCGCCACCACCCAGGAAGACTTCAACGCCTGGGTACAAGAAGCCAAGAGCTCACCAAAACAGCTTGAAAAAGCTGAATACGAAGCCCTTGCCAAGCCAAGCCAGAACAACCCTGTAGAGCTGTACTCCTCGTACACGCCGGACCTGTTTCAGAAAATCATCGACAAGTATGAAGGGATGAAACCAGGCAAGCCGGTCAAGCACGAGAAGAAAGAAGTGGCTGCTGTGGAAGGGACGGACGCAAATTCGCATTCAGCTGCCGGGGCAGAGGAGTAAACGATGTTTGGTAAATTAAGTTGGGAAGCGGTCCCATTCCACGAGCCGATCGTGATGGTGACCATCGCCATGATCGCGCTGGGTGGTCTGGCACTGTTTGCGGCAATCACCTACTTCAAGAAGTGGACCTACCTGTGGACCGAGTGGCTGACGTCGGTCGACCACAAGAAAATCGGCGTGATGTACATCATCGTCGCCATGGTCATGCTGCTGCGTGGTTTTGCCGACGCAATCATGATGCGTACCCAGTTGGCCATGGCCACCGAGGGTTCGCCTGGCTACCTGCCGCCTGAACACTATGACCAGATCTTCACCGCCCACGGTGTGATCATGATCATCTTCATGGCGATGCCTTTCTTCACCGGCCTGATGAACCTGGCAGTGCCGCTGCAGATCGGTGCGCGTGACGTTGCGTTCCCGTTCCTCAACTCCCTGAGCTTCTGGCTGCTGGTTTCCGGCGTGGTGCTGATCAACCTGTCCCTGGGCGTCGGCGAATTCGCCAAGACCGGTTGGGTTGCCTATCCGCCGTTGTCGGGGCTGCAATACAGTCCGGGCGTGGGGATGGATTACTACATCTGGGCGCTACAGCTATCCGGGTTAGGTACGACGCTGACGGGGGTCAACTTCCTGGCCACCGTGCTGAAAATGCGTACCCCAGGCATGAAGCTGATGGACATGCCGATCTTCACCTGGACCTGCACCTGGGCCAACGTTCTGATCGTGGCTTCGTTCCCGATCCTGACCGCTACCCTGGCACTGTTGACGCTTGACCGTTACATGGATTTCCACATTTTCACCAATGAACTTGGTGGCAATCCAATGATGTACGTGAACCTGTTCTGGGCATGGGGTCACCCTGAGGTGTACATCCTGATCCTGCCAGCGTTCGGTATCTTCTCCGAAGTGATCTCGACCTTTACCGGCAAGCGCCTGTTCGGTCACCACTCGATGGTCTACGCCTCGGGCGCGATCTCCGTACTGGGCTTCATGGTCTGGCTGCACCACTTCTTCACCATGGGTTCGGGGGCCAGCGTCAACGCCTTCTTCGGCCTGGCGACGATGCTGATTTCGATCCCGACGGGGGTGAAGCTATTCAACTGGCTGTTCACCATCTACCACGGCCGCCTGCGCTTCACCAGCCAGGTTCTGTGGACCCTGGGCTTCATGGTGACGTTCGCCATCGGCGGCATGACCGGCGTACTGCTGGCCATCCCGGGTGCTGACTTCGTGCTGCACAACAGCCTGTTCGTGATCGCGCACTTCCACAACGTGATCATCGGTGGTGCGGTATTCGGCTACATCGCTGGTTTCAGCTTCTACTTCCCGAAAGCGTTCGGCTTCAAGCTGCACGAAGGCTGGGGCAAGGCTGCGTTCTGGTTCTGGATCACCGGCTTCTTCGTCGCGTTCATGCCGCTCTATGCACTGGGCTTCATGGGCATGACCCGTCGTCTGAACGCCACTACCAACCCTGAGTGGGTGCCGTACCTGTACGTCGCCATGTTCGGTGCGGTGATGATCGCTGTCGGCATCGCCTGCCAGCTGATCCAGCTGTACGTGAGTATCCGTGACCGCAAGCAAAACGCCTGCGACTCCGGCGACCCATGGAATGCACACACCCTGGAATGGTCGACCTCGTCGCCACCGCCGTTCTACAACTTCGCTGTACTGCCGAAGGCCGAGACCATCGACCCGTTCACCGAAGCCAAGGAAAACGGTACTGCGTACCAGCGACCTGTGCGCTACGAACCGATCCACATGCCGAACAACACCGCCACTGGCGTGGTGATGGGCGCGCTGTTGACGGTCTTCGGTTTCGCGATGATCTGGCACATCTGGTGGCTGGCCATCGCTAGCCTGGCTGGCACCGTGATCTACTTCGTGATCCACGCGGCGCGTGATGATCAAGGCTACATGGTGCCGGTCGACGTGATCGAGCGCATCGAAGCCGAGCAGCACGCTCGCCTGGTAGCCGAGAAGAAGATTCCGGCCAACCGTGTTGAAACCTCGTTGGAACAGGCTTAAACCATGTCGAACTTAGTGACCAATGCTGGACACGCCCATGTCGATGACCATGGGCACGATGACCATCACCACGACTCGGGCGAGATGACCGTATACGGTTTCTGGCTCTACCTGATGACCGACTGCATCCTGTTTGCGTCGATCTTCGCGGTGTACGCGGTACTGGTAAACAACGTAGCGGGTGGCCCGTCGGGCCACGACATCTTCGAACTGAATTACGTGCTGGGCGAAACCGCCTTGCTGCTGTTCAGTTCGATCACCTACGGCTTCGCCATGCTGGCGTTCTTCCGTGGCAACAAGGCAGGCGTGCTCAAGTGGCTGGGCCTGACCTTCCTGCTCGGCCTTGGCTTTATCGCCATGGAGATCAACGAGTTCCACCTGCTGATCTCCGAAGGCTACGGCCCTAGCCGTTCCGGCTTCCTGTCGGCGTTCTTCACCCTGGTCGGTACCCACGGTCTGCACGTAACCGCCGGTCTGATCTGGATGGCGATCATGATGTACCAGGTCAACAAGCATGGCCTGACGTCGACCAACAAGACCCGCCTGAGCTGCCTGAGCCTGTTCTGGCACTTCCTGGACGTGGTCTGGATCTGCGTCTTCACCGTTGTCTACTTGATGGGGACTCTGTAATGGCTAATGCACACTCCCATGACAGCCATGATGCGAGCCACGGCAGCGTAAAGTCTTACGCTATCGGCTTCATCCTGTCGGTGATCCTGACGATCATCCCGTTCGGCCTGGTGATGTACCCAACCTTGCCGAAGGCCACGACACTGGCCATCGTGCTGTTGTTCGCGGTGATCCAGGTGGTTGTCCACCTGTATTACTTCCTGCACCTGGATCGCTCCCAGGCCCAGCGCAACAACGTGATTGCGTTTGTGTTCACGGCCATTGTGATCCTGCTGCTGGTTGGCCTGTCGTTGTGGATCATGTTCAGCATCCACACCTACATGATGGCGAAGTGAGGTAAGACCCGATGTCGCTTAAGCACTTTATCCAAATCACCAAACCGGGGATCATTTTCGGTAACGTGCTTTCTGTGGCAGGCGGTTTCTTCCTGGCCTCCAAGGGGCATGTCGATCTGGCCATCTTCCTGGCGGCAATGATCGGCACTTCCCTTGTTGTGGCGTCCGGTTGCGTGTTCAACAACTGCATCGACCGTGACATCGATATCAAGATGGAGCGCACCAAGAATCGCGTGCTGGTCCAGGGCCTTATCTCCCTGAAACTGGCACTGATCTTCGCGACCGTCCTCGGTGTTGCCGGCGTGGCATTGCTGTACACGGTGGCCAATCCGCTGGCGGCGTTGTTTGCCGTGATCGGTTTTGTCATCTACGTCGGCCTCTACAGCCTGTACCTCAAGCGCAAGTCGGTTCACGGCACGCTGGTGGGCAGCCTGTCGGGGGCGATGCCGCCGGTGATTGGTTATGTGGCTGTGACCAATAGCTTCGACATGGCTGCGCTGGTGCTGCTGGTGATGTTCAGCCTGTGGCAGATGCCGCACTCCTACGCCATTGCGATCTTCCGTTTCAACGACTACCTGGCGGCTTCGATTCCGGTATTGCCGGTCAAGCGTGGCATCCAGGTGGCGAAGAAACACATCCTGCTGTACATCCTGGCCTTCCTTGTGGCGACCTTGATGTTGACCTTCAGTGGTTATGCCGGCATGAGCTACCTCGCCGTCGCCGCGGCCATGGGCATGTACTGGTTGTACATGGCCTGGACCGGCTACAAGGCGGTGGATGACACTGTCTGGGCGCGTAAGTTGTTTGTCTTCTCGATCTTCACCATTACGGCTTTGAGCGTGATGATGTCCCTGGATTTCCAGGTGCCGAAAGAGTTGTTGCTGACTTACGCCCACTGAGTTGGGATGTCATGAAAAGCCCCGCCTTTGAGAGAAGAGCGGGGCTTTTTTGTGGGGGGGGGTATGGGTACATATCCATTTCTGCGGTCACGGCGGCTATTGGTTCCGCCCTTACGGCGGCTCACTTTGGAAGAGCGCCAAAGTAAGCAAAGCGCTCTTGCCCCACCACTCGGTGCCTCGCCTAGGCTCGGCATGCCCGCAGTCAGGCATTGCTCCGTGGGCCCGCCGCGATCGGCCATCCATGGCCGTGTCGCGGCTACCCCGGCATCCATGCCGGGGTGCCCACTGCGCAATACCTGCCTGCGGCCATCGTGGTTTAACGGGGCGCCTCAGATCAAAAGCCAGATCAAAAGCAGAGCAACAGCAACAGCAAAGCCGGGGTGCGAAGCTGCCTTCCCCTGTGGGAGCTGGCTTGCCTGCGATGGCGGCAGGTCAGTCAATAGATTTATCGACTGATACACCGTGGCCCCCCCAAATTAATGTCGGATGAGGGGCATGCCGAGTCTAGGCGAGGCACCGAGTGGTGGGGCAAGAGTGTTTTGCTTACTTTCGCGCTCTACAAAAGTGAGCCGCTGTAAGAGCGGAACCAATAGCCGCCATTACAAAAAACGGATATGTACTCAATCAAGACCTATTGCTGAGCAATGCTATACCCATCAAACGCCGTCTGCTGTTGCAGCGCCGTCACAATACTCTTGCGCGTCAAAGGCTGCTCGGCACCGGAGTTATCCACAAAGCTTTCACTCTCAAGCTCCGCCTCATCCCCTTCACCCACAAAACTAAAGCCCAAAAACTCCAGCGCCTCGCGGTCAACATTGAGCTTGGAGCGCGGCGTGCGCATCGGCAGGGTCACGCTGACCCCGTCCTTGCTGATCACAAACACCTCAACTTCCTTCTTCGCCCGCGCAGCCTTGCCCTTGCCGGCGCTCGGGTTGCTGATGGCCTGGTGGGTCTGGTTCAACACCTTGAGCGCCAGGCCATACACCAGTTCCTGGAACTCGGGGTCGTCCTTGAAGCTGGAAAGGATTCGGCTGATCGAAAACTTGCTGCTCAGGTCTTCCAGGGCTGCGTTGTCGGCGGCTTCGGCGTCTTTGAGCTGCTTGAGCTGGCCCATCAAGTCATAGGCCTGGTCATCGTCAAAGGCATCGTGGGCCTGGCGGATGGCGACGCGCAATTCGCGGATCTGGTCGCTTTCCTTGGAGGTGTGGAACGCGTCCAGCACCATTTCACTGATGTTCTTGGCCGCTGGCACATGCTGTGAAAGATTGATGGCGTTTTCGTATTCAGCTTTGGACTGCAAAGTGACTACGGATTCTTCAGTACGGGAATCTGACATTGAAATTTCACTACTTCTGTAAGCGGGGAGACGGGAAAAACGTCGGGCATTTTCAAGGGCCGGGGTAGCAAGGTCAAGGCGGCACTCTGCCTTCATCGTCATCCGCGCTTACAGTTCCTGCATCTCCTGCAATTGCGCCTCCAGCGTTTCCCGCAGCCCGCTATCCCGTCGGGCGATAAACACCAGTTGCGCCGAGTACTGCGCGTGCTCGCCGCTGGCCAGGCTGAACTGGCTGCGGTTGCCCACATGTTGCAACCAGAAGGGTTGCTCATTGCCCTGTAAATGAACCAGGCCTTTAAGGCGGAACAAGTCCTTGGGCAGTTGCCCCAGCCAATCGCGCAGGGCTTTGGCCGGCAGGGCCTGGGTGGCTTGCCAGGTCCAGCTTTCGAACAGTTCGTGGTGCGGCGTCGGCACGGGAGTGAAGCCGTTGCGCGGGGTGCGCTCGCCCAGCAGCAGGGCATCGGGGATCTGCGCCTGCACGGTGCTGATCACGCGTGTGCGGGCACCGATAGTTGCGCGCAGGCTTTGCAGTTCGGCGGCGCTGACCAGGTCGGCTTTGTTCAGCAGCACCAGGTCGGCACAAGCCACCTGAGCCCGGGACAAGCGTGCGAACTCACCTTCCAGGGCGCCATAGCCGCTGGCGTCCACCAGGGTGATCACCGTATCCAGATGCAGGTGCGCCTTGAGCTGTGGATAACCCAGGGTTTGCACAATGCGTTGCGGGTCGGACACGCCGCTGCACTCGATGACGATACGGTCCAGGCGGGGGCGCAGTTGGCTCAGGCTCACCAGCTGCGCCAGCAGGTCCTCCTGCACAGTGCAGCAGATGCAGCCGTTCTGCAGGCTGAACACGGCGTCGGTGACTTCGGCGATGATCGCCGCATCGATGTTCAGCTCGCCGAAGTCATTGACGATCACCGCCATGCGCCCATGTTGCGGCTGCTGGGCGATGCGGTTGAGCAGGGTGGTCTTGCCTGCGCCGAGAAAGCCCGAAACTACCGTGACTGCAATGCTCTCGCTATTCATTCGATCACCGGCGGCAGGCCTTGCCACACGGCTTGCAGCGCCGTGCCTTCAAAGGTGTTGAAACGGTCGTACACCGGCCGACCATCGACCAGGGTCAGCAGCACCTGGGTCTGGTGGATGTAGTTGCGCGCCGGCTGGGCGAACAGGTCGCGGTCGATCACGATCAGGTCGGCGCACTTACCCACTTCCAGGCTGCCGGTGGAGTGCTCCAGGCCCATGGCGTGGGCGCCGTTGAGGGTCGCCACTTGCAGTGCCTGTTCCAGGGTGATCGGCTCGCCGAAGCAGTCCGGTTCCTGGTTCCAGGGGTTCTGCCGGGTGACCATGGTTTCCAGGGCCAGCCACGGGTCAATCGAGGCCACCGGCCAGTCGGTGCCCATTACCGCCAGGCCGCCTTCGGCCAGCACGCCTTTGAAGTCGTAGATGCGCTTGAGGCGCTCGGCGCCATAACCGGAGCGGGCGCCGCTGGCAAACGGCGTCGGGTACCAGGCCGCCGGGGAGAACTCGGCGATCACATTCAGCGCCTTGAAGCGCTTGAGGTTGCCCGGATGCAGCAAGGTGCTGTGGGCGCATTGGTGACGAATGCCGCTGTCACCGTTGACCCGCCGCGCTTCGGCGACCGCATCAAGGAATACATCGGAAGCGCCGTCGCCGGTGCAGTGAGCGATCACCCGCAGGCCACGGCGGTCCATGTCCACCACCATGTCGGTGATATGTTCCGGGGTCAGGTTGAGCTTGCCGCGCCAGGTGGAGTCGGCCGCCCAGGGGGTCATCAGGTACGAAGACTTGGGCTCCACGGTGCCGTCGAAATGGAACTTCACCGCGTTGGCGTTCAGCCGCGCGCTGCGATAGTAGTGACGCTCGCCGCCGAGCAGTTCCCAGCGCCGGCGCACCGGGAAGATATCGTCCTGCCAACTGATCGCGGCTTCCACGCGCAGGCTCAATTCGCCCGCATCGTCTAGCTCCTTGAGGGCGTCCAGGCGCCGCTCGCAGACGTGAACATACTTGGTCGCGGTAACGCCACGCGAGCTCTGGAAATGCACGCCGTCGCGATAGGCCCGGCGCAGCACAGCCACCGGGGTCGGCGGCATGGCCGCGTGGATCAGTGCGTAGGCACCGTCGATCATCAGGCCGTTGGGCTCGCCGCTGAGTTCGTCGCGCTCCATATAGCCGTTGCGCGGGTCGGCGGTGTGGCGGTCGATGCCGGCCAGTTTCAAGGCGCAGGAGTTGACCATCATGGTCCCCCACATACGGTCCAGCAGCGCCACCGGGCGGTCCGGCATGATGCTGTCGAGCCATTCACGCCCTGGGGTCAGCCCGGCTTCGCGGAAGGTGTAGCGCACCCAGTATTGGCCGTAGATCCAGCCATCGCCGGGGTGGGCATCGGCGTAGGCGTGGATCGCCGCCGCCAGTTGTTCGGGGGTGGGATCTTCGATGCCCACATCCAGGTCATCGCTGTAGCGTGGCGCCAGGGCGAGGTCGGGATGGGTGTGCATATCGTGCAGGCCGGGCATGCAGAATGCGCCCAGCAGATCCTGTTGGCGGGTCTGCGGGCCGATCAGGTGTTGCAGGTCGGCGAATGTACCGACTGCGATAAAACGTCCCCCGCGAATCGCCACCGCGTCGGCCCACGGCTGGGCCGGGTCGAGGGTGTAGAAGCGGCCGTGGTGCAGCACCAGGTCAGCGTGCTCGCCGACAACGGAGTGGGTGGAAGTGAATTGGTCGGAAGCGGTCACGGGGGAAACCTCAATATTCAGAAGCGGCGACGATCAAAGGGTGGGAGCTGGCTTGCCTGCGATGGCATCACCGCGGTGTGCCTATGGGACCGAGTTGCCCGCATCGCGAGCACGCTCGCTCCCACATAAAGCTCAGCGGTTGGCGCGCAGGCCCTCGACAAACCCGGCAATCCGCTGGCAAGCGTCTTTGAGGGTGTCGTCGGCGACGGTAAAGGAGATGCGCACAAAGCCTTCGGCACTGGCGCCAAACGCCTGGGCATCGAGCACCGACACCCCGGTGGCGCGGAACAGCTGCCAGGCAAAGTCCATGCTCGACAGCCCGGTGCGGCGCACGTCCACCAGCATAAACATGCCGGCCTGTGGCACCCGGCAATCAAGGTCGGCGATGCCACCCAGGCCGGCCACCACCAGGTCGCGCCGGCGGCGATACACCGTGCGCGCGTCGCTCACCACCTCATCATCCAGCTCCAGGGCCTTGATCGCCGCTTCCTGGATAAACCCGGGCAAGCCATAGAGCATGCACAGCAGCAGGTTATCCAGGTGGCCGACCAACGCGGTCGGCGCCACCACCCAGCCCACGCGCCAGCCGGTCATGGCGTGGGTTTTCGACAGGCTGTTGAGCACCACGGTGCGCTCGGCCATGCCTGGCAGCGAGGCAATGCTCAGGTGCGGCTGGTCGTAAGTGATCTGGCCGTAGACCTCATCGGAAATTACCCACAGGTCGTGCTCACGGGCGACTTCGGCCACCCACTCCAGCTCTTCACGGCTGTAGACGTTCCCGGTGGGGTTGCACGGCGTGGCCAGGGCAATGCCCCGGGTCTTGGCAGTAATGGCTTTTTCCAGAGCCGCGCGGGTCAGGCGAAAGCCGTTGGCTGCCGGTTGCTCGATGGTCGCGATGCACGCACCGGAAGCGTGGATGCACGCCTCATAGGTCAGGTACATCGGCTCCGGCACCAGCACTTCGTCGCCATGGCTGAACAGGCACAGCGAGGTGGCGAACAGGCCGTTTTGCGCACCGGCCACCAGGGCCACGTTATCGGCGTGTACGGCGATGCCTTGCAGACGGCTTTGCTTGGCCGCAATCGCCTCGCGCAGGGCCGGTCGGCCGAGGACATGGGTGTAGTGAGTGTCGCCGGCGCGCAGGGCGTCGACGGCGGTTTCGCAAATGGCACTGGTGGTGGCGAAGTCGGGATCGCCGACGCTCAACACAATCACATCTTCGCCACGGCCACGGGCTTCGACGGCCGCGTAGTGAATATCCCAGGCGCTGACGGACTCGCCACTAATGCGCTCGACAAACGGTGAATAACGCATCCTTGTTCTCCTAAAATTGATTCAAGCCTGGCGCTGCGGGACTTTGCCCCAGCGCGAGAAGACGTGTTCGATCACGAACGCCAGGACAATGTAGATCACCGCCACGGCCAACAGTGGCTCATACACCCGCAGCGTCTGCGCCCGCACCAGGTTGGCGGCGCCGAGCAGGTCGGTGACGGCCACGGTGGAGGCCAGCGCGGTCGCCTTGAGCAGCAACACGGTTTCGCCCACCAGGGTCGGCTTCACCAGCTCCAGGGCCCGTGGCAACCAGACCCGGCGCAGCACCATCAGGCGCTTCATGCCAAACGCCCGCGCCGCTTCCAGCTCGCCCCGTGGCACCGCACGCAGGGCGCCGCGCAGCACTTCGCCGACATACGCGCCGACACACAGAATCAGGGCCAGGGCCACGTACCAGAAGCCTTCACGCAAGTACGGCCAGAGGAAGCTGCCGCGAATCAGCGGGTAGCTGGCAAACACGCTGCCCACGCCGTAATACAGGATGTAGATCTGCACCAGCAGCGGCGTGCCTCGGAACACCGCGGTATAGGCGCGCAACGGCCCACTGATCAGCGGGTTGGACGACAAGCGCCCCAAGGCCACCAGCACCGCCAGCAAAAAGCCAAACACCCCGGACAAGGCCAGCAACTTCAGGGTGATACCCAGGCCGTGCAGCAGCTCGTTGCCAAAACTGTTGATCCATGAAAAGTCCATCGGCTGCGCTCCTTAGTGCTGGGGCATCCAGCGGTTGATCCGTCGCTCGAACACCCGGAAGGCGCCGTTGGAAATCAGGGTGATGATGAAATACACCGCCGCCACCGCCAGGTAGAACACCAGGTAATGCTTGGTGGAGCCGGCCGCCTGTTTGCCCACCGAGAGCAACTCGCTGTAGCCGACGATGCTGATCAGCGCGCTGTCCTTGACCAGCACCAGCCACAGGTTCGACAGGCCGGCCATGGCAAACGGCAACATGCTCGGCAGCAACACCCGGCGCACCAGCAGCCAGCGCTCGATGCCAAAGGCCCGCGCCGCTTCCAGCTGGCCGACGGGAATGGCCTGGATCGCGCCGCGAATGATCTCCGCCGAGTACGCGCCCTGAACGATGCCCAGCACCAGCACGGCGGCGATAAAACCGTTGACCGTCACGCTGTCGCGGCCCATGGCGGCCATCGCCATATTCAGCAGGTCGGTGCCGGCGTAATACAGCAGCAAAATCAGCAGCAGCTCCGGCACCGCGCGGTACAGCGTGGTGTACAGATTGGCCAGGCGCACCATCCAGCGTGGGCCCTTGAGCTTGATCATGGCCACCAGCAAACCGATGCCCAGGCCCAGTACAAAGGCGCCGGCGGAAATCTGCAAGGTCACCACCGCGCCCTGGAGCAGCGCGTTGAGCCAGCCGTCGGCGACGAACAACTGGGTGAGTTCGGACAAAGAAATCATGGCGCGTTCCGTTGGACGTTATTGCGCGGAAATATCGACGCTGAAATAGCGGCTGCGAATTTTGTCGTAGGTGCCGTCGGCCTTGATTGCCGCCAGCGCGGTGTTGAGCTGCTCGCGCAGGCTGTCGTCACCCTTGCGCACGGCGGCACCGATACCGGAACCGAACAACGGGTCTTTGGGCGCCAGGCCCTTGTCAGCCAGGCCACTGCCGGCATTGGACTTGAGCATCGGCTCGATGGTCAGCGCGTCGGCCAGCATCACGTCGATACGCCCGCTTTGCAGGTCGGCGGTCATGTCGTCCTGGGTGTTGTAGTAGCGCAGGGTCGAGCCCTTGGCGTAGTAGGTCTTGAGGTAGGTGGCGTTGGAGGTCGAGCCCTGCACACCAATCAACTTGCCCTTGAGACCTTCGGGGGTGGTGACCAGATCCAGGCTTTTGTCGGCGACCCACATGGCCGGGGTCTGGTAGTAGGGGGCCGTAAAGGCAATGACCTTTTCGCGCTCTTCGGTGATGCTCAGGGAGTTGAGGATCACGTCGATCTGGCTCGATTGCAGCGCCGGGATCAAACCGTCCCAGGACACTTCCTTGAGCGGGCATTGGGCTTGCAGGCGTTCGCACAGGGCCTTGATCAGGTCCGGTTCGAAACCGCTCCAGGCGCCATTGCCGGCTTTTTCGGAGAACGGCGGGTAGGGTTCCAGGGCGATGCCGAACACTATTTTTTCGGCGGCCACTGCACTGTGGGAAAGCACGGCGAGCACGCAGCCGGCGGCGAGGGATTTCAGAGAGTTATGCATGGCTTGACCCTTTCGAAGTTATTGTTTTGAAGGATGGAAGCGGCAGTTCAAACGCGATTGTCCTGGGCCATGACGAACTGGCGGCAACGCTCGCTGGTGGGGTTCTGGAAGACTTGCTGGGGCGTGCCTTCTTCTTCAACCAATCCCTGGTGCAAAAACATGACCTTGCTCGATACATCCCGGGCAAACGCCATTTCGTGGGTGACGAGGATCATGGTGCGGCCTTCTTCGGCGATGCCCTGGATCACCTTCAGCACTTCGCCGACCAACTCCGGGTCGAGGGCCGAGGTGGGTTCATCCATCAGCAATACACGCGGGCGCATGGCCAGGGCGCGGGCGATGGCCACGCGCTGTTGCTGACCACCGGAGAGGAAGGCCGGGAAGGTATCGCGCTTGCTCGCCAGGCCGACTTTTTCCAGCAGGTGCTCGGCGTGGGCGATGGCGTCCTTGCGGTCTTCACCCAGCACATACACCGGTGCTTCGATGACATTTTCCAGCACGGTGCGGTGGGGCCACAGGTTGAAGCTCTGGAACACCATGCCCAGTTGCGTGCGCAGGCGTGCCACCTGGTCGGGATCGGCGATCAGCGGGTTGCCGGCGCGGTCCTTTTTCAGGCGCACTTCTTCGCCATTGATGCGCAGGCTGCCGCTGCACGGGATCTCCAGCAGGTTGATGCAACGCAGCAGGGTGCTTTTGCCCGAACCGCTGGAGCCGATCAGCGACACCACATCGCCTTCGTTGGCGCGCAGGGAAATGCCTTTGAGAACATGGTGCGCGGCATAGCTCTTGTGCAGAGCATCAATGGCGACCACCGGGGTGACTGGGTTCAAGGGTTATCCCTCTTTATTTTTGTAGATGAGGCAGTTTTCTGCAGGAGCCGGCTCCTGCGCAAAGCTGCACAGGCATGCAGTGATGAGGATCGAGAATAGCCACTGGCCACATGAGGTCAATCGAGCATTTTTCGCTCGATATTGAAATTTAATTCAACTGTCCCGCTCGCCGGTGGCTATGTCTGACGGCTGATTCCGGCTATGGTGCGGGTATCTTCGAGCAGGTGAACATCCATGCGTTACCCCTCCATGACCGCCTTGCGGGCGCTGGACGCGGTGGCCCGGCTGGGCAGCGTGTCCGAGGCAGCCGCCGAGCTGAACCTCACCCCCAGCGCCATCAGCCACCAGATCAAGAGCCTGGAACAGACCCTGGGGTTTGCCCTGACCGAGCGCACCGGGCGCAACATCCGCATCACCTGGCAGGGCGAGCGCTATGCCCGGGATATCCATGGGCTGCTGGCCAATATCCTTGAAGCCGGGCAGCGTTTCGATGGCCAGCAGGTCAGCGGGCGCCTGTGTATCAGCAGCCCGGCGGGGTTTGCCACCTATTGGCTGTGCACCCATATCGCCGACTTCCAGGCACTTTATCCACAGGTCGAACTGCACCTGATATCACCGCGCACCCCGGACGACACCAGCGACCACGGCGCCGACCTGTTTATCGCCTACGGCATGGGCGACTGGCCTAACCAGCATGTGCAGAAGATCGTCTCGCTGCGTTATTTCCCGGTGTGCAGCCCGCGCCTGGTCAACACCATGGGCGGCCTGAAGAACCCGGAACACCTGGCCGGCGCACCGCTGCTGCATATGATCGACTACTCCGACTGGCGCGTATGGCTGGCCGCCGCCGGGGCGCCGAATGTGGATGTGCAGCGTGGCATCGTGTTTGCCGATGCGCACTTTGTGCAGTCGGCGTGCATCGCCGGCCAGGGCATCGCCATGGGCGACAACCTGATCAGCGGCGAGGCCCTGGCCAGGGGCTTGCTGGTGCGGCCGTTCGAGACCGAGATCGAATCCAACCGTGGTTATTACCTGGTGGCCGATCACCAGAAAGTCGAGCGCCCGGTGGTGCAGGCGTTTGGCGAGTGGGTGAAGTCGCAGCTGGGTGGCGGGCTGTAGTGCGCGGCAATCCGTGAATTTTTTTTGCCAATGGTCGGCAAATTTTTTGCTTGTCCGCCCTCGGAGCGCCCCCTAAGGTCTGACCAATCGACACAGAACAATAAGAAGGAAATGAGCAATGACCACCTGTGCCCAGTCCCTGGTTCGCCTGCTGGAAGGTTATGGGGTAGATACCGTGTTCGGCATCCCCGGTGTGCACACCGTCGAGCTCTATCGCGGCCTGCATGGCAGCCGTCTGCGGCATGTCAGCCCGCGCCATGAGCAGGGCGCCGGGTTTATGGCCGACGGCTACGCCCGCGCCAGTGGCAAGCCGGGCGTGTGTTTCATCATCACCGGCCCCGGCATGACCAATATTCTGACCGCCATGGGCCAGGCCTATGCCGACTCGGTGCCGATGCTGGTGATTTCCACCACCAACCGCCGCGAACATCTGCGCCTGGGCCACGGGTATCTGCACGAGCTGCCGGACCAGCGGGCGATGGTCGCCGGTGTGTGTGCCTTCAGCCATACCCTGCAATCACCGGAGCAATTGCCGGAACTGCTGGCCCGCGCCTTCGCGGTGTTCAAGTGCGCGCGCCCGCGCCCGGTGCATCTGGAAATCCCCCTGGATGTGCTGGAGATGCCGGCCATCGACCTCAACCTGATGCCCCGCAGCCTGCCCGGCGCCCCGGCTCCGGCGCCGGCCTCGCTACGGGCGGCGCTGAGCCTGCTCAATGAAGCGCGGCGGCCGCTGATCCTCGCCGGCGGCGGCGCCCGTGATTGCGCTGAGGTGTTGCAGCAACTGGCCGAACGCCTGCAAGCGCCGGTGGCCCTGACCACCAATGCCCGTGGCCTGCTGCCCATGGGGCACCCGCTGTTGCTGGACGGCGTGCAGTCGTCCAGGCATGGCCGCTCGTTGTTTGACGAGGCCGATGTGATCCTCGCCGTGGGCACTGAATTGGGAGAAACCGACTACGACTTCTTCGGCCTTGGCCCACTGAAATTCAAGGCACCGCTGATCCGCCTGGATATCGACCCGATGCAAGTCATGGGCGTGCAACGCGCCCATGTCGGGCTGCTGGGCGATGCCCGCGAAGGCTTGCAGGCGTTGCTGGCTGCGGTCAGCCCGCCAGCGCCGAGCGGGCGTTGGGCACAGGACAGCGTGCAGCGCGTCAACCGTCTGGAACGCGAGAGCTGGAACGCCAAGCAACAGGGGCTGCAAGGCTTGCTGGACCTGCTGCGCGACAGCCTGGTCGACCCGCTGATCGTTGGCGATTCGACCCAGCCGGTGTACCAGGGCGCGGTGGGCTACCAAGCGCCGGCGGCCAACAGTTGGTTCAACGCCGGCACCGGCTACGGCACCCTCGGCTACGGATTGCCAGCGGCGATCGGTGCCAAGCTGGCCAAGCCTGAACGGCCAGTGGTGGCACTGGTCGGCGATGGCGGCCTGCAGTTTGCCAGCAACGAACTGATCGCGGCCCGTGAGGCCGGCATCGGTGTGATCCTGGTGGTGTGGAATAACCAGTGCTACGGCGAGATCCGGGACTATATGCAGGCCCGGGAAATCGTGCCGCTGGGGGTGGATATCCTGACCCCGGACTTTGCCGCGATGGCCCGCAGCTGCCACGTCGCCTATCACACGGCCGACACGCCACAGGCCTTGCACGCGCTGTTGCAAACCCTGGTCGATAGCCGTCAACCGGTGATGATCGAGCTCGACGCCGCGCACTACCTGCAAAACGCCTGAACCGCCCTCGGCCTGATCCATATCAACGGGCTCCCCTCGAAAATCCGCTACAACAAACCGGGGCTTACAAAGCCCCGGTTGTCCGCCTGATGACCTCATAAAAACGCAGACAAACCTGTACCCAGGGGCCAACCCCCAGGCCAGGTTATTAAAGGAATAATGCGATGGCCCTTTCTCTGTCACGTTTGGCCTGGATGGGGGCGACGCTGTGTCTTGCGCTTCCCCTGCACGCCAACGAACCCGCCAAACCCGATACCGAACTGATTGCCCAGGGCAAATACGTTGCCCAACTGGGTGACTGCATCGCCTGCCACACCGCCAAGCAAGGCCCCGAGATGGCGGGTGGCCTGGAGCTGAGCACGCCCATGGGCATCATCTACTCCAGCAACATTACCCCGGACCGCGAGACCGGGATTGGTGCCTATACCTTCGAACAGTTCGACCGTGTGATGCGCGAAGGCGTGACGCCGGCGGGTATGAACCTGTACCCGGCGATGCCGTATCCGTCTTACGCGAAGATGAGCGAAGAGGACATGCATGCCTTGTTCGCCTACCTGATGCACGCCGTCGAGCCGGTGAAACAGGCCAACCTCGAAGCCGACATGGGCTTCCCGTTCAACCAGCGCTGGGGCCTGGCGTTGTGGAATTTCATGTTCCTCGACAAGCAACCGTTCCAGCCCGACCCGGCCCGGGATGCCGTGCTCAACCGGGGCGCCTATCTGGTCCAGGGCCTCGGCCACTGTGGCTCGTGCCACACCCCGCGCGGTATCGCCTTCCAGGAAAAAGCCATGAGCGACGCCGGCAGCAGCGGCGAGCATTACCTGGGCGGGGAAACCGTCGAGCATTGGCGCGCCTTGAGCCTGCGCAACCTATGGACGGTGCAAGACACCGTGCAACTGCTCAAGACCGGGCAGAACCGCTTTGCCACGGTATCGGGCAACATGGTGGACGTGATCCGGCACAGCACCCAGCACTTCACGGATGCTGACCTGACGGCCATTGCGACCTATCTCAAATCCCTGCCACCGGGCAAGGATGACCTGCCGATGCCGGCCGTCGCCAAAGGCCCGGCCGAACTGCCCAAGGACTTGTTCACCAGCCGTGGCGGCCTGGGCTATATGCAGTTCTGCAGCGATTGCCACCGCAGCGATGGCGCGGGCGTGAAGGGCCTGTTCCCGGCATTGGCCGGCAACACCGGCGTGGTTGCCAGCAACCCGACCTCGTTGCTGCACATCACCCTGACCGGTTGGGAAACCGCCGAGACCGCCGCCCATCCACGGGTCTACACCATGCCGGGCTTTGCCAGGCTTGCGAACAACGAAGTGGCGGAAATCCTCACCTTTGTGCGCACACGCTGGGGCAACGAAGGCACGCCGATCAGCACCGCCCAGGTGAAGAAAATGCGTGACCAACTCAACCCGGTGAGCACCGACTCCTCGGCGTTCGAGACGCCGCGCCTGGCCAACCTGCTGGCAGCATCCAATGCCGATCAAGTGGTCCGCGGCATGCGCCTGCACCTGCAGACCAAGGAGCTGCTGCCAGACAATGTCGGCAACGCGCTGAACTGCACCAGTTGCCATCTCAACGCTGGCACCGTGGCAGATGGCTCGCCGTTTGTGGGCGTGTCGGCCTTCTTCCCCAGCTACGCCCCACGTGCCGGCAAGGTGGTGAGCCTGGAGGAGCGCATCAACGGCTGCTTCCGCCGCTCGATGAACGGCAAGCCAATACCGCCTCAATCGGCGGATATGCAGGCGATGGTGGCGTACTTCGACTGGATGAAAAACAACACCAAGCCCGAGGATAAAGTCCCTGGCCGTGGTGTCGGCAAGATCGACCCGGCCATCAAGCCTGACCTGGCCAATGGCGAGCAGGTCTACGCCAAGCAATGCGCGGTGTGCCACGGCAGCGACGGCGAGGGCCTGGCCCGTGCCGACGGTAGCCTGGTGTACCCACCGTTGTGGGGCGACCAGTCCTTCAACATCGGCGCTGGCATGGCCCGCACCTACACGGCGGCCGCGTTCGTCAAACGCAATATGCCGATCGGCTTCCACGAGAAATTCCCGTTGGGCCAGGGCGGCTTGTCGGACCAGGAAGCGGTAGACGTTGCCGCCTACTTCTCGCAAAAGCCACGCCCGGACTTCCCGGACAAGGTGAAGGACTGGCCGAACGGCGGTAAGCCGGTGGACGCGCGTTACTGACCTCAACCCTGTAGGGGCCGACTTGTCGGCTCCTACAGCGCCAGCCTGAATTCCCGGCTCATCCGTATACCCAGGGCGTTGGCCAATGTCGGCCATTGGCGATCCGCAGGTGGCCGTCGTATTGGACGTGCGCCGCCCAATGTTCTGCCTGGAGCAATCAGCATCCGTAGCCAATCGATGCCTTTGGCGGCGATATTGGCTATGTCCTGTCCCAAACCCAGTACCTGCAGCACAGACAGGCCGAGGGTGACACCCGCAGCGCCTCGCTCCAGAGCCCGCTGGGTCATCTGCGACATGCCGGCGCGTCGAGCTGTGCCAGGCATTTCTCCAGAATATCCAAGCCTTCCTCCAACACCGCCGGCTCGATGGTCAGCGGGGCCAGTAAGCGGATGATATGCCGGGCCTTGCCGCTGGGCATCAGCAGCAATCCTGCGTCGCGGGCCAGGTTCAGCAGTTGTTGGAGTTGGGCGCTGGCTGGGCTGCCGTCGGGGTTGACCAACTCGATACCGCGCATGGCGCCGACGCCGGTCAGGCGGCCGAGGTAGGGCGAGATTTTTTTCGCCTGCCAGGCGGCATGGCGCCCGCAGATCGCGGCTTCCTGTTGTTCGCCCCAGGCTTGCAGGTGTTCGTCGCTCATCACATCCAGGGTGGCCAGGGCGGCCGCGCAGGCGATCGGGTTGCCGGAATAGGTGCCGCCCAGGCCGCCTTTGGGCAGGTTGTCCAGCAAGGCCTTGCGCCCGACCACGGCGCCCAGGGGCACGCCGCCGGCGATGCTTTTGCCCAGCAGGATCAGGTCGGGTTCGATGCCCAGGCGTGAGAAGGCGAAACGCTGGCCAGTGCGGCCAAAGCCGGATTGGATTTCGTCGGCGATCAACAGAATGCCGTGTTCATCGCACAGGCGCCGCAGGGCTCTGGCGAAGGGAATATCGAGGGCCAGGAAGCCGGCTTCGCCCTGCACCGGTTCGAGGATGAAACAGGCCACGTCGGCGATGTCGATTTCGACGCTGAACAGGCGCTCCATGGCTTTGAGTGCATCGTCTGTGGTTACGCCATTGTCTGCGCTGGGGTAGGGCAGGTGATAAACCGGGCCGGGTAGCACGCCGACTTTTTGCTTGTAGGGCGCCACCTTGCCGTTGAGGTTGAGGGTGGCCAGGGTGCGCCCGTGGAAGCCGCCGTCAAAAGCAATCACGGCGGTGCGGCCGGTGGCGCCACGGACGATCTTCAGCGCGTTCTCGGCGGCTTCGGCGCCGCTGTTGGTCAGCATGCCGCTGACTGGGTAAGCCACCGGGATAAAGGCGCTGAGGCGTTCCATCAACTGGATATAGGGCGCGTGCGGCGCGGCATTGAAGGCGTAATGGGTGAGCCGGGTAGCCTGCTCGCGAATCGCCTCGACCACAGCCGGGTGGCAATGGCCGAGGTTGAGCACGCCAATGCCGCCGACAAAGTCGATATAGCGCTTGCCCTCGGTGTCCCAGACTTCGGCGTTGCGCCCGTGGCTCAGGCAGATGGGATGGACGATGGAAATCGACTGGCTGATGGTTTCGTGGCTCATGGATCACGGGCTCGCAAAGGGGCGGTTTGCGCCTATCTAAGCCGCGAGCGCGGTGGCCCGGCAAACGAAATAAAGTCGCCGGGTCATTCGCAAAAATCGGGATGTGGCAATGGCTTTGCGGTGGGAGTGGGCTTGCCCGCGATGGTGGTGTATCAGTCAGCAGATGGGTTGGTTGATTTGGTTGTTGGGGATGTGTACATATCCGTTGCTGCGGTCACGGCCACTTAGGGTTCCGCCCTTACGGCGGCTCACTTTGGAAGAGCGCCAAAGTAAGCAAAGCGCTCTTGCCCCACCACTCGGTGCCTCGCCTAGGCTCGGCATGCCCGCAGCCAGGCATTGCTCCGTGGGCCCGCCGCGATCGGCCATCCATGGCCGTGTCGCGGCTACCCCGGCATCCATGCCGGGGTGCCCACTGCGCAATACCTGCCTGCGGCCATCGTGGTTTAACGGGGCGCCTCAGATCAAGATCAAAAGC
>NZ_JAAQWS010000014.1:0-197026 GCF_012985645.1 Pseudomonas sp. WS 5410 | reverse complement strand
TTCTTGACGACCATAGAGCATTGGAACCACCTGATCCCATCCCGAACTCAGTAGTGAAACGATGCATCGCCGATGGTAGTGTGGGGTTTCCCCATGTGAGAGTAGGTCATCGTCAAGATTAAATTCCAGAACCCCAATTGCGAAAGCAGTTGGGGTTTTGTTTTGGGCGGTCGAAAAGCGCTGAGGCGATTTGGCGCGCAGTCCAACTCCGCCTGTAACGCCCTTCAATGCTAAAGTCGCTCCCTCGATTTTGCTTTTCCCAAGGAAGCCGTTATGCCGGATGCAACGTCCCTCAGTGCTGGATTTATGGTCGTCCACGGCAATCGCCTGGATGAACTGCGCAGCCTGGTCGTCAGTTGGATGCGTCGTTATCCATTGGCTCCCCTGGAAAACGAAATCGCTCTGGTGCAAAGCAACGGCATCGCCCAATGGCTCAAGCTGGCCCTTGCTGAAGACCCGGAAGAGGACGATCTGGGAGGGTGCGGCATAGCCGCGGCAATCGATGTGCAACTGCCCGGCAGCTTTATGTGGCAGCTCTATCGCATGGTCCTGGGCCGCGATGAAATCCCGGCCAAATCCTTGCTGGATAAAGCCCCACTGACGTGGCGCCTGATGCGCCTGTTGCCCGAGCTGATCGACCAGCCGCACTTCGAGCCCCTGCAACGCTTCCTCACCCATGACACTGACCTGCGTAAACGCTACCAACTGGCGGAGCGCCTGGCCGACCTGTTCGACCAATATCAGGTGTACCGTGCCGACTGGCTGGAAGACTGGGCCGCTGGCCGCCACCAGTTGCGCAATGGCCGAGGCGAAGCCAAGCCCTTGAGCCCGGCCAACTGCTGGCAGGCCGAGTTATGGCGGGCGTTGCTGCTGGACGTTGGTGAGGAAGGCATGGCGCAAAGCCGTGCCGGGGTCCACCAGCGTTTTATCGAACGCATTAATAACCTGGACACCGCCCCCCAAGGCCTGCCGTCCCGCGTCATCGTGTTTGGCATTTCTTCCTTGCCCGCCCAGGCCCTTGAAGCCCTGGCCGGCCTGGCCCGTTTCAGCCAGGTGTTGCTCTGCGTGCACAACCCTTGCCGTCACCATTGGTCCGACATCGTCGCCGACAAAGACCTATTGCGAAACGAATACAAACGCCAGGCGCGCAAGACCGGGATGCCCGTCACCATCGACCCGCAAACCTTGCACCAGCACGCCCACCCCTTGCTGGCCGCCTGGGGCAAGCAAGGTCGCGACTACATCAACCTGCTGGACAGCTACGACGATCCCAACAGCTACCGGTCGGCCTTCCGTGACGGGCGCATCGACCTGTTCAGCGACAGCGAGCCGACCACCATTCTCAACCAGTTACAGGACGATATCCTCGAACTGCGCCCTCTCCCGGAAACCCGCGAGCGCTGGCCGGCCGTCGATCTTCAGCACGACACCTCGATTCGCTTCCACATCGCCCACAGCGCCCAGCGCGAAGTGGAAATCCTTCACGACCAACTGCTCCAACGCTTCAGCGCGGACCCGACGTTGCGCCCCCGCGACGTTATCGTCATGGTCCCGGACGTTGACAGCTATGCACCGCATATCCGTGCGGTGTTCGGCCAGTTGGACAAGAAAGACCCACGTTTCATCCCCTTCACCCTGACGGACCAGGGCCAACGGGGCCGCGACCCGCTGTTGATCGCCGTCGAGCACCTGCTGAAGCTCCCGGACAGCCGTTTCCCGGTCAGCGAAATCCTCGACTTGCTGGACGTTCCCGCACTGCGCGAACGCTTCGCCATCCAGGAGCGCGACCTGCCCACGCTGCACCGTTGGATAGAGGGCGCAGGCATCCGCTGGGGGCTCGATGCCGAACAGCGCGCAGGCCTGGGCCTGCCCAGTGCGCTGGAGCAGAACAGCTGGAGATTCGGCCTGCGCCGCATGCTGCTGGGCTACGCCGTCGGCAGTGGCGCAGCCTGCGCCGGCATTGAGCCCTATGACGAAATCGGCGGTCTCGACGCGGCGCTGATCGGTCCCTTGGTCGCCCTGCTTGACGCATTGCACGATGCCCACCAAGCCCTGTCACAGCCCGCGACCCCGCAAGCCTGGGGCGCACGCCTGCAAGACCTGATGCAGCGCTTCTTCCTGCCCAGCAATGAACACGATGACTATCTGCTGGGTCAGTTGGAGCAACTGCGGGAAGACTGGCTGGAGACCTGCGAGTCCGTCGGCCTGTACGACGAATTACCGCTGACTGTCGTGCGTGAGGCCTGGCTTGCCGGTCTCGACCAGGGCCGCTTGTCCCAGCGTTTTCTCGCCGGTGCCGTGAACTTCTGCACCCTGATGCCGATGCGGGCCATCCCCTTCAAGCTGGTGTGCCTGCTGGGCATGAACGACGGCGACTATCCCCGCGCGCAACCACCGCTGGATTTCGACCTGATGGGCAGCGACTACCGCCCCGGCGACCGCTCCCGGCGCGAAGACGACCGATACCTGCTGCTCGAAGCCCTGCTCTCGGCGCGCGACCAGCTCTACATCAGTTGGGTCGGCCGCAGCATCCGCGATAACAGCGAGCGCCCGGCGTCCGTGCTGATCGGCCAACTGCGCGATCACCTCGCCAGCGGCTGGCAGCATGCCCAGGAGCAACCGTTGCTGGAGGCGATGACCCAGGAACACCCATTGCAACCCTTCAGTGCGCGTTACTTCCACGAGGGCGATCCACTGTTCAGCTACGCCCGCGAATGGCAGCTGCTACACGAAGTCCAAGACCCGCCCCTCGAAACGACCGGTCTGGCACCCCACATCCAGGAAGAACCCCTGAGCCTGGGTCAGTTGCAGGACTTTTTGCGTAACCCTGTCAGGCATTTCTTCAGCCAGCGCCTCAAAGTATTTTTCGAAGCCGCCGAAGTGCCCCTGGCCGATGAAGAACCCTTCGTCCTCGACGCCTTGCAGCGCTACACCTTGAGCGACAGCCTGCTCGCCGCCGCGCTGACCGACCCGGATCATCTCGAACAAGCCCTGCAGGCCCAAGCGCAACGTCTTCAAGGCAGTGGCCTGCTGCCCATGGTCGGTTTCGGCGAATGCCTGCGCAACGAGCTGATCGAACCCTTGCCTGACTTGCTGCAACGCTACCAGCAACTCCTGGCACTCTGGCCCACGCCACACAATACGGCGGAGCCCGTCAGCTTCGCGCACCAGGGTATTCAACTCGACGGCTGGGTCAGCGGCTTGCACCGGCGCAGCGATGGCGGCTTGCTCAGCGTGACCACCATCCCCAACAGCATCGGCTCGATCAAGACCCGCAAGTGGCATCGCCTGATCCGCCCCTGGGTCAATCATCTGGTGGCCTGCGCCTGTGGCCTGCCCTTGAGCACCGGCCTGGTGGCGAGTGATGACACGCTCCTACTGGCGCCACTGGAGCAAAACCTTGCCCAGGATGTGCTTGGCAACCTGCTCCTGGCCTGGCGGGCCGGCATGAGCGAACCACTACCGATCGCGGTGAAGACCGCCTTCGCCTGGCTCGGCCAGACTGACCCGGACAAAGCCCAGGCCGCCGCCCTTAAAGCCTACGAAGGCGATGGCATCACCAGCGATGGCGAGCGCCGCGAAAGCCCGGCCCTCACCCGGCAATTCCCCGACTACGCGGCCCTGGTCGCCAGTGAAGATTTCGAAGGCTGGTGCGAAACCCTGTACCGCCCACTCATCACCGCCCCCTGGCGATCACTGACCAGAGAGGAGGCCCGCTCATGAGCACCAAACCCCTGGCCCTGGCCTTCCCCCTGCGTGGCAGCCAACTGATCGAAGCCAGCGCCGGTACCGGCAAGACCTTCACCATCTCCGCGTTATACCTGCGCCTGGTTCTGGGCCACGGTGGCGATGAGGCGGGTTTTGGCCGCGAATTGCTGCCGCCGCAAATCCTCGTGGTGACCTTCACCGATGCCGCCACCAAAGAGCTGCGTGAACGCATCCGCACCCGCCTGGCACAAGCGGCGCGTTTCTTTCGTGACGAAATCGAACAGCCCGATGCCCTGATCGCCGAGCTGCGTTATCAGTACAGCGCCGAGCAGTGGCAGGGTTGCGCCAACCGCCTCGACATCGCCGCGCAATGGATGGACGAGGCCGCCGTCTCGACCATCCACAGTTGGTGCCAGCGCATGCTGCGCGAGCACGCTTTCGACAGTGGCAGCCTGTTTACCCAGACCCTGGAAACCGACCACAGCGACTTGCTTGGCGAAGTGTTGCGCGACTACTGGCGGCTGTTCTGCTACCCGATGCACGGCGATGCCCTGAACTGGGTCCGCAGCAACTGGGGGAGGCCTGCGGCGCTGATGCCCCGAGTGCGCGCGTTGTTCGGTAGCGAGCGCCCCGGTGATGAACCCCGTGAGCCCGCCGAGCTGATCGAGGCCTGCTTGCACGAGCGCCGCGAGGCCCTGGTGGCGCTCAAGGCCCCCTGGCAGCAATGGGCCGCCGAGTTGCGCGAGATCTGCCTGCAAGCTGTCGCCGCCAAGGCTGTGGATGGTCGCAAGATGCAGGCCCGTTATTTCGAGCCCTGGTTCGAGAAAATCAGCGCCTGGGCCGCTGACGAGACCCTGGAACAACTGGACATCGGCACCGGCTTCACCCGCCTGACCCCCGAGGGTATGGCCGAAGCCTGGAAGGGCGACGCCCCCCATCACCCCGGCCTGGATGCCATGGCGGGCCTCAAAGCCAGCCTCGACGCCTTGCCCACGCCCGATGCTGCAGTGTTGCAACACGCGGCGGCCTGGGTCGGCAAACGCTTTGAAGAAGAGAAACGCCGGCGTGCCGAAATGGGTTTCGACGACATGCTCATCCGCCTCGACGCCGCCCTGCAAACCGAGGGTGGCGAACGTCTGGCCAGCGTAATCCGCGAGCAATTCCCGGTGGCCCTGATCGACGAATTCCAGGACACCGACCCGGTGCAGTACCGGATCTTCGAAAGCATCTACCGCATCGAAGACAACAGCCCGCACAGCGGCCTGTTCCTGATCGGCGACCCCAAGCAGGCGATCTATGCGTTTCGCGGCGCCGATATCTACACCTACCTGCGCGCCCGCCAGGCCACCGCCGGGCGTTTGCATACCCTGGGCACCAACTTTCGCTCCAGCCATGCGATGGTCGAGGCGGTCAACCACGTGTTCCAGCGTGCGGAATCCGGGCGTGGGGCGTTTCTGTTTCGTACGCCCGACGGCGACAACCCGGTGCCTTTCCAGCCGGTGTCGTCCCAGGGTCGCAAGGAGCAGTTGCAGGTCGATGGCCACACACTGGCAGCCCTGAATATCTGGCACCTGCCCACCGACCAGCCGATCTCCAATGTGCGGTATCGCCAGCAATTGGCCGGCGCGTGCGCCAGCCAGATTGTCGCGTTGCTCAATGGCGGTCAGCAGGGCACGGCAGGGTTTATCAAGGGGGCAGACTTCACTCCCGTGCAACCGTCGAACATCGCCATCCTTGTGCGTGACGGCAAGGAAGCCCAGGCCGTACGCGGTGAACTGGCCGCGCGCGGTGTGCGCAGCGTGTACCTGTCCGATAAGGACTCGGTATTCGCCTCCCAGGAAGCCCATGACCTGCTCGCCTGGCTCAAAGCCTGTGCCGAACCGGATGTCGAGCGCCCGCTGCGCGCGGCCCTGGCCTGCGTCACCCTCAACCTGTCGCTGCCCGAGCTGGAGCAACTGAACCAGGACGAACTGGTCTGGGAGCAGCGAGTCATGCAGTTCCGCGATTACCGCGTGATCTGGCGCACCCAGGGCGTGCTGCCGATGCTGCGGCGTCTGCTGCATGACTTCAAGTTGCCGCAAACCCTGATTGCCCGCAGCGATGGCGAACGGGTGCTGACCAACCTGCTGCACCTGTGCGAGTTGCTGCAACAGGCCGCCGCAGAGCTGGACGGCGAACAAGCGCTGATCCGCCATCTTGCGGAGCACCTGGCGCTCTCGGGCCAGGCCGGCGAAGAGCAGATCCTGCGCCTGGAAAGCGATGAGCAACTGGTCAAAGTGGTGACTATTCACAAGTCCAAGGGCCTGGAATACGACCTGGTCTTCCTGCCGTTTATCTGCTCGGCCAAGCCGGTCGACGGCAGCCGCCTGCCGCTGCATTACCACGATGCCAACGGCAAGTCCCAGGTCAGCCTGAAACCCACCGTCGAACTGATCGTCCAGGCCGATGACGAGCGCCTGGCCGAAGACCTGCGTCTGTTCTATGTGGCGCTGACCCGGGCCAAACACGCCTGTTGGCTGGGCGTGGCTGACCTCAAGCGCGGCAATAACAACAGTTCGGTGTTGCACCTGTCAGCCCTGGGTTATCTGCTGGGCGGCGGCGCGGCCCTGGGTGAGTCCGCAGCCCTGGCCCGTTGGCTGATGGATTTGCAGGACGGCTGCGCGGCGATTGCCTACGAGCAAATGCCGGAAGCTGACACCAGTACCTACCAACCTCCGCGCAATGACGCGACCTTGCTCGCGCCCCTGCTGCCCAAGCGCAAGGCCGCGGAAAACTGGTGGATCGCGTCCTACAGCGCCCTGCGCATCGGCGAAAGCATGAGCGCCGCCAGCCTGGAAGCCCCGGAAAGCCCCCAGGCACAGAAGCTGTTCGACGACGAACGCCTGGACCCGGATGCACCGCGCGAAGTCGCCGCGTCTGGCGGGGATATTCACCGTTTCCCACGGGGGCCCAACCCCGGGACCTTTCTCCACGGCCTGCTGGAGTGGGCCGGTAACGAAGGCTTCAACGTAACGGCCGAAGCCATCGAAGATGCCGTCGCCCGGCGCTGCAACCGACGTGGCTGGGAAGGCTGGATCGGCACCCTCAGCGGCTGGCTCGGGCACCTGTTGCAAGTGCCGTTGGGCCTGGGCCATGGGCAGGCATCTGTGACCCTGAGCGACCTGCAGCAGTATCAGATTGAAATGGAGTTCTGGTTCGCCAGCCACAAAGTCGATGTGCTCGCCCTCGACCAACTGGTCTGCCAATACACCCATGACGGCGTGTCGCGGGTCGCCGCCGAGCCGGTGTTGCTCAATGGTATGTTCAAGGGCTTTATCGACCTGACCTTCGAACATGACGGCCGCTACTACGTGGCTGACTACAAATCCAACTGGCTCGGCGCCGACGACGCGGCCTACACCCGTGAGGCCATGGAACAGTCGATTCTCGACCATCGCTACGACCTGCAATATGTCCTCTACCTGCTGGCCCTGCATCGCCAGCTCAAGGCGCGCCTGCCGGATTACGATTACGACCGGCATGTGGGCGGCGCGCTCTATCTATTCCTGCGCGGTAGCCAAGCCGTGAGCCAGGGCGCGTATTTCACCCGGCCGCCACGGGAGCTGATCGAACGCCTGGACCTGCTGTTCCAGGGCAAGCCGCAACCGCCCAAGGTCGAACCGGCCTGGGAACAAGGAGTCCTGCTATGAGCCTCTCGACAATGCCGCTGGAGGCACTGGCACCGCTGGATCGCGCTGACGACCTGATGCACCTGCTGGAGCGCTGGGTCGAGCGCGGCTGGCTGCGGGCGCTGGACAAGGCGTTCGTCGGCTTTCTCCACGAACTGGATCCACAGGCCGATCCCCTGGTGCTGCTGGCCGCCGCCCTGACCAGTCACCAACTGGGCCACGGCCATGTGTGCCTGGACCTGTTCGAAACCCTGAAGGCCCCGGATTTCGCTCTGTCGCTGCCCCCAGAAGGGGATCTTTCAAGTGGCGTAATGCTGCTGCCCTCGCAACTGCTCGAGGGCCTGGACGGCGCCCATTGGTGCCATGCCCTGGCCGCAAGCCCGCTGGTGGCGCTGGCCGTCGATGGCAGTGCGGCGGCGCAAAGCCGGCCATTGGTATTGTCGGGCAAGCGCCTGTATCTGCGGCGTTACTGGACCTATGAGCGACGCATCGACAGCGCCTTGCGTCAGCGTCTTGCCGTGCAGGAAGCGGTCTCGGCCGACCTGCCCCAACGCTTGAATGGCCTGTTCGACCAACCGCCCCCGGACGGCGTGGTCGATTGGCAGAAACTTGCCTGTGCCCTGGCCACGCGCGGTGCGTTCAGCATCGTCACCGGCGGCCCCGGCACCGGCAAGACCACCACGGTGGTGCGCCTGTTGGCCTTGCTGCAGGCACCCGCTGTGGAGCAGGGCACGGCCTTGCGCATCCGCCTGGCGGCGCCCACCGGCAAGGCGGCGGCACGCTTGACCGAATCCATCAGCCAGCAAGTACGCTCGCTGCAAGTGCCCGACGCTGTACGCGAAAAAATCCCCACCGAGGTCACCACCGTGCACCGCCTGCTGGGTAGCCGCCCCGGCACCCGGCATTTCCGCCATCACGCGGGCAACCTGTTGCCGCTGGATGTGCTGGTGGTGGATGAAGCCTCGATGATCGACCTGGAAATGATGGCCAACCTGCTGGATGCCTTGCCACCCCATGCGCGCCTGGTACTGCTGGGGGACAAGGACCAATTGGCCTCGGTGGAAGCCGGCGCGGTGCTCGGCGATTTGTGCCGCGATGCCGAAGCGGGTTGGTACAGCCCCGACACCCGCCAATGGCTGGAAAACGTCAGCGGCGAGACCCTGGCGGGCAGCGGCCTGCAGGAGGATCTCGAGGCCAGTCATCCGCTGGCGCAACAAGTGGTCATGCTGCGTTATTCCCGGCGTTTCGGCGAAGGCAGCGGCATCGGCCAACTGGCACGCTGGGTCAACCAGCAAAACCCCGAGCAGGCTCGCCAACTGCTGGACGCCGGCAGCCACGACCTGTTTTGCCTGCACCTCAAAGGCGAGCATGACCGCGCCCTGGAGCGCCTGGTACTGGACGGGCAGGGCAGCGATGCCCAGGGCTATCGCTACTACCTGAACCTGTTGCGCACCACGCGCCCGGCAGCCGAGACACCCCGCGACGACTTGCGCTGGACCGACTGGGCGCGCCAGTTGTTGCAAGCCTTCGATGCCTTCCAGTTGCTGTGCGCGGTACGCAAGGGCCCCTGGGGCGTGGAAGGCCTCAACCAGCGGATCACCGCGGCGCTGCTCAAGGCCCGGCTGATCGACAGCGACCAGCAATGGTACGAAGGCCGCCCGGTACTGATGACCCGCAACGACTACGGCCTGGGCTTGATGAACGGTGACATTGGTATCGCCTTGAAGCTGCCCGAAAGCGACGGTGGGCCGCAGGTGCTGCGCGTGGCCTTCCCGCGTAACGATGGCCAGGGCGGGGTGCGCTTTGTGCTGCCCAGCCGCCTCAATGATGTGGAAACCGTCTATGCCATGACCGTGCACAAGTCCCAGGGCTCGGAGTTTGCCCACACGGCCTTGATCTTGCCGGATGCACTGAACCCGGTACTGACCAAGGAGCTGATCTACACCGGCATCACCCGCGCCAAGGATCGCTTCAGCTTGATCGAGACCCGTGGCGGGGTTTTCGAAGAGGCGGTGCGGCGCAAGGTAAAACGGTTGAGCGGGCTGATGTTGGAGTTGGGTGCGTGAGAATGTGGGAAAAACCTGACCGATATGTCGGGTTTTTCGTGATGAATGGCAGAATCTACCTAGAGCCCGTCTCGATGGGGTTTCCGCCAATATGCTATCGTTGCGGCATTATCCCGAGAAGATCATAGAGAATCGCTGCATGAACGTGGCTGTCTCGCCCGCAGAGCGTAGTTGGAGCTGGAGACGATTGCTGCTATCGGCCGTTTTGTGTCTCGTCACGCCTCTGGCTTTTGCCCAGGCGCCCACAGCCAGTGCAGCCGACCAGCGGGCCCAGGCCGTCACCCAGGTGATACTGGGGATTCTCAGCTACGCCCGCTGGCCGGTGGAGCCCGCGCAACTGCGGTTGTGCATCGTTGGCCCGACCCAATACACCGACGACCTGGTCAAGGGCACCACCCAGGCCACCGGCCGGCCGGTGGTGGTCCAGCGCTTGCTGGCGGACAACCCCAATATCGTCAATGCGTGCGACGCGCTGTACATCGGCAAGCTCACTCCTGACGAGCGTGGCCGCCTGTTCACAGCGTTGACTGGCCATCCGGTGCTGAGCATCAGCGAAGGCGGCGATCAATGCACTGTGGGCAGCCTGTTTTGCCTGCGGGTCAGTGATGAGCAAGTCTCGTTCGAGGTCAACCTCGACTCTGTCGCCCGCAGCGGTGTGCGCATCCACCCCAGCGTCCTGCAGTTATCCCGTCGTCGGGCGCCGGAGCCATGAAACTGCGTAACGCCAAAACCCGCCCTACATTACGTTCGGTCCTTGGTCGCGGGCACCTGAGTGTGGCGCTGGTGGCCGTAGCCATGGCCAGCGTCTCCCTGACCCTGCTGGGGGTGCTGGCCCTGCGGGTGTATGCCGACCACAACCTGCACCTGATCGCCCGTTCGATCAACTACACCGTGGAAGCCGCAGTGGTGTTCAAGGACCGCGTGGCGGCCACCGAAGCCCTGGCGCTGATTGCCTCCACTGAAGAAGTCGCTGAAGCCAGGGTGCTGGACCTCAACGGCAGCACCCTGGCCCATTGGGTGCGTCCGGAAACGGGGGTGCTGTCCAGGATCGAGCTGGAGTTGGCCCACACACTGCTGGAAGAGCCCATCCGCCAGCCGATCCTGCATCAAGGCCAGAAAATTGGCACCGTCGAGTTGAGTGGCCACGGCGGTAGCCTGTTGCGCTTTTTGCTCAGTGGCCTGGCGGGGATCATCATCTGTACTGCCATCAGTGGCTGGGTAGCGATTTACCTGGCGCGGCGCATGTTGCGCGGCATCACCGGCCCGCTGCACAGCCTGGCCGACGTGGCCCACGCCGCGCGCAGCGAGCGGGCCTTCGACCGCCGTGTGCCACCGGCGCAGATCGCCGAGCTCGACAGCCTGGGCAACGACTTCAATGCCCTGCTCGACGAGTTGGAAGCCTGGCAAACCCACCTGCAAAGCGAAAACGAAACCCTTGCCCACCAGGCCAGCCATGACAGCCTGACCGGGCTGCCCAACCGCGCCTTCTTTGAGGGCCGCCTGATTCGCGCCTTGCGCAGCGCGGCCAAGCTCAACGAGCGAGTGGCGGTGCTGTTCCTCGACAGTGACCGCTTCAAAGACATCAACGACAATTTCGGGCATGCCGCCGGTGACGCCGTACTGGTTGCGGTAGCCGCGCGCGTGCGGGCGCAACTGCGCGAGAGCGACCTGGTGGCCCGCCTGGGCGGTGACGAGTTCGCCATCCTGCTCTCGCCCCTGCACAAGCTCGAAGATGCCCAGCGCATCGCCGACAAAATCATCGCCAGCATGGACCAGCCCATCCCGCTGCCGGGCAACACCGAAGTGTTGACCTCACTCAGTATCGGTATCGCGGTATATCCCGATCATGGTGCCACTCCCGGCGCCTTGCTCAATGCCGCCGATGTGGCGATGTATCAGGCCAAACGCCTTTCCCAGGGCGGCCAGCACACGGCGGAGTCGGAGCACTCGGCCGCCAATGTTCAACACAGGAGTTGATCCCTTGTTTGCTAACACACGCGTTCTGTTTATCACCTTGTTTATTGCGCTACTGGCCCTGAGTGGCTGCCAGACTCCCCCCCCCAAAGGCCTGACCCCGGTGCAAGTGGCGGTGCTCAAACAACAAGGCTTCGAACTGACCGACGAAGGCTGGGCGTTTGGCCTGTCGGGCAAAGTGCTGTTTGGCAGCGACGTCGAAAAACTCAACACGCCCAGCACCGAGATCGTCGAACGCATCGGCAAGGCCCTCACCGGCGTGGGCATCGAACGCGTGCGCGTAGACGGCCACACCGATGCCTCGGGCAAGGAAGCCTACAACCAGCAACTGTCCCTGCGCCGGGCGAAAAGCGTGGGCAAGGTCTTGGTGGGCGTGGGTATGAAGGAAGAAAACGTACAACTGCGCGGCCTGGGCAGCAGCGAGCCGGTGGCCTCCAACAGCACCTCCGCGGGCCGTACCGAAAACCGCCGGGTGTCGATTGTAGTGATCGCCGACTGAGCCGACAGGCCGGTCTGAATTTCAAACACGCTCAACTGTGGGAGCGGGCAAGCCCGCTCCCACACTTATCAGTGCCGAGCCAACGTTCTGTGCCCGCAGCAGCCATTCAGTCGGCAAACACCATCTCCCGCGTTTCCCCCATCAACAACCCCTGGTTCTGCTCCGTCACCTCACGGATGTAATCCCACAACAACGTAATCCGCTTCAACTTGCGCAAATCCTCCCGGCAATACATCCAGAACTGCCGCGTAATATTGATCTCCTCCCCCAACACCGGCAGCAACCGCGAGTCCTGCGCGGCCAGGAAGCACGGCAAGATCGCCAGCGAGCGCCCCTGCTGCGCCGCCACGTACTGCGCAATCACGCTGGTGCTGCGCAGGCTGGCGCTGGCGCCCGGGACGACATTGGCCAGGTACAGCAGCTCTGAGCTGAACGCCAGGTCATCCACGTAGCTGATAAACGGATGGTCGGCCAAATCGGCCGGGCGGCGGATGGGTGGGTGCTGGTCGAGGTATTCCTGGGTCGCGTACAGCTGCAACTTGTAGTCGCACAGTTTGCAGCACACGTAGGGCCCGTGTTCCGGGCGTTCCAGGGCGATGACGATGTCGGCTTCGCGCTTGGACAGGCTGATGAAGTGGGGCAGGGGCAGGATGTCGACCGAGATCGCCGGGTAGGTATCGACGAAGTGGCTCAGTTGCGGGGTGACGAAAAAACTACCGAACCCTTCGGTACAGCCCATGCGCACATGCCCCGACAGCGCCACGCCGGAGCCCGATACTTGTTCGCAGGCCATATGCAGGGTGCTTTCGATGGACTCGGCGTAACCCAGTAAACGCTGGCCTTCATTGGTCAGCACAAACCCGCTGGTCCGGGATTTCTCGAACAGCAGGGTGCCCAGCGAGCCTTCCAGCGAGCTGATGCGCCGCGACACGGTGGTGTAGTCCACCGCCAGGCGCTTGGCAGCGACGCTGGCCTTGCGGGTACGCGCCACTTCGAGGAAAAACTTCAGGTCATCCCAGTTCAGCGAGCCTAAAGACGTGATGTTTTTTTGCATGTTGGACCGGCTTTTATGTGGGTTCTTATTGGAAGTTTGCACATCTATACTCCAAAAATCGTCCGAACGCCTCATCCTCAAGGCGCTTCACGCCTTGGCTCTCTGCATAACTACAAGATCTGGAGACCACAATGAACGCATCGCTTACGTCTGCCGATACCACCGTCAAACAGGCCAAACTGTTGATCAACGGTGAATGGGTCGAGTCCAAGACCACCGAATGGCAAGACATCGTCAACCCGGCGACCCAACAAGTCCTGGCCCGTGTGCCCTTTGCCACGGCCGATGAAGTCAACGCGGCCATCGACGCTGCCCATCGCGCCTTCCAGACTTGGAAGCTGACGCCGATCGGCGCGCGCATGCGCATCATGCTCAAGCTGCAGGCGCTGATTCGTGAACACTCCAAACGTATTGCCGTAGTCCTCAGTGCCGAGCAGGGCAAGACCATTGCCGATGCCGAGGGCGATATTTTCCGTGGCCTGGAAGTGGTCGAGCACGCGTGCTCCATCGGCACCCTGCAAATGGGCGAGTTCGCCGAGAACGTCGCCGGTGGCGTCGACACCTACACCCTGCGCCAACCCATCGGCGTCTGCGCCGGCATCACTCCGTTCAACTTCCCGGCGATGATCCCGCTGTGGATGTTCCCGATGGCCATCGCCTGCGGCAACACCTTCGTGCTCAAGCCTTCGGAACAGGATCCGCTGTCGACCCTGATGCTGGTGGAACTGGCGTTGGAAGCCGGGGTGCCGGCCGGTGTGTTGAACGTGGTCCACGGTGGCAAGGATGTGGTGGATGCTCTGTGCACCCACAAAGATATCAAGGCCGTGTCCTTTGTCGGCTCGACCGCCGTCGGCACCCACGTCTACGACCTGGCGGGCAAGCACGGCAAGCGCGTGCAGTCGATGATGGGCGCGAAGAACCATGCGGTGGTGCTGCCCGATGCCAACCGTGAACAGACGCTCAACGCACTGGTCGGCGCCGGTTTCGGTGCGGCCGGTCAGCGCTGCATGGCCACCTCGGTGGTGGTGCTGGTGGGCGCGGCCAAGCAGTGGCTGCCGGACCTCAAGGCCCTGGCGCTGAAGCTTAAAGTCAACGCCGGCAGCGAAGCCGGGACCGACGTGGGCCCAGTGATTTCCAAGCGCGCCAAGGCGCGTATCCTCGACCTGATCGAAAGCGGCGTGAAAGAAGGCGCCAAGCTGGAACTGGACGGCCGCGACATCCAGGTGCCGGGCTTCGAGCAAGGCAACTTCGTCGGCCCGACCCTGTTCTCGGGCGTGACCACCGATATGCAGATCTACACCCAGGAAATCTTCGGCCCGGTGCTGGTGGTGCTGGAAGTCGATACCCTCGACGAAGCCATCGCCCTGGTCAACGCCAACCCGTTCGGCAACGGCACCGGCCTGTTCACCCAGAGCGGTGCGGCGGCGCGCAAGTTCCAGAGCGAAATCGACGTCGGCCAGGTCGGCATCAACATCCCGATCCCGGTGCCAGTGCCGATCTTCAGCTTCACCGGTTCCCGTGGTTCGAAACTCGGCGACCTGGGCCCGTACGGCAAGCAAGTGGTGCAGTTCTACACCCAGACCAAAACCGTCACCAGCCGCTGGTTTGACGACGACAGCGTCAATGATGGCGTCAACACCACCATCAACCTGCGTTGATCAAGGAGACGACCATGAAGATTGCATTTATCGGCCTGGGCAACATGGGCGCACCCATGGCCCGCAACCTGATCAAGGCTGGCCACGCGCTGAACCTGTTTGACCTGAACCAGACCGTGCTCAAGGAACTGGCCGAATTGGGCGGCACCATCAGTGCCTCACCGCGCGCAGCAGCAGAAGGCGCCGAACTGGTGTTGACCATGCTGCCCGCTGCCGCCCATGTGCGCAGCGTCTGGCTGAATGAAGACGGCGTGCTCGCCGGTATCGGCAAAGGCGTGCCGGCCGTGGATTGCAGCACCATTGACCCTCAGACCGCCCGCGATGTGGCGGCTGCGGCAGCCAAGCACGGCGTGGCGATGGCCGATGCGCCGGTCTCCGGCGGCACGGGCGGGGCGCAGGCGGGGACGCTGACCTTTATGGTCGGCGCCACCCCGGAACTGTTCGCCACCCTGCATCCGGTGCTGGCGCAGATGGGCCGCAACATCGTGCATTGCGGTGAAGTCGGCACCGGGCAGATCGCCAAGATCTGCAACAACCTGCTGCTGGGCATCAGCATGGTCGGCGTCAGCGAGGCCATGGCCCTGGGCGATGCGCTGGGCATCGACACCCAGGTGCTGGCCGGCATCATCAACAGCTCCACCGGGCGCTGCTGGAGCTCCGACACCTACAACCCATGGCCGGGCGTGATCGAGACCGCGCCGTCATCCAGGGGTTATACCGGGGGATTTGGCGCTGATCTGATGCTCAAGGACCTGGGCCTGGCGACCGAAGCGGCACGCCAGGCGCACCAGCCGGTGATCCTGGGGGCGGTGGCGCAGCAGTTGTATCAAGCGATGAGCCAGCGTGGGGAAGGGGGCAAGGACTTCTCGGCGATCATCAACAGCTATCGCAAGCCCCAATAGGGGATTTTCCGGGAGCCCGCGTCGGGTGGGCTCCCGGGTTTTTCGTGCTCAGGCAAACACGAAGTACTTACGCACCGTCTCGACCACTTCCCACGTGCCCTTCATGCCGGGCTCCACCACAAAGATATCCCCAGCGCGCAAATGGATCGGCTCCAGGCCGTCCGGGGTGATCACGCAGTAGCCTTCCTGGAAATGGCAGTATTCCCACTTCACGTACTCCACGTACCACTTGCCCGGAGTGCAGATCCAGGTGCCCATGATCTTGCTGCCGTCTTCGCTGGTGTAGGCGTTGAGGTTGACGGTGTGCGGGTCACCTTCGAGTTTCTCCCACTTGCAGGCATCCAGGACCGGCAGGGGATGGGTATCGCGCAGTACGGTGATCGGCTGGGACATGATGGCTCCAAGGTAGGGAAATGAAGCCCCACCCTATAGCCCCAGGCCGGATGCCAGTGGTCTGAACTCGACACTGGGATGCCCAGAAGCGCATTGGAATACGATCTTAAAACCTACACCGTCCCTGTGGGAGCGGGCTTGCCCGCGATGGCGGTGTGTCAGGTGACACATTTTTACTGGTCCACTGCTATCGCGGGCAAGCCCGCTCCCACATTTGATCTGGGGTGGCTGATGGATCCATTCAATAATCAGGCGTTTCTTCGCAGTAACTACGAAAGAAATCAGCCTTCGCGCTGGAATTCGCAAGAATATTTACCGCTGGCCCTCGTATCATTCACCTTAGAAACGACCGAGAGCCTCGTATGAACCCAATAAAAACGTGGTGGGATATCAGCCCACCCTTGAGCACCGCCACCCCGACCTGGCCGGGCGATACGCCCTTCCAGGAAGAGCGCGTCTGGCAGTTCGGCCCCGAATGCCCGGTAAACGTCGGCCGCATTACGCTGTCGCCCCACACCGGCGCCCATGTCGATGCGCCGTTGCATTACAGCGCCGACGGTGCGCCCATCGGCGAAGTCTCGCTGGATGTGTACCTGGGGCCGTGCCGGGTGCTGTATTGCCTGGACAGCGGCGCGCTGGTGCAGCCCGAGCAGTTGCAAGGTCGCCTGGATAACCTGCCGGAGCGCGTGCTGCTGCGCACTTATCAACAGGCGCCGTTGACCACCTGGGACGCGAACTTCACCGCCGTCGCCAAGGAAACAATCGAGCTGCTGGCCAGCCTCGGCGTGCGCCTGATCGGCATCGACACGCCGTCCCTGGACCCGCAGCAGTCCAAGACCATGGATGCCCACAACGCCGTCGCCCGTCATGGCATGGCGATTCTCGAAGGCATCGTGCTCGATGACGTCCCGCAGGGCGATTACGAGTTGATCGCGCTGCCGCTGCGTTTTGCCAACCTCGATGCCAGCCCGGTACGAGCAATCCTGCGCCCGCTCAAGGAGCCCACGCGATGAGCCAGTGTCCTTTCTCCCCTGATTACCAGCCGCCGGAAGAATGGCATAACGCCGAGCTGAATTTTTCCGAGTCCATGAGCTATGGCGACTACCTGGACCTGGGCAAAGTGCTCACGGCCCAGCACCCGCTGTCGCCGGACCACAACGAAATGCTGTTTATCATCCAGCACCAGACCTCCGAGCTGTGGATGAAGCTGATGCTCCACGAGCTCAAGGCTGCCCGCGAACATGTGCGCCTGGGTGAGCTGGCGCCGGCGTTCAAGATGCTGGCGCGGGTCTCGCGGATTTTCGATCAACTGGTGCACGCCTGGGCGGTCCTGGCGACCATGACACCGTCGGAATACAAGGCGATCCGCCCGTACCTGGGGCAGTCGTCGGGCTTCCAGTCGTTCCAGTACCGGGAAATCGAGTTCATCCTCGGCAATAAAAGCGCGGCGCTGTTGCGGCCCCACGCCCATCGCCCGGAGTTGCTCAAGGAGCTGCAAGTGGCGATCGCCACGCCGTCGCTGTATGACGAAGCGATCAACCTGATGATCAAGGCGGGCCTGGCGATTGACCCGCAGCGTGCGCAACGCGACCCGACGGCGCCTACGGTTCATGACGAATCCGTGGAGGCGGCGTGGCGTGAGGTGTACCGCGATCCGACCCGTTACTGGGACCTGTATCAGTTGGCCGAGAAGTTTATCGACCTGGAAGACTCGTTCCGCCAATGGCGCTTTCGCCATGTGACCACGGTGGAGCGGATCATTGGCTTCCAGCCGGGCACCGGTGGCACTGAGGGCGTGGGTTACCTGCGCAAGATGCTCGACACCGTGCTGTTCCCCGAGCTGTGGCGGGTGCGTTCGACGCTCTGATTGAAACCCAACAAAAAGCCCCGGCACTCATTGAGTACCGGGGCTTTTTGTTGGCAATGCATTCCTATCGTGGCCCCGTTCATGTGGGAGCCGGGCTTGCCCGCGATGCAGGCGGCTCGGTCATTCAGTTAGACCGAGTCGATGCCATCGCAGGCAAGCCAGCTCCTACACAAGCCGGCTTCTACACAGGTTATTGCGCGACAGCCAGGGCCTTGTTCTTCCTGGAGCGCAACCAGTACGCCAGGAAGAGAATCCCCACCCACACCGGCATCGCATACACCGATGGGCGCATGTCCGGGATTGCCAGCATCACGCCAACGATCACCAGCATGAACGCCAGGCACAGGTAGTTGCTGAACGGGAACCAGAAGGTCTTGAACGACGGCACCACGCCTTGCTCGCCCATGGCCTTGCGGAACTTGATGTGCGTCAGGCTGATCAGCGCCCAGTTGATCATCAGCGAAGCAACCACCAGGGCAAACAACAGCACCAGTGCATCCTTGGGTGCCACGTAGTTGATCACCACGCACAGCAACGTCACCAGGGCCGAAATGCCCAGGGCGCGCAACGGTACACCTTGCTTGTTGAGCTTCATCAGCGCCTTGGGCGCGTCGCCTTGCTCGGCCAGGCCGAACAGCATGCGGCTGTTGCAGTACACGCCGCTGTTGTACACGGACAGTGCCGCGGTCAGCACCACGAAGTTGAGGATGTGCGCGGCGGTGTCGTTACCGATCAACGAGAAGATCTGCACGAACGGGCTGGCACTGTAGGCATCGCCGGACGCGCCGAGGGTTTGCAGCAGTTGGTCCCATGGGTACAGCGACAGCAGCACGGTCAGGGCGCCGACGTAGAAAATCAGGATCCGGTACACCACCTGGTTGATCGCCTTGGGGATCACCTTGCGCGGCTCGCTGGCTTCGGCAGCCGTAATACCTACCAGCTCCAGGCCGCCGAACGAGAACATGATGAACGCCATCGCCATCAGCAGGCCCATGCCGCCGTTGGGGAAGAAACCGCCGTGGTCCCACAGGTTGCTGATCGAGGCTTGCGGACCACCTGTACCGCTGAACAGCAGGTAGCAGCCGAGCACGATCATGCCGATGATCGCCACCACCTTGATGATCGCGAACCAGAACTCGGTCTCACCGAAGAACTTCACGTTCAGGGTGTTGATCAGGTTCACCGCAACGAAGAACACCACCGCGCTGACCCAGGTCGGCACTTCAGGCCACCAGAACTGGATGTACTTGCCCACCGCTGTCAGCTCGGCCATGCCCACCAGTACATACAGCACCCAGTAGTTCCAGCCGGCGAGGAAGCCGGCATAGCCGCCCCAGTACTTGTGGGCGAAGTGGCTGAAGGAACCGGCGACCGGTTCCTCGACGATCATCTCGCCCAACTGGCGCATGATCAGGAACGCGATAAACCCGGCTATCGCATAGCCCAGGATCATCGACGGCCCCGCCGATTTCAGCACCCCGGCCGAACCGAGGAACAAACCCGTACCAATCGCCCCGCCCAGGGCAATCAGCTGAATATGCCGGTTTTTCAGGCCACGCTTGAGGCCAACCGGGTTAACCATGTCATCCGCCATTAACATTCCCTTCTACTTGTTTTTTTCAGGGTTGATCCTGCACGCCAGATCCGCCCCTCACTGCTGAGGGGTCAGATATTACTCTCGGTAAACTTTTCGTAATACAGCTGAACGCCATCAAGTGCCTGATCTTGCAGCCAGTTCTTAATGGATTCGACCATTGGAGGGGGGCCGCACACGTACATATCGGCCGATCTATCCCGCAATTCGGCCACGTCGAAATGCTCGGTCAGATAACCGCGCTTGCCGGACCACTGCGGCGATGGGTCGCTGAGCACTTCGGTGTAGCGAAAACCACGGATGGACTCGGCATACGCCTTGATGCGCTCGGCCTCGCACAAATCCTCGGCCCCGCGCACCCCGTAGTACAGATGCACCGGTTGCTCGCAGCCGCGCTCGGCCAATTCATCGAGCATCCCCAACAGTGCCGACAACCCGGTGCCGCCGGCCACCAGCACCAGGGGCTGGGTGACGTGCCGCAGATAAAACGCGCCCAGCGGTGCCTGCAGCTTGATTTCATCGCCGACCTGGCAGCGCTCGCGCATGTAATTGCTCATCACCCCGTCCGGCAGCAAGCGGATCAGGAACTGCAAGCGGTTGCCCGGGCGGTTGGCGAAGGAGTAGGAGCGCTGATGCTCGGTGCCGGGGATCGACAGCCGTGCATATTGCCCCGGAAGAAAGTCCAGGGCGCGCTCCAGTTGCACCGACAGGATCGCGGTGCTGGCCGACACCTGCTGCACCTCGCACACCGTGGCGCTGAGTTGTTCCGGGCCCGGTGCGTTGCACAGGCTTGAATCGAAATCGAAGTAAAACGCTGCGTCGGATTGGACCCGGGTCTGGCAGCTGAGCATCTTGCGTTGTTGCAGGTCGAGGCTGGACAGGGCCTCGTCATCCACATAGTCCTGGCTGTAGTCGCCGGACTCGCAGCGTCCCTGGCAGGTGCCGCACACGCCTTCGCGGCAATCCAGGGGGATCTTGATGCCGTTGCGCAACGCCGCGTCCAGCAGGATTTCGTTGCTGGCCACCGGAAAGAACAAGGTCTTGCCGTCGGCAAAACTGAAGGCCACTTTGTGATTCATCCACCGCACTCCGCGTAGATAGATTGATGACTGGCGAGGTTGCCCCTCGCCACAGGGGCACGGTCAGAGGTGATAGAAGTCCAGCACCGAGTTGATGGTGTCGTTGAGCAGCAGCGCATGCTTGCGCGTGATCAGCCAACTGTCGCCATGGGGCTTGAGGCTGTAGGTGGCGTGGCCATAGAACTGCTCCGACATCGCCAGCCGATAGAACAGCGTGTGCCAGTTCAGCCGCACTTCCAGGCAGCCATCAGCCTGCTCGGCAATCCGTACGTTATTGATCAGGTGCAAGGTGCGCGGCATCGGCGTGGCGGACGCGGCCTTGCCGGTGCGCAGGCGGAACACCCGGTCTTCCAGGCCCGAGCGGTTGGCGTAGTAGATCAGCGACATCTCGCGCTTGGGGTCGCGGGTGTAGACGTGTTCCGAGTCCCATTGCGGCAGGTGGAACTCACTCTGCGGGTCGAACAACTGCACGTAGGCGTCCCAGTCCTGGGCGTCGCACAGCTCGGACTTGCGGTAGAAAAACTGCTCGATCTGATACTGCAATTGCGCGTTCATCATTTCACCTCGTGCAGTTTCAACGATTGCGCCTCAAGCCCGTCCAGCAGGAATGTCTGCCAGTTGCGGTGCTGGTTGACGTACAACCCTTCGTGGGTGAATTCGGTACCGGTCATGGCCGGTTGGATGCCGATGGCCTCGCTGTTGGGCGTCGGTCCGGTTTCCCAGCGATGGCTACCCCGGGAGATATCGCTCCAGCGTTCCAGGCGGCCCTGGAAGCCGCGCTGGGCTTCGCGAAATTCCACCAGGTCATCCGGGGTGCCCATGCCGGACACGTTGAAAAAGTCTTCAAACTGGCGGATACGGTTTTCGCGGTCGGCATCGGACTCGTGCTTGACCCCCAGGCACTGGCTGATGATCTCGGTCTTGTTCCACGCCACCGGGCGGATGATGCGCAGTTGCGAGCTGATCTGGTCGAGAAAGAACAGGCTCGGGTACACGTTGAGGTTGCGCAGGCGGTGCATCATCCACTCGGCCTTTTGCTGGCCGTGTTCTGCCACCAGGCGCGGCATGATGGTGGCGTAGCCGGAGCGAACGCTGGGGTTGGGCATGTCGCTGAACAACACGCTGTGGCCGTTGTTGAAGGCAAACCAGCCGTCATCGGTATTGGCATCGCCGGCGCCGAGTTTGCTGTAGTCCAGGGTGCTGCCGGAGGCGCTGCCGTTTTCCGTATTGACCTGCTGGCGATGCTGCACCGTGGCCACGTAGTTATAGTGCACGGTGCTGACGTGGTAGCCGTCCAGGCCGTTTTCGTTCTGCAGCTTCCAGTTGCCGTCGTAGGTGTAGGCCGACTTGCCGGGCAGCACTTCCAGCTCGCCGGTGGCGGACTGCGCGACCATCATGTCGAAGAACACTTTGGAGTCGCCGAGGAAGTCTTGCAGGCTGTTGCTGCCGTGCACGTCGAGGCTGATAAACACAAAGCCCTTGTAGCTTTCGATGCGCGCCTTCTTCAGGCCGCGGGTGGCCTTGTCGAAACCTTCCGGGTATTCCCCCGGCGCCTTGACCTTCACCAGGCGGCCGTCGCTCTTGTAGCACCAGGCGTGGAACGGGCAGGTAAAGGTCGACTGGTTGCCCTTGCCGACCCGGGTCAGGGTGGTGCCGCGATGCTGGCAGGCGTTGATCAGGGCGTTGAGCTGGCCTTCACCGTCGCGGGTGATGATCATCGGCTGGCGCCCGGCGCGCATGGTTACGAAGTCGTGGTTATTGGCCAGTTCGCTTTCGTGGCAGGCGTAGATCCAGTTCTTTTCGAAGATCAGTTCCATCTCCAGGTCGAATAGCTCAGGTTCGGTGAACATGTCCCGGGCGATGCGGAACACACCCTCGGCCGGACGGAAATCCAGGCAGCTTTCGATAAACGTTTTCCACTGCTCGACGCTTCTTGCACCACTCATGGGAGGCACCTTTTATTGGGTAGCTAATCGGTGGTTCATTAGAGGCGGGCAGGGGGGCGGCCAGCTATCCGCTTAATGGGGGAAGATGGGCCGCATAGTTGGGACGCAAATACCCACATCCGTGCAACGACGCCGGGGAATGCGCTACTGTCAGGCCAGGCAATTGTCGAAAAAGCCGGCTTCTTATCCACATAGTCGACGCTCACTATCCACCCAGTGGCCAAGTGCGCGACGTGGCGCAGAACTTGCCTTGATCCACCGGACGCGCCGTCAGAGCGCGCTGGCCACAACCGCCGTGAGTGCACCCTGATGAGTAGCCATACACGCGATATCCGTATTGAACGTTTCGACCTTGAAGGCGCCCGCAGCTGGATGTCCGGCATCTGCGGGCCCCATCGTCTGGAAACCGCCACCCCGGAGCGCCTGCGCTTCCACCACAGTGCCAATGTGTTCAAGTCCCGCGCCACCACCCTGGGGGTGATCGAATACGGCACCGACGTGACCATCGACATCGAAGACGCCGAGCACTTCAGCAGCTACAGCCTGAGCCTGCCGCTGGTGGGCGAGCAGGAGCTGAGCAAGGGTGGCCAGCGCCTGAGTTCCAACCGCGACCAGGGCGTGATCATTTCGCCCAATGAACACCAGGTGCTGGCGATCTCCGGCGACTGCCGCAAGCTGCAAGTGGTGATCACCCGTGCGGCGATGAGCGAAACCCTAGAGGGCTTGTTGCAGCGGCCGATTGATGCGCCGTTGCGCTTTGAATCGGTGATGGATGCGGTGCAGGGTGCGCCGGCGGCGTGGTGGCGCATGGCACGGCACTTCATTGCGGAGCTGGAGCACAGCAGCGAACTGTATGACCAGGCCGCGTTTACCCGCGACCTGGAAAGCTCGCTGATCAAGGGCCTGATCCTGGCCCAGCCGAACAACTATTCCGAAGAGCTGCGCGACGTGCTGGGGGTCAAGCTGCCCCACTACCTAATCCGCGCCCGCCAGTACATCCACGCCAACGCCCGCGAAGCGCTGCACCTGGAAGACCTCGAGGCGGCCACCGGGGTGTCGCGGTTCAAGCTGTTCGATGCGTTTCGCAAATACTTCGCGCTGTCGCCCATGGCCTACTTGAAGAAGTACCGCTTGAGCGCGGTGCGCCAGGAAATTCTCGAGCATGGCGCTACCCGCACCATCTCCGAGATTGCCCTGGGCTGGGGCTTTACCCACCTGGGAAGGTTTTCGGCGGAGTACCGCAAGCTGTTCGACGAATCCCCCAGCCAGACGCTGCAGCGCAACGATGCGCGGCGCATGCGGGGTGCCTGAACACAATGCAGCTCCCACAGGGTATTGGAGGTGACTGGGAGATTTCAGATCAGTTCTTCTACCAGTTGCAGGCAATGACCCAGCCCCGGCGACTGATCATTGATCCGCCGGCTGAGAATGATCGGCGAGGTCGCCGTAACCTCGACAATCGGCGTATAGCCGATATCCGCCCGATGCAGTATCTGCACCGACGCCGGCACCAGCGTCACCCCCATGCCGGCCCCGACCAGGCCGATGGCGGTCTGCAACTCATTGGTCCATTGCGCGACCTTGATCGCCAGGCCATGGGTGTCGAACAGTGCGATCACATGGTCGGCATAGCTGGGGCGCGGGTTGCCGGGGTACAGCACCAGCGGTTCGGCGGCCAACTGCGCAAGGGTCACCGGTGCGCCCAGCAGCGGGTGCCCGGCCGGCAACACCGCCACCAGCCGATCCTCGACCAACACCCGCTGGACAATGGCCGGGTCATCAATGCGAATCCGCCCGAAGCCCACATCAATGCGCCCGGCCTTGAGCGCTTCGACCTGTTGCAGGGTGGTCATCTCCGACAGCCCCAGCTCCAGCTCCAGCGCGTCATGGCTGCGCAGGCGGCGGATCAGTTCCGGCAGCACGCCATACAGGGTCGAGGGGGCAAAGCCGATGCCCAGCCAGGTCTTCTGCCCCAGGCCGATGCGCCGCGTGTTGTCGCAGGTCTTGGCCAACTGCTCCAGCAGCACATTGGCGTGTTCATAGAAGTACCGCCCGGCCTCGGTCAGCCGCAACGGCCGGCCCCGCTCCAGCAGCACCACACCCAACTCATCTTCCAATTGCTGGATCTGCCGGCTCAACGGCGGCTGGGCGATGTGCAGGCGTTCGGCGGCGCGGGTGAAGTTCAGGGTTTCCCCCAGCACCTGGAAATAACGCAGGTGGCGCAGTTCCATACGGATTCCTCTCATACCTTGAGGGTATTGTTCAAGACCAATTCTATATTGGAAGCCAGCAAAAATGGGCGACAGAATCGGGCAAGACCTATAAAGAACCCAACGGGTATTGCCATGCCGATTTGCGCCATCGAGTCGATCGAGACCATCATCGTCGATCTTCCCACCATCCGCCCGCACAAGCTGGCGATGCACACCATGCAAAACCAGACCCTGGTGATCATCCGCGTGCGGTGCGCCGACGGTATCGAAGGGATCGGTGAGTCCACCACCATCGGTGGCCTGAGCTACGGCAACGAAAGCCCCGACAGCATCAAGATCAATATCGATCAACACTTTGCGCCGCTGTTGATTGGCCAGGATGCCAGCAACATCAACGCCGCCATGTTGCGCCTGGAGCGCAGCATTCGTGGCAACACCTTTGCCAAGTCCGGCATCGAAAGCGCCTTGCTCGATGCCCTCGGCAAGCGCCTGAACCTGCCGGTCAGCGAGCTGCTCGGCGGCCGAGTGCGCGATGCCCTGCCGGTGGCCTGGACGTTGGCCAGCGGCAATACGCAAAAGGACATCGACGAAGCCGAAAAAATGCTCGACCTGCGCCGTCACCGCATCTTCAAGTTGAAGATCGGCGCCGGTGAAGTCAGCCAGGACCTGGCCCATGTGATTGCGATCAAAAAAGCCCTGGGCGAGCGCGCCAGCGTGCGCGTCGACGTCAACCAGGCCTGGGACGAAGCCGTGGCCCTGCGCGCTTGCAAGGTGCTGGGCGATAACGCTATCGACCTGATCGAGCAGCCGATCTCGCGCAATAACCGTGGCGGCATGGCCCGGCTCAACCTCTCGAGCCCGGCGCCGATCATGGCCGACGAGTCCATCGAGTGTGTCGAAGATGCCTTCAACCTGGCCCGCGAAGGCGCGGCCTCGGTGTTCGCCTTGAAGATCGCGAAAAACGGCGGCCCGCGCGCCGTACTGCGCACGGCGGCGATTGCCGAGGCGGCGGGTATTGGCCTGTATGGCGGCACCATGCTTGAAGGCGGTATCGGCACCCTGGCCTCGGCCCACGCGTTTCTCACCCTCAATAAACTGGCGTGGGACACCGAGCTGTTCGGGCCGCTGCTGCTCACCGAAGACATTCTTACCGAGCCGCTGCTGTATCGCGATTTCCACCTGCATGTCTCGACCGCCCCGGGCCTGGGCCTGGCCATTGATGAGGAGCGCCTGGCGTTCTTCCGTCGCGACAAACATTAAGAGGACGCCTGCGATGTTGTTCCACGTAAAAATGACCGTAAACCTGCCTGTCGATATGAACCCCGAGCGCGCAGCGGCCCTCAAGGCCGACGAAAAAGCCCTGGCCCAACGCCTGCAGGCGCAAGGAAAGTGGCGCCACCTGTGGCGCATCGCCGGGCTGTACGCCAACTACAGCGTGTTCGATGTCGACAGCGTGCAGGAACTGCATGACCTGCTGATGCAACTGCCGCTCTATCCCTACATGGCCATTGAAGTGAATGCCCTGTGCCGGCATCCGTCGTCGATCCATGAGGATGATCGCTGAGCCTGTCTAGCCCCCTAATAATTACAAGATGAGGATTGCACCATGTCCATTCGACTGTCCCAGACTGCCCACGCCCAGCGCTTCCTCGAAGAAGCCAGTGGCAACCTCAATGACGCCGGCAACCCACGGGCCAAGGCGCTGATCTACCGGATCCTGCGCGATACGGTGAATATCATCGAAGACCTGGAAGTGACCCCGGAAGAGTTCTGGAAGGCGGTCAACTACCTCAACGAACTGGGCAAAAACCAGGAAGCCGGGCTGCTGGCCGCGGGCCTGGGCCTGGAGCATTACCTGGACCTGTTGATGGACGCCGCCGACGAGGAAGCCGGCAAGTCCGGCGGCACCCCGCGCACCATCGAAGGGCCGCTGTACGTGGCGGGTGCGCCGCTGTCCAAATACGAAGCACGCCTGGACGATGGCCTGGATGCGGCCGTGCCGCTGTTTATGCGCGGGCAAGTGCGCGACATCAACGGCAAGCCGCTGGCGGGGGCGATTGTGGATGTGTGGCAGGCCAATACCGGCGGCACTTACTCCTGGTTCGACCCATCGCAATCGGAGTTCAACCTGCGTCGCCGGATCGAGACCGATGCCCAGGGCAATTATCGTTTCCGTAGCATCGTGCCGTCTGGCTACGGCTGCCCACCGACCGGCCCGACCCAGCAGTTGCTCGATCAACTGGGGCGTCACGGCCAGCGGCCGGCGCATATCCACTTCTTTATCTCGGCACCGGGGCATCGGCACCTGACCACGCAGATCAACCTGTCGGATGATCCGTACCTGCATGATGACTTTGCCTACGCCACTCGGGATGAGCTGATTGCCGAAATTCGCTTCAGCGAAGACCCGCAACTGGCGCGGGAGTTTGGCGTGGAGGGCAAGTTTGCGCAGATCGACTTTGACTTCGAGTTGCAGCCAGCGGTGGCCCCGGTCGAGCAAAAACGCATGCAACGCGTGCGCGCCCTCGAAGACTGAACGCAGTAAACAATGTGGGCGCTGGCTTTTGTGGGAGCTGGCTTGCCTGCGATAGCCTCGCCTCGGTATTGCAGATAAACCGAGGTGTCTGTATCGCGGGCAAGCCCGGCTCCCACAAAAGCCAGCGCCCACAGGTGTTCAGCAGTGCTTTGCCTATTTGCGTACGACCAGGTCCAGCACCTCATCCCGGTCCTTGATCTTCTGCAACACGATCTCCGAACGGATATCCATCACCCCCGCCGTGCGGTTGAGGTGGTTCACGATAAAGTCGGAAAAGTGCTTGAGGTTGCGCGCCTGCACCCGCAGCACGTAGTTGCTGGCGCCGGTGATCACATAGGCACTGGCCACTTCCGGCCAGCCCTGGACCTTCTCGATAAAGGTCTCGTGCCAGTCCTCCATATCCTGGCGCAACGACAGGTGGACGATGGCTTCCAGCTCGATCCCCAATTGCTCGGCATTGAGCACCGCGCGATACCCGCTGATCACCCCCTCACTTTCCAGCAGGCGCAAGCGGCGCAGGCAGGCGGACGGCGACAGGGCGACTTTCTCCGCCAGTTCCTGGTTGCTGATACGGCCATCCTGTTGCAGGAAATGCAGGAGGCGCAGGTCGGTGGCGTCGAGAATCATGCTTAGAATTAATCCGCGTATTTAGAGGTTAAATTCGAATTTCCTACAGCTTATTAAGCCAGTTGTAGCGCACTTTGCACGAAAATTCTGCAAATCTTCGTTCATTATTTGGTCCATCGTCATCTATAAAAACAGGACTTTCCATGACCAGCCGAACTCATTGCCAGACCCTCGATGCCCAAGACCCGCTGGCGCCCCTGCGCGATCAATTCGCCCTGCCGGAAGGGGTGATTTACCTCGATGGCAACTCCCTCGGCGCACGTCCGGTGGCGGCACTGGAACGGGCGCAAGCGGTGATTGCCGAGGAGTGGGGCAATGGTTTGATCCGCAGCTGGAACAGCGCCGGCTGGGCCGACCTGTCCCAGCGCCTGGGTAACCGCCTGGCGCCGCTGATCGGCGCGGGTGAGGCTGAAGTGGTGATTACCGATACCACCTCGATCAATCTGTTCAAGGTGCTCAGCGCCGCCTTGAGCGTGCAACGCCAGCGCCAGCCGCAGCGCAAGGTGATTGTCAGCGAAGCAAGCAACTTCCCCACCGACCTGTACATCGCCGAAGGCCTGGCGGCGCTGCTGCAACAGGGCTACAGCCTGCGCCTGGTGAACAGCCCCGACGAACTGCCGGCGGCCATCGACCAGGACACCGCCGTGGTGATGATCACCCACGTCAACTACAAGACCGGCTACATGCACGACATGCAAGCGCTGACCGCCCTGAGCCATGAATGCGGCGCGCTGGCGATCTGGGACCTGGCGCACTCGGCGGGCGCGGTGCCGATTGACCTGCACCAGGCCGGCGCCGACTACGCCATTGGCTGCACCTACAAATACCTCAACGGCGGCCCGGGTTCCCAGGCGTTTGTCTGGGTCAACCCGGCGCTGGTGGAGTTGGTGACGCAGCCGTTGTCGGGCTGGTTCGGCCATAGCCGCCAGTTCGCCATGGAGTCCAACTACGTGGCCGGCAAGGGCATCACCCGCTACCTGTGCGGCACCCAGCCGATCACCTCGCTGGCGATGGTCGAGTGCGGGCTGGATATCTTCGCCCAGACCGACATGGCCAGCCTGCGCCGCAAATCCCTGGCGCTCACCGACCTGTTTATCGAGCTGGTACAAAGCCGCTGCGCCGCCCATGACCTGACGTTGATCACCCCGCTCGAGCATGCCAAGCGCGGCAGTCATGTGAGCTTTGAACACCCCGAAGGCTACGCCATCGTCCAGGCCCTGATCGCCCGTGGCGTGATTGGTGATTACCGTGAGCCGAAGATCATGCGCTTTGGCTTCACCCCGCTGTACACCAGCTTCACCGAGGTGTGGGATGCAGTAGAAATCCTTGGCGAAATCCTCGATGACAAAACCTGGGACCAGCCACAATTCAAGGTGCGCCACAGTGTCACCTGAGTAAACACCGAACCCAATGTGGGAGCGGGCTTGCTCGCGATAGCGGTGGGGCAGTCAAAGAATCTGGTGACTGACCCACCGCTATCGCGAGCAAGCCCGCTCCCACAGGGGGACAGTGTTCCCATCGAGATGGATATCGGCCAAAAAAGTGCAATCACAATAATAAAGGGGCACGCACGTGACCACGCCAGACAACGGCTTTGCAGCAATCACCAACCGCGAACTGGGCCTGCGGCGCCAGCTCACTTCCGGGCAGATGAGCATGATCGCCATCGGTGGCGCCATTGGCACCGGGCTGTTTATGGGCAGCGCCTATGCCATCGGCTATGCCGGGCCCAGCGTGCTGGTCAGCTACGCCATCGGCGCGTTGATCACCCTGCTGTTGATGGGCTGCCTGGCGGAAATGACGGTGGCCCATTCCACCTCCGGCTCTTTTGGCGCCTATGCCGAGTTCTATATCAGCCCCCTGGCCGGGTTCCTGGTGCGCTATGCCTATTGGGCGGCGATTGTGCTGGCGGTGGGCGCCGAGGTCACGGCGGTGGCGATGTACATGAAGTACTGGTTCGCCAACGTGCCGGAATGGGTGTGGATCGTCTCGTTCTCCAGCGTGCTGATCGTGCTTAACGCCATCAGCGTCAAGACCTTTGGCAACTTCGAGTACTGGTTCTCGACGATCAAGATCAGCGCGATTGTCGGCTTTATCATCCTCGCGGTGTATGTGGTGTTCGGCTCTGGCAACCCGGATTACGGGGTGCAGAACTACACGGCCCACGGCGGGTTTTTCCCCAATGGCCTGAGTGGCATGTGGATCGCGGTGATTGTGTCGATCTTCAGCTACCTGAGCGTGGAGATGATCGCGGTGGCGGCGGGTGAAGCGGCTGACCCGGAGCAGGCGGTGAAAAAAGCCTTCCGCGCGACGATTGTGCGGCTGGTGGTGTTCTACCTGTTGACCCTGGCGCTGATGCTGGCCATCGTGCCGTGGAACCAGTCCGGGCAGAGCCAGAGCCCGTTTGTCACGGTGATGCAGACCATCGGCATTCCCGGCGCCACCGGGGTGATGAACTTCGTGATCCTGATTGCCGCGCTGTCGGCCATGAACAGCCAGCTCTACATCACCACGCGCATGATGTTCAGCCTGTCCCGCGCCGGCTTTGCGCCAAAATCCATGGGCGCCCTGAGCAAGAGCGGGATCCCGCTCAATGCCCTGTTGCTGTCCAGTTCGGGCATCGCCCTGGCGACCCTGCTCAACGTGGTGTACCCGGAAAGCTCCTTCACCTTGATGATGGCCATCTCGATGTTTGGCGCGATCTTCACCTGGTTCATGATCTTCCTCACGCACCTGTTCTTCCGCCGCTACCGCAAGCGCCACGGCGGGCCGAAGTTGTCCTTCCAACTGCGGCTGTTTCCCTACAGCACGCTGCTGGGGCTGGTGCTGATGGGCGCGGTGATGATCACCACGTACTTCACCGAGGCGTTCAAGATGACCCTGGTGTTTGGCGTGCCGTTCCTGCTGATTCTCTCGGTGGTGTATTACGTGTTCTTCCGTAAAGGCACGGACAAGGCATCGAGCAAGGCCTTGGCGTAAGCCGGCAATTGCTCGAACGAACGCGCGCACAACAGCAGTCTGCGACAGGCCCAGTCTTCCGTCAGCGGCTGGGCCTGGAATGGCTGCGCGTGGGGCCAGCGTTGTAACGCGGCCAGCGGCACGATTCCCAGGCCCGCGCCACGGGCGACCATGCGCATCACCCCATCAAAGCCATCGGCCCGCACCCGGGTCTGCAAGCGAAAACCCGCGTGCAGCGCCTGTTCCTCCAGGTACACCGCCAACGCGCTGTCGGCGGCCAGGCCTACATAGTCGTAGGGCAGGCTGTCGATAAAACTCACTGCGCCGGCTGTCAGTGGGTGGCCTGTCGGTAGGATCAGCACCAACGGGTCGTCGCGAAACGGCCGGGTCTGCAAGCCGTGGCTGTCCACTGCATCGGAAATAATCCCCAGGTCCGCCGCGCCCTGGCGCAAGGCGTGGGTGATGCGCAGGCTGGGCAGTTCCTGCAGGTCGATATCGAGGTTGGGGTGGGTGCAGAGAAAATCCGCCAGCAACTCCGGCAGGTATTCGCTGAGGGCGGTGGTGTTGCACAGCAGGCGCACCTGGCCTTTGACGCCGTTGGCGTACTCCGCCAGCTCCTGTTGCAGGCGTTCGGCCTGTTGCAACAGCAGGCGTGCGTGGCGGGCCAGGGCGTTGCCGGCGGCCGTCGGGGTCACGCCTCGGCGGCCGCGCTGCAGGAACTCGACGCCCAGTGAAGCCTCCATTGCGCGAATGCGCGCACTGGCGGCGGCCAGGGATAGGTGGCTGCGGGCGGCGCCGGCGGTGATGTTGCCGGTGTCGAGGATATGCAGGTAGAGGCGCAGGTCGATCAGGTCAAAGTGCATGGCTGGTTCTCGGGTGCCTGGACGGGCCTTATCGCAGGCAAGCCAGTTCCCACATTTGGAAGGGTGAACACATTCAGAATGTGGGAGCTGGCTTGCCTGCGATAGCGGTCTCAGCCTCACGCAAAACAAGAGGCTGCCTCAGTATATGGCGAATTTCCAACCCCACGCCAAACCCGCAAAATCCCCCCATGACAACCTTCCTCGCGTTCTACCAAGACCTCGGCCCAGCCCTGACCCTGCTGGTGATCGGCACCTTCCTGCTAGCTGGCACCGTCAAGGGCGTGATTGGCCTGGGCCTGCCCACCGTCGCCATGGGCCTGCTCGGTCTGGCTATGTTGCCGGCGCAGGCTGCGGCCCTGCTGATCATTCCTTCGACCATCACCAACCTCTGGCAACTGAGCTTCGGTGGGCATTTGGGCGCACTGAGCAAACGCCTGTGGCCCATGCTGTTGCTGATTTTTCTGGGGACCGGGCTCGGTTCGCTGTGGCTGGGCATGGACGGCGGTCCCTGGGTGGTGCGGGCCTTGGGCGGGGCGTTGCTGGTGTATGCGCTGTGCGGACTGTTGCTGCCGACGTTGCGCGTGCCCGTCGGCAGCGAGCGCTGGCTGGGCCCGCTGTGTGGTCTGCTGACGGGGATCGTCACTTCGGCCACCGGCGTCTTCGTGATCCCGGCCGTACCCTACTTGCAAGCACTGGGCTTGCACCGTGACCAACTGGTGCAGGCGCTGGGCCTGTCCTTCAGCGTGTCTACCCTGGCCCTGGCCGCCGGGTTGTTCTGGCACGGCAACCTCGGGGCCGGCGAACTGAATGCCTCGCTGCTGGCGTTGGTGCCGGCGCTGCTGGGCATGTGGCTGGGGCAAAAGCTGCGCCAGTGCATCAGTGCTGTGCTGTTCAAGCGCGTGTTTTTTATGGGCATGGCGGCCCTGGGCGGGCACCTGCTGATAGGTGGTTGAGGCAATAATCAGATGATCACTCGTGCCTGAAGGTCAAAAGTGTTTTGCCGGTCCGTGGCTTACTCACCCGAGGGGTTGCCCGTAGCCTGCGCTCATCCATTTTCAACCTTCAGGTACAACCCCATGAAAAAAGTTCTGTTGCTCAACGGCGGCAAGAAATTCGCCCACTCCGATGGCCGCTACAACAACACCCTGCATGATGCGGCGCTGGCCGTGCTGGACCGGGGTGGGCTCGACGTGAAAGTCACCCATATCGATGCCGGCTACGACGTGGCCGAAGAAGTCGCCAAGTTCCTCTGGGCCGACGTGATCATCTACCAGATGCCCGGCTGGTGGATGGGCGCCCCATGGATCGTCAAGAAGTACATCGACGAAGTCTTCACCGAAGGCCACGGCAGCCTGTACGCCAGCGATGGCCGCACCCGTTCCGATGCGTCGCAGAAGTACGGCAGCGGCGGCCTGATCCAGGGCAAGCAGTACATGTTGTCGCTGACCTGGAATGCACCACAGGCAGCATTCGATGACCCGAGCGACTTCTTCGAAGCCAAGGGCGTGGATGCGGTGTACTTCCCGTTCCACAAGGCCAACCAGTTCCTTGGTATGAGTGGCCTGCCGACGTTCCTGTGTGTGGACGTGATGAAGCGCCCCTCCATCGAGGCTGATGTGCGGCGCTACGAGCAGCATCTGGCCCAGGTGTTTAACCTGACGCTGTAATACGGCTAGTATCCACGCAGCCGTATTCACGAGGATTCACGTTGAAAGCCCGATCCGATGAGCTACAGATCTTCGTCTGCGTGATTGAATGCGGTTCGATTTCCGCTGCCGCCGAACAAGTCGGGCAGACGCCTTCGGCGGTCAGCCGCACTTTGTCGCGGCTCGAAGCCAAGCTCGACACCACCCTGATCAACCGCACCACGCGGCGCATGGACCTGACCGAAGAGGGCAAGTACTTTTTCGAGCAGGCCAAGCTGATCCTGGAGCAGATGGACGAGCTGGAAGAGCGCCTGTCGTCACGGCAGAAAACCCCGTCCGGGCGCTTGCGGATCAACGCCGCCTCGCCGTTCATGCTGCATGCCATCGTGCCGTACGTCGCCGAGTTCCGCCGCCTGTACCCGGATATCCAGTTGGAGCTCAACAGCAACGACCTGATCATCGACCTGCTGGAACAGAGCACCGACATTGCTATCCGCATCGGTGCTCTGGCGGACTCGACCCTGCATGCTCGCTCCCTGGGCTGCAGCCCGCTGCATATCCTCGCCAGCCCGGCGTACCTTGAGCAGCACGGCACGCCAACCACAGTGGCGGACCTGGCCAATCACACCTTGCTCGGCTTTACCCAGACCGAAACCCTCAACCACTGGCCGCTGCGCCATGTGCAGGGCGACCGCTGGCAGATCGAGCCGGGCATTGCCGCGTCCAGCGGGGAAACCCTGCGCCAACTGGCGTTGGAGGGGCAGGGGATTGCCTGCCTGTCGCACTTCATGACCATCGAAGACATCAACGCCGGCCGCCTGCAGTCGATCCTGGCGCCGTTCAACAGTGGCTATCGCCAACCGATCAACGCGGTGTACTACCGCAACTCGCAGTTGGCCCTGCGTATCCAGTGCTTTTTGGACTTTATCCAGGAAAAGCTCGCGCGCTACGCCTGTTGACCGGCTCCTACTGGTCCGGTGTGGTGGTTTTCCGTACCATCGCCCCCTCATTTCCCGCAACGCCCCCGGTAAACCCATGAAGCTCTCTCGTCTGCGCGCCGACGCCCTGGCCGGACTCACCACGTCTTTTGCCTTGTTGCCCGAATGCATCGCCTTTGCCCTGGTGGCCCACCTCAACCCGCTGATGGGCCTGTATGGCGCTTTTATCATCTGCACCCTGACCGCGTTGTTCGGCGGCCGGCCGGGGATGGTCTCGGGGGCGGCGGGGTCGATGGCGGTGGTGATCGTCGCGCTGGTGGTGCAACACGGCGTGGAGTACCTGCTGGCGACGGTGTTGCTCGGCGGTCTGATCATGATTGCCTTCGGCCTGCTGCGCCTGGGCAAGCTGGTGCGCATGGTGCCGCACCCGGTGATGCTCGGTTTCGTCAACGGCCTGGCGATCATCATCGCCCTGGCGCAACTGGAGCATTTCAAGAGCGGTGAGACCTGGCTCAGCGGCACGCCGTTGTATGTGATGACGGGGTTGGTGGTGGCGACCATGGCCATCGTCTACCTGCTGCCCCGCCTGACCCGCGCGGTACCACCGGCGCTGGTGGCGATTCTCGGTGTGGGGCTGGCGGTGTACCTGCTGGGCTTGCCCACCCGCACGCTGGGCGATATGGCCCATATCGCCGGCGGCCTGCCGACTTTTGCCCTGCCGCAGATCCCCTGGACCCTGGAAACCCTGGGCATCATCGCGCCTTACGCTTTCCTGATGGCCATGGTCGGGCTGCTGGAAACCCTGTTGACCCTCAACCTCACCGACGAAATCACCGAGACCCGTGGTTACCCCGACCGCGAAAGCGTGGCCCTGGGCGCGGCGAATATGGTCAGTGGGGTGTTTGGCGGCATGGGCGGCTGCGCGATGATCGGGCAGACGGTGATCAACCTCAGCTCGGGCGGGCGCGGGCGTTTGTCCGGGGTGTTTGCCGGGGTGATGATCCTGCTGTTTATTTTGTTCCTGTCGCCGCTGATCGAGCGCATTCCCCTGGCAGCGCTGGTGGGGGTGATGTTTGTGGTGTCCCAGCAGACCTTTGCCTGGGCGTCGCTGCGGGTGATCAACAAAGTGCCGCTCAATGATGTGCTGGTGATCATCGCGGTGACGGTGATCACGGTGTTCACCGACCTGGCCACGGCGGTGCTGTGCGGGATTGTGATTGCCGCGCTCAACTTTGCCTGGCAGCAGGCGCGGGAGTTGTACGCCGATGAACATCTGGAGGCCGATGGCAGCAAGCTCTACCGGCTGCACGGCACCCTGTTCTTTGCCTCGACCACACCCTTTCTGAACCAGTTCGACCCGGCCAACGATCCGGCCCAGGTAACGCTGGATTGCCGTCACCTGAGTTTTGTCGACTATTCAGCGATTGCCGCGCTGATGACCCTGCGCGAACGCTACAGCAAGGCCGGCAAGCACCTGCGGGTGCTGCATTTGTCGGAGCGCTGCAAGAAGCTGCTCAAGCGCGCGCGAGTGCAGCACGACTGATCCTGCAGGTGTAGGCGAGGGGGTTATGGGCCGACGAGGTTTTCCAGTTCATCGGCGCGGGTCTGGGTCATGTCCAGCACACAACCCGAGCCGTTGACCTGGTCAATACTGCCGCCGGTCGCGGAGCCGGCGAAGGCGCAATTGGCATCCCGGTATTTGATCCACAGGCGCTGTACATCTTGCAGTTGCTGCTTGCGCGGGCCTTGCTGGGCCTGCAGTGCGGTTTGGTAGGCGCTGTTCAGGCGCTTGTCCTGCACCTTGGTTTCCTGGGCGTTGCAGCCGACCATCGCGGCCGTGGTGTTGGCGGCGTCCAGGCACTTTTGCAGGGCCGGGCTGCTGTCGGCGGCCGTTGCGGTGCCGGACAAGGCCAGCAGTAACGCGCTGAGGGCAAGGTTTCTACGGTTCATGACGGGCTTCCTGAGGATGATTCGGTGTGCAATCTGAGACCGGACAGTGGCCGTTGAGTTTCCCGCATTGGGCCCGGCCTGCATGTAAGAACGATCCCCTGATTTTCATCCTGAGTCTGCGGGCATGTCCCAAAGCGACAGCGCTTATCTGTGGGCGAAAATTACTTTCATAAAATTTGAAAATACTCCTCGGCAATGATTTATGAGTTTCACAACCAATTCGACGTGACCCTTTCCGAGGAGTACCGCATGGCCGCATCACCGGGCGTCTGGCTGTTGGCATACGCTGCCATCGCCATCATTGCATTGATCGTGCTGATTGCACGTTACCGGCTCAACCCGTTTATCGTCATCACCCTGGTGTCCATCGGCCTGGCGCTGCTGGCCGGGATGCCGGCGGATACGATCATGGGTTCCTACGAGGCGGGGGTTGGCAAGACCCTGGGGCATATCGCGCTGGTGGTGGCCCTGGGCACCATGCTCGGCAAGATGATGGCCGAGTCCGGCGGCGCCGAGCAGGTGGCGCGCACCCTGATCAACCGTTTCGGCGAGCGCAATGCCCACTGGGCCATGGTGTGCATTGCCTTCCTGGTGGGGCTGCCGCTGTTTTTCGAGGTCGGTTTTGTATTGCTGGTGCCGATTGCCTTTACCGTGGCCCGGCGCGTGGGCGTGTCGATCCTGATGGTCGGTTTGCCGATGGTCGCCGGCCTGTCGGTGGTGCATGCCCTAGTGCCGCCACACCCGGCGGCAATGATGGCGGTGCTGGCGTATAACGCCTCGGTCGGGCAAACCGTGTTGTATGCGATTTTGATCGGCATCCCCACCGCGATCATCGCCGGCCCGGTGTACGCCAAGTTCATCGTGCCGCGCATCCACCTGCCCGCCGAAAACCCGCTGGAACGCCAGTTTATCGAGCGCGAACCGCGCACCCGCCTGCCGAGCTTCGGCCTGACCATGGGCACCATCCTGTTGCCAGTGGTGCTGATGATGATCGGCGGTTGGGCCAACCTGATCTCCACGCCCGGCAGCGGCTTCAACCAGTTCCTGTTGTTTATCGGGAACTCGGTGATCGCCTTGCTGTTGGCGACCCTGGTCAGCTTCTGGACCCTGGGCCTGGCCCAGGGCTTCAACCGCGAGTCGATCCTCAAGTTCACCAACGAGTGCCTGGCGCCGACCGCCAGCATCACCCTGCTGGTGGGCGCGGGCGGCGGCTTGAACCGGATCCTGGTGGACGCCGGCGTGACCCATGAAATCCTCGGCATGGCCAACGCCTTCAACCTGTCGCCGCTGGTGATGGGCTGGTTGTTTGCCGCGCTGATGCGCATCGCCACCGGCTCGGCCACCGTGGCCATGACCACCGCGTCGGGCGTTGTCGCCCCGGTGGCCCTGGGCCTGGGTTATCCACACCCGGAATTGCTGGTGCTGGCGACCGGTGCCGGTTCGGTGATCTTTTCCCACGTCAACGACGGCGGCTTCTGGCTGATCAAGGAATACTTCAATATGACGGTGATCCAGACCTTCAAGACCTGGACCGTACTGGAGACTTTGATTTCGCTGGTCGCCTTCGGTCTGACCTACGGCCTGTCTCTTGTTTTATGAGCCTCATCCTGTAACCCGGAGACCCCATGGACATCCTCTACCAGATCCGCGCCCGCCAGGATTCCTTCAGCGCTGGCGAAGGGCGTATCGCCCGGCTGATGCTCGATGATGTGGGTTTTGCCGCATCCGCCAGCCTGGAAGAGTTGTCCCAGCGGGCCGAGGTCAGCACCGCGACCTTGTCGCGCTTTGCCCGCAGCGTCGGCTGCCGTGATTTGCGCGACCTGCGCCTGCAACTGGCCCAGGCCAGCGGTGTGGGCAGTCGCTTCCTCGACCCGGCGGGGTTGCCCGAGCAGTCGGCGTTTCATCGGCAGATCCTCGGCGATATCGAAGGGACGCTGCGCCAGCACCTGTCCGGCTTCAATCAGGCCAGTTTTGTCGATGCGGTGAACCTGCTGGGCAAGGCGCGGATGATCCACGCCTTTGGCATGGGCGGCCCCTCGAGCCTGTGCAGCGAAGAGTTGCAGGTGCGGCTGGTGCGCCTGGGCTATCCGATTGCCGCCTGCCGCGATCCGGTGATGATGCGGGTCACGGCCGCCACATTGAGTGCCGAGCACGCCCTGATTGTCTGCTCCCTGACCGGCCTCACGCCCGAACTGCTGGGTGTGGTGGAACTGGCTCGCAACTATGGCGCACGGATTGTCGCTATCACCCTGGCCGACTCGCCGCTGGCGCAGTTGGCCGACGTGCTGCTGCCGCTGCAACCGGCCGAAACCAGTTTTATCTACAAACCCACGGCGGCGCGCTACGGCATGCTGCTGGCCATTGATTTGCTCGCCACTGAACTGGCCCTGGCCATGCCGGACGACAACCAGGAACGCCTGCGCCGGATCAAGCTGGCCCTGGACGACTATCGCGGCGGCCCTGACAGCCTGCCGCTTGGAGATTGAGATGAAGTACCACACGCTGATTCGCCAGGCGCTGATCATTGATGGCAGCAACACGCCGGGGTATCTCGCTGACGTGGGGCTGCGCGCGGGGCGTATCGAGAAGATCGGCGACTTGTCGGCGGCCCAGGGCGAGCATGAAATCCAAGCCGATGGGCGTGTACTGGCGCCGGGTTTTATCGACGTCCACACCCACGATGACACGGTGGTGATCCGCCAGCCGCAGATGCTGCCCAAGCTCAGCCAGGGCGTGACCACGGTGATCGTCGGCAACTGCGGCATCAGCGCCTCGCCGGTCAGCTTGCGTGGCGATCCGCCAGACCCGATGAACCTGCTGGGTAATGCCGAGGCGTTTGCCTATCCGCGTTTCCTCGATTACCGCGCGGCGGTGGAAAACGCTCACCCGGCCCTCAACGTCGCAGCATTGATTGGCCATACCGCTTTGCGCAGCAACCATATGGACGAACTGCACCGCACCGCCACCGCCACCGAAATCGCGGCGATGCGCGAGCAACTGCAGGAAAGCCTCGAAGCGGGCGCCCTCGGCTTGTCCACCGGCCTGGCCTACGCCAGCGCGTTCAACGCCGACACCGACGAAGTGCTGCAATTGAGTGAAGAACTGACGGCGTTTGGCGCGGTGTACACCACCCATCTGCGCAGTGAATTCGAACCGGTGCTGGAGGCCATGGACGAGGCGTTTCTGATCGGCCGCCATGCCCAGGCACCGGTGATTATTTCCCACCTCAAATGTGCCGGCGCCGGCAACTGGGGGCGCAGCCCGCAATTGCTGGCGTCCCTGGAGCAGGCGGCGAAGACCCATCCGGTGGGCTGCGATTGTTATCCCTATGCCGCCAGTTCCTCGACCCTGGACCTCAAGCAAGTCACCGATGCCTTCCGCATCACCATCACCTGGTCCACGCCGTACCCGGAAGTGGGCGGGCGTGACTTGCAGGACATCGCCGCCGAGTGGGGGGTATCCCTGCTGGACGCTGCCCGTCGCCTGCAACCGGCGGGGGCGGTGTACTACGGAATGGATGAGGCCGATGTGCAACGCATCCTTGCCCATCCGCTGTCGATGGTGGGCTCCGACGGCTTGCCGGAAGACCCGTTCCCCCATCCGCGCTTGTGGGGCGCATTCCCGCGGGTACTCGGACATTTCAGTCGTGACCTGGGACTTTTCCCGCTGCACACAGCGGTACACAAAATGACCGGCTTGTCGGCCGCGCGCTTTGGCCTGGCCGAGCGCGGGGAAATCCGCGAGGGGCATTGGGCCGACCTGGTGCTGTTCGACCCGTTGCGGGTAAGGGATGTAGCGGACTTCAAGGACCCGCAACGTGCCGCCGAGGGCATTGATGGGGTGTGGGTCAATGGTGTGTTGAGCTACTGCGACGGGCAGGCGAACGGCCAGCGGGCGGGGCGCTTCCTGGCGCGCAGTGGTGATTTGCGGCGGGGTTTTGCCCAGGTGTGACAGGCCATGAGGTGTGTCAGATTGTGCTCAATGAGGGCTTACAAAACGCAGGTTGTGGCTGTGGGAGCGCTGTCTAAGATGGACGGGACTTCTTACGGAGAGCCTGTATGCACAATCAATATGAAGCGTCAGTCATTTCGGTAACCCATCCATCTTCACTGCCTCGGTGCGCGTCGGTGACCATACGGGCGAAGCTAATGTGCCAGCCGCCAACACGCTGGCCACCTTTCCTTTTCCCCGGGATATGATCAAAGGCTGGATCCAGGAAAAAGTCTGGAACCTGACCCATCAATGGATCGACCCTGACAAGGTCTACCTGCATAAATTCTCGTCCGCCAACAGCACGCACAGCAGTGGCGCGGTGACCGGCTGGGCGCATAGCGGCACGCCCGAGTCCTCCATGACCCTCACCGAGGCGGTCGCCAGCGATTTCTTTTCGGCACAGCGCTATGGCACCGCCGGCAGGGCCCACGGTTGAATCCAGCCTCGACTGGCGTTCACAGCACGCTCGCCTTGGGGTAGGGTGGTGGCCTGACAACAGGACGTTTTGTGGATTTGGAGAGCCTTATGCAGTTAGGAAAAGTCACCCCCATCCTGCGGATTTTCGACGAGGCCAAGGCGCTGGAGTTCTACGTCGACTTCCTGGGATTCAAGGTAGATTGGCAGCATCGGTTCGAAGCGAATTTTCCGTTGTACCTGCAAGTGTCGCTGGGCGAGTGCGTGCTGCATCTATCCGAGCACCATGGCGACGCCTCGCCGGGCGCGGCGGTGCGGATCCAGGCACCAGGGGTGGATGGGTTCCAGCAGCAATTGCAGGCCAAGAATTATCGCTTTGCCAAGCCGGGCGTGGAGGAAACACCCTGGGGCTCGCGGGAGATGAGCATCAAGGACCCGTTTGGTAATCGGCTGGTGTTTGTCGAGGAAGGCCAGGCCTGATCGACAAATGGCAGGGCATCAGCCGCTGTTTGTCACACCTCGTGGTGAATGGCCTGCGTGTTTAGCACGTCTGGCGATTCCTGCGAGACAGCTTCGATGACCGTCAAGGCCTGAGAAGTGGAGCCGCCCCGGTTTCGGCCGGGGCGGCTTTTTGTTTACACCCGGAAATGGCTGACCATCTGCTGCAACTGGCTGCCCAGTCGTGCCAGTTCGACGCTGGACTTGGCGGTCTCGTCGCTAGCCGTTGCGGTCTGCTCCGACACATCACGCACATTGACGATGCTGCGGCTGATTTCTTCGGCCACGGCGCTTTGCTGTTCGGCGGCGGCGGCGATCTGTTGGTTCATCGACTGGATGTTCGACACCGTGCGGGTGATGTTCTCCAGGGAGACGCCGGCCTTGCGGGTCAGTTCGACGCTGCTGTCGGTCAGGCTGCGGCTGTTGTTCATCACCGTGGCCACTTGCTGGGTGCCGTTCTGCAAACCGGCGACCAGGCCTTCGATTTCTTCGGTGGACTTCTGCGTGCGCTGGGCCAGGCCGCGGACCTCGTCGGCGACCACGGCAAACCCGCGGCCGGCTTCACCGGCACGTGCGGCTTCGATGGCGGCGTTGAGCGCCAGCAGGTTGGTCTGTTCGGCCACGGCCTTGATCACGTCCATCACACTGCCGATCTTGTTGCTCTCTTGTTGCAGGTGCGCCATGGCGTCGGTGGAACGCGCCACTTCGTCGGCCAGGCGTTCGATCTGGGCGATGGCTTCGGCCACCACCTTGTCGCCTTCGCGGGCCTGGCCATCGGCGGTGGATGCGGCCTGGGAAGCCTGTTCGGCGTTGCGCGCCACTTCCTGCACGGTGGCGGTCATCTCATGCATCGCGGTGGCCACTTGATCGGTCTCGATCTTCTGGCTGTTGACCCCGGCGCTGGTCTGCTCGGTCACGGCCGACAGCTCTTCGGCAGCGCTGGCGATCTGCGTGACGCCGTCGCGGATACCGGAAATCAGCTCGCGCAAGGTGCTGCCCATGCGCTGGATGCCTTGTTGCAGCACGCCCAGCTCATCGCGGCGGGTCACCTGGATGTTGTGGCTCAGGTCTCCGGAAGCGATGCGCTCGACCACCGCCAGGGTTTCCTGCAGCGGGCGGGTGATCTGCCGGGTGATGACCAGCGCGGCGATAATCCCCACCAACAGCGCGAGCACGGTGCTGATCAGTTGCAGGCTGCGGGCCTGGACGCTTTCGGCGTCGCGGCGTTGCAGTTGGATGTCATACAACGCTTCGCTGCGCGACACGATATCGGCGCCCTGCACAGTCATTTCCTGGCGGGCGAGAACGATATTGGCGTTGGCGGCTTTATACGCCTGCAGCGCAGTGCGGTAGGCGCCCAGGGCGTTTTCCAGGGCGGTCAGCTCGGCTTGCTGGGCTTCACCGAACACGTTCTTCAAGCCTTTGAGGCCATTGATTGCCGATTCGATTTGCGCTTCTGCACGGGCTTCGGTGTCTGGGTTGACGTTACCGGTGTAGCCGCGCACTTCATAGCGCGCCACTTGGAACTCTTCCTTGGCGTGGTTGACGGCTTCGTACTGGGCGAAGCGCTCACTGCTTTCAGGCATCTGCCGCACGCTGCGGTCCAGGGCTGCAATCACCAGGCCGGCGGCGTCGGCGCGTTCGCCCATGGTCTGGCGTGCGGCGTTCCCGTTGCGGTAGGCCTCGCGCATTTTGTTCAGCGACTGCCGGTAGGCGGTGATGGTGTCTTTCTGCTCGTTGAGCAGCTTGAGGTTTTCCGGGCTCTTGAAGCTGTTGACCAACTGTTGCTGCTGCGCGGCAAAACTGTCGAGGGTGGTCTGCACATTCTGCGCCACGGCTTCGTCGCCGTTGGCGAGCATGTACTGCAGGCGCACGATGCGCAGTTTGGTCAGCGATGAATTGAGCTGGGTGATGTCGCTCATCCAGTTGCTGCGGTCGATCAGGCTGCCCAGGCTGGTCCAGCCGGTGAGTGCGAGGATCGAGGTGAGCACGAGCACCAGGCCAAAGCCCAGGCCCAGTTTCAAGTTGACGCTGATGTTGCCAAACCATGTATTCATCGAATTCCTCCAGGAACAGATTGCGTGTACATCAGTTGCTGGAAGGTCGCCCAGCCGATGGATAGTCTGGGGATATCGGCAGGCAGGGCGAGAGCTGAAACGGTTTTTTAATCAATGTGGGATTCGTGGATGAGTGGTCACTTTTGAAAAGCTGACTTCCCTTTGTGGCGAGCGGGGCTTGCCCGCGTTGGGGGAGGAGTAGCGCCCCCCAGGAGAGGGGACTGCTGCGCAGTCCAACGCGGGCAAGCCCGCTCGCCACAACAAGCCCGCTCGCCACAACACGGCCGCTGGTCAGGGGGATCAGCTTGTGGGCAGGATGCTCAGGACCAGGCACGACGCCGCATCCCGGCTCAAGTGCAGGCGATTGTGCGCAATGCGCGGATGGCTGGCCTGGCCCTCGTTCTCGCCGCTGTTAGGGTTGACGTCGAAGCGCGGGAAATTGCTACTGGAAATGTCCAAGCGCAGGCGATGGCCTTGTTTGAACAGATTGCAGGTGGCAAATGGCTCGATGTTTACCTTCACCCGCTCGCCGGGTGTCAACGGTCTGGGCTGCTCCCAATCGTCGCGATAGCGGCAGCGGTGGATGCCGTCGGTGATGTTCATCGCAAAGCCTTCCGGGTAAGCGGCGCTCGGCGGGTAGACATCCACCAGCTTGGCGGTGAAGTCGGTGTCCGGCGCGTCGCTGTCGATCCACAGCTCGATCTGCACCGTCCCGGCGACGATCAGGTCTTCGCTCAGGGGCGCGGTCTGAAAGCTCAGCACATCGTCGCGCTCGCACAGGGGGCGATTGTCACCCCGGGTGCCAAAAAAGTCCGGGCGTTCACGCTGGTCGAAGGCGCCGCCGACAAAAATCGGCGCGCCGGATGTCAACGCACCGCCCACGGTCGGCACCGGGTTGGCCGGGTCGGCGTAGTAACCCAACACAGCTTCGTCAGCGCTGGGCGCAACCTCGGTCAGTTGCCGTTGCGCATCCAGGTACAAGGTCAGCGACTGGGTGCCAGGCAGTGGCCATTGCTCGCCCTGCAGCCAGCGACCGCCATGTTGCAGGCGGCCCTGCTCATCCGGCAAACCGCTGCCACCGCCCATCAAGAACACCTGCACCTGGGCTGCCGGTGGCTGCGTCCCGGGCTTGAGGGATTGCTCGAACCATTGCAGGCGGCAACTCAACCAATCCTGCGCCACCTGGCCGTCAAACGCGGCCTGGGCGCCGAACTCCACATCGCCGCTATGGCTGATATTGCGGTCACCGTGCAACCACGGCCCCATGATCAACCGTTGCGGCGCGCTGCTGGCGCGGTTGAAGGCGGTGTAGTTGGCCAGGGTCGAGCTGACATAAGCGTCGTACCAACTGGACATGAACAGCACCGGAATATCCGGCAAGCGCCCGTAGTGACCTTCGGCATAAATCCCCGACTTCTGCCAGTAGGGGCCGAAGGTGCCCTGGGCCCATTGCTCCAGCAAATAGGCTTCGTACTCGGGCACATGACGCAACGGCGATTGGCCCGCCTGCCAGGGCATGCGGCGGAACCATTCATGGATGTCTTCGTCTTCCAGCGCCTGGCGCACCTGCGGGTCGGCCAGGGCGAGCGGGCTTTCTTTGGCCTGGCGAAACGCCCAGGTGGCCTGCTTGAGTTCAAACGCACCGCCCTGGCGAATCCCGCATTGGTAGGCGTTGGCGAAGCCGCCGCTGTCGAGCACCATGCTGCTCAGGCCCGGCGGATGCAGGCAGGCCATCGCCAGTTGGGTGTGGGCCGCGTATGACAGGCCCATGCTGCCGATCTTGCCGTTGCACCATGGCTGGCGAACGATCCAGGCCAGGGTGTCGAAACCGTCTTCGCCCTCGGCGGTGTACTTGGTGAACACCCCTTCGGAAGCGTAGCGCCCGCGACAATCCTGGAAGATCGCGACAAACCCCTGGGCGGTAAAACGCGCCGCCATTTGCTCGCGGGAGATGTGCTGGCCGTCGAGCTGTTTTTCCGAGCGCGACGGTTTGCACTTGTCATAGGGTGTACGTTCGATCACCACCGGATACGGCCCTTCGCCGCCCGCCGGCAGGTAGATATCGGTGGCCAGGTGGATGCCGTCGCGCATGGCGATCATCTGGTTGTGCAGGGTTTGCATAGGTAAAACACTCATCGACTCAGTATCCGGTTTGCACGGCAATGGCCAGCAGCACCATCGCCAGTACCGCATAGATCAGGAACAGCGGCAGAATGTAGCGCGCCCATTGGCCCCAGCCGACGTTGGCGGTGGCCAGCAGCACCAGCAGGCCGCTGGAGGTCGGGGTGATCATGTTGGTCAGGCCGTTGCCCATCAAAAAGGCAAACACTGTGGTTTGCGGGCTGACGCCGGACAACTGGCCCAGTGGCCCGAAGATCGGCATGGTCACCGCGGCCTGGCCGGAGGTGGAGGGGATCAGCACGTCCAGCCCCAGTTGTGCGAAGAACATGCCGTAGGCCGAGACCACCGGCCCGTGGTCGCCCACCAGGTTGGCCAGGCTGTTGACGATGGTGTCCAGTACCTGTCCGGTGCTGAGGATGATTTCCACGGCGGTCGCCAGGCCGATCAGGACGCCGGCGATCAGCACCTTCTTCATGCCATCGACAAACGCGCTGGCGGCAGTGCTCGCGGCCAGGCCGGCGATCACAGCGAAGGCCACGGTCAGCAGCAGGTAGAACGCCGACAGCTCATGGTATTTCCAGCCCCAGCGGTTCGAGGCATACACCAGGAAGCCGATGCCGCCGCCCAGCACCAGCAGGTTCAGCAGGTGGCGAATCGGCAGGGGTTTGCTTTCGAAGGTGATCTGCGCGCTGGCATCAAAGCCGTGCTTGCGAATGCTCCACAGCACAAACGCGATACCCACCAGCAGGAAGGTGCAATAGGCCGCGACGCGCATGCTCAAGCCGCTGAAGATCGGCAGGCCGACCATCGGCTGGGCCACGGACAAGGCCACCGGGTTGGAGATGGACGCCAGGTAGCCGATCTTCACCGAGATGGTGACGATGGCCAGGCCAATCAGGTTCGACAGCCCCAGGCGGTTGGCCATGGCCACCATCAACGGCACGATCAGGATGAATTCCTTGGCCAGCCCCATAAAGGTACTGCCAGCGGAAAACACCAGCATCAGGCTCGGCACCAGCACGTAGATATTGCCTCGTGTCATGCCTAGCAGGCGCTCCAGCCCGGCGTCGATCACCCCGGCCTTGTTCAGCACGCCGAACATGCCGCCGATGAACAGCACCATGAAAATCAACGCCGCACGCTTTTCGATGCCTTGGGGAATGGCCATGAAACCTTCCACCAACGATACCGGTCGGGCCGTTGTGTCGCCGGCCTTGCGGGGTTCCAGGGAGAACAGTTGGCTGAAGGAGTCCTGCTTTTCCAGCACCTGATACGAGCCCGGCACCACCAGGCCATTCTGGCGCTGGAACTTGCCGGCATTCACCGCGTAGGTGAAGGCGACGGCGAGCAGGACGATACTCAGCAGAATGATCGCCGGGTTGATTTGCTTGCGTTGCACGGGTTTGTCTGCGGCCGCCTCGGTGGGCGACGGGGTACGGAGGATCTGCGGTTCGGTCATGCTGGCGGCCCCGGCGCGGCCCCCGTCTGAGCGGGGTGCGTGCGCTGTTATTGTTGTGGGTAGTGACGCTTGGTTGGGCGGACACTAGGGCATCGCGCGCAGGCCCACAACGTTATGCGTGGTGCGGGTTGGGGTATGCGTTTTACGCAGCGCTCGGGATGCCGAGAGGGGATTCTGGTCTCCGACCGCGCAGAGGGTTACGGGATTTTCGCAATGGGATTCAGGCGCTGCTTGAGGTGCTTGGCAAATGCCGTTACCAACTGCGGGCGCGGCTCGTCGGCACGAAATGCCAGGCCAAATTCATAGGGCAATGCGGGGCGAAACGGCCGGCTGACAATCGGCAGGTGCATGAAGTGGCTGGCCAGCAAGCCATTGACGATCGACACCCCCAGGCCTTCGGCGACAAAGCTGCAGGCGGCGCCCACCGAGTGCACTTCGACCCGTACCTGGGGTGTCAGGTTGGCGGCGCGGAACATCTGGTTCAACTCGGTACGCACCGCCCGTTGCCGGCCCAGCATCACCAACGGCACATTGCGCAGATGCTGCACCTCGATGAACGGGTGGCGGCTCAGTGGATGGTCGGCCGGCATCACGCACACGCCTTCGGTGTGCAGTACCGGCTCGATATCAAAGTCGGGGATCTCGGTGGGCAGGCGCACAAAACCCAGGTCGGCGGAGCGGTCCAGCACGGCGCGCTCGATCATGTCGTAGGAACCGGTCAGCAGTTCGACCACGGTGTCGTCATGGTCCTTGAGAAAGTCCGCAACAATACGCGGCAACAATTCCTGGGTCATGCTGGTGGGTACGCCGACTTTTAGCAGGCTTTTGCGCGAGCGGCCGACGCGCATTTCATCCGCCAGACGCTGGATCCGTTGCATGCCGTCCACCAGGCCGGCGACTTCGGTGAGCAGTTCCTCGGCCTCTGGCGTGGCCATCAACCGGCCCTTTTTGCGCAGGAACAGGGCAAACCCCAGGGCGTCTTCCAACTGGCTCAACAGGCGGCTGACCGCAGACTGCGACAAGCCCATACGGGTGGCTGCGCCGATGGTCGAGCCGGTGGACATGATTGCCTTGAAGGCTTCGAGTTGCTTGAGATTCACCGTGGATTTCCTGTCGAAGGGCGGCTTTGCGCATAGCGTCATGCGCTTCTCGCATAACGTTGTGGGGCGTTCGGCAAGCCGTTAGTGTCCGCCCCAATGTGACCTGGCGTCCAGCCTGGCACACGGAGCAACTGCCCATAAAAATCGACAATACGGCATTGAGGAAACAGTTATGCGTGAGCTTTTCACCAGGGGTGGCGTGGTCACCGTCGGGGTGCTGGCGAGTCTGTCGCCGTCGCTGATGGCCCAGGGGTTCTGGGAGGATTCCCATGGCAAGCTGACCCTGCGCAATTACTATTTCAACGACGGTTATCGCGACGGTGGCGAGGACCGCAAGGAATGGGCGCAAGGCTTTTTGCTCAACCAGCAGTCGGGCTACACCGAGGGCACCGTCGGCTTTGGCCTGGATGCCCAGGGGCTGTCGGGGATCAAGCTCGACTCCAGCCGCACCCACGCCGGCACCGGTTTGTTGCCGGTCCACGATGATGGGCGCGCCGCCAATGAATTCTCCAGCCTCGGCGTGACCGCAAAAATGCGCATCGGCGCTGCCGTGGTGAAAACCGGCACCTTGCTGCCCAAGATCCCGGTACTGGTGCATAACGACGGGCGCCTGCTACCCCAGACATTTCGCGGCACCCAGATCGAATACACGGGCATCCGCAACCTGTACCTGCACAGCGGGCACCTGGATCAATTCAAACTGCGTAACTCCAGCGACAGCGTGGATATTTATCCACAGGGCTACAGCGGCAAAAAGGGCAGCGACTTCGATTTCGCCGGCGCCACCTATGCCTTCACGCCTACGCTCAGTGGCACCTGGTACTACGGGGAAATGCGCGAGTTCTATCGCCAGCAATTCCTCGGCCTGGTGCATAAGCAGCCGTTGGGCGCGGGGAGCCTGACCAGTGACTTGCGCTACTTCATCAGCAATGAGGCCGGCGAGGCGCGTAACGGCAAGGTCGACAGCGACATGTTCAGTGGTCTGTTCACCTATCGGCTGGGGCCACAGGCGTTGGGTGTGGGCTACCAAAAGGTCAGTGGCGACACCGCGCTGCCCTATGCCAGCGTGTCCACCGTGTACTCGTTCAGCAACGCCGGGGTCGGCAAGTTTATCCAGGCCGGTGAGCAAACCTGGATGCTGCGCTATGACTACGATTTTGCCGCTGTGCTGCCGGGCCTGAGCTTTATGACCCGTTACTACAAGGGCCAGAACGGCGACTTCAAGGGCCGCGAAGCCCGCGAGTGGGAGTCCGACACTCACCTGCGCTATGTGATCCAGGACAGCACCCTCAAAGGCCTGGGCGTGGAGTTGCGCAAGGCCACCTACCGTTCCACCTATGCCAGTGACCGCGATAACTACCGGGTCTACCTGACGTACGATTTGGCGCTTTGGTAGGCCTTACTGTTCGACAAAGGAGTAGGGCCGGCTGCCCACGGTGATCTGCTTGAGAGCGGTGACCGGGGTGGTCAGTTGCTCAATGCGGTCCAGCAACGCCAGGTTGCCCGGCCTGGCATCGAGATAGGCACGCAGTTGTGCCTCGGTCTGCAGGATCGGCAAGTTGTTCTGGGTGTAAAAAACGGTGGCGCCGGCCACACGCTCGTTGGGCTGGTACAGCACCACCCTGTGGCCTTGGGCCTGAAATGCCTGGATTTGGCGGGTCAGCGGTACAAAGGACTCACGCCGGTCGGCCTTGGGCGCATACCAGAGAGCAGCGCCCAGGTAGCAGGCAATCACCACGGCAAACACGCCGTTGATCAAGCCACGGCGATAGGCGGGCACGCGGCTGAGCAGAACCGCGCCATATTCGGCCGCGAGGACCGCCGCCGCCGGGGTCAGGGCCATCAGATACACGATGCGTTTGCTCGAGGCGAAGGTCAGCAGGGTAAATTGCGCCACCAGCCACAGGCTGAAAAACAGCAGGTACCGATTGCTCGCCAGGCTTTTGCGAAAGTGCCACAGGCCCAGGTACACCAGGATATTCCAAGGCAAAAAGGCCTCGGGCAGTTTGGCCAGGTAGTAGTAGATCGGCTCGTAATGCCCGGCTTCGACGAAGGAGCCGCTGAAACGTCCGACGCTGTTGGTCCACAACACCTCACCGACCGCCTGCATCCCACCCCGTTGATACAGAAACCCCAGCCAGATAAACAGCGGTACCAGCGCCAGTAAGGTGAACATGCCCGGGCGCAGCCATTGGCTGGGCCGCACGCGCTTGTCCAACAGGCTGGTGCAGGCCAGGTAGGCAAAAATCACAATGCCCGGCATCGCCAGGCCCAGCACGCCTTTGCTCAAGGTGGCGATGGCCATCCCCAAGGTAAACAGCAGCCATGTGCCGATATTGGCGCCGGGCTGGGACTCCGGGCGGGTGGCCTGGTAGAAGGCGAGCAGCGCCAGGGTCACGCCGAGGCTGAGCAACGCATCCTCACCCACGCCGCGCACGTTGCTCCAGTAACTGGCCATGGTCGCCAGCACTAGCGCGGCGCCAAACGCCAGGGACGTAGGCCGGCCGAAGCGGCGCAGCATGCCGTACAGCAGCATCACACTGAACAACCCGGCAAACGCCGAGGCCAGTCGTACCGCGCCGGTGCTGGCGCCAAACAGGCGGATCGCCCCGGCATCCAGCCATAGGCTCAGGGGTGGTTTTTCCAGGAAGGGTTCACCGAACAGGCGCGGCACCACCCAGTCGTTATCCAGGTGCATGGCCATGGCAATCCCGGCCACTCGGGCTTCGGTGGAGCCTTGCAACTCGTGATTGCCCAGGGCCACGAAGAACAGCAGACCGGCAAGCAGCAGCAACAGCGGGGCAGGGCGTGTCATGGGGTGAGTTACCGGATGCTAGGGGACAGCGTTGGAGTATACGAAGGCAATCCTTAACGAATTGTGAACGTAGTGCCCGTTGCGGATTGGCCTGCCAGGTGGTCTGGAAGTGGTCGGTTCGCCGCCGCCTTGGAAACCTACCATTGCCGGGTCCCGATCCATCCCGGAACGGGCTTCCGATAGGAGAACGCGATGAGTAACGATCCACAGGCAATCGTGGTCAGGGCAGTGCAACCTGAAGACTATGAGCAATGGCTGCAACTGTGGCTGGCGTACCAGGACTTTTATCAAGTCAGCCTGGATGAGACCACCACCCGCACTGCCTTCAGCCGCTTGCTCGATACCGATGAAGCCATGGCCTGTGCCGTGGCGGTGCAGGGCGATGAGTTGGTGGGGCTGGTGCATGCGCTGTTGCATCGTTCGACCTGGGCGGTCGCCGACTTCTGCTACCTCGAAGACCTGTACGTGGCCCCCACGGTACGCGGCGGCGGTACCGGCAAACTGTTGATCGAATGGGTCCAGCGCTATGCGCAACACCACGGCTGCGCCCGGTTGTACTGGCATACCCAGCAGACCAACAAGCGTGCGCAGAAACTCTACAACTGGATCGCCGAGGACTCGGGCTGCATTGAGTATCGGATGGCTCTGTAACACCCGACGGCAAAGCTCGCCGATATTGCTCGTGGACATATCGGCGGCATCGCACAAAGATGCATGCTTTTTTACCCCTTGGCCAAGTCAATGACCCACAACCTTGAACTGGACACGCTGAAGATCCGCCTGACGGACCCCAAGCTGGCCTCCCTGGATTTGCGTGTGCGGGTGCAGCGCGTGCTGCGTCAGCTGATCCTGGAGGGCATTCTTGCTCCCGGCAGCCGGTTGCCCGCCACGCGTACGTTGGGCAAGTCACTGGGCATTTCCCGGGATACCGTAGAAATGGCCTACGTCCAACTGCAACTGGACGGTTACCTGTGCCGGCGTGAAGGTTCGGGTAGCTACGTTTCCGAGAAGATCGGGCCGAGCCTGCTGGGCGCACGCAAGCGCCAGCCAGTGGTGGCGAACCAGGTTGCGGCGCTGAGTGCCAGGGGTGCGCAGATCCTTGCCAGCGGCGGGGTGACTGACCAGCAGGTGGTCAAGGCGTTTGCCACAGGGCTGCCGGAAACGCGGACCTTCCCTGTGGGCATCTGGGAGCGCCTGCACCGCCAGGCATTGAAGGATTACCGCCCGAACCTGCTGTTGCATGGCGACCCGCAAGGCGCCGAACCCCTGCGCCAGGCCATCGCCGACTACCTGAACCTGGAACGCGGGGCGCGGGTCACGCCGGATCAGGTGCTGGTGCTGTCGAGTACGCGTCAGGCCCTGTATTTGTGCGCACAGGTGCTGGTGGATGAAGGCCAGCCGATCCTGATGGAAGACCCCGGTTACTTCGGCGCCCGCAAGGCGTTTGAAATGGCCCAGCTCAAGGTGGTACCGGTTGCGGTGGACGCCAAAGGCCTGTGTATCGACGCCCTGCGCGCCGACCGCAGCGGCGCCAACGCCGTGTATGTCACGCCGTCCCATCAATACCCCACTGGCGCCACCCTGGCGCTGGAGCGGCGCCTGGACCTGATCGCCTGGGCCGAACAGCGCCAAGGCTGGATTATCGAGGACGACTACGACAGCCAGTTTCACTATGAAGGCTTGCCGACCGCCTGTGTGCAGGGCCTGGACAGCTCCCAGCGCACGATCTACCTCGGCACCTTCAGCAAATCCCTGTACCCCGGCTTGCGCATGGGTTTTATGGTGCTGCCCCGGGAGTTGGTCAAACCCATGACCTACGCCCGCAGCATCCTTGACGGCCATACCCCGCAAATCGCCCAACTGACCCTGGCGCGGTTTATGAACGACGGGCATTTCGGCAGCCATATCCGCGCAATGCGCAAAATCTACGGCGAGCGACGTGATGCCATGGCCGAGGCGGTGGAGCGCCACTTGAGCCATGTGGTCACCGCCAGCTTGCCGCCCGGGGGCTTGCAGTTGCCTTGTGTGCTGCATGAGGGATGGTCGGAGCTGGAGACGATTCGCCAGGCGGCGCGGGTGGGTATCCAGTTGCCGGGCCTGACGCGGCTTTATGCCCGGCCACCGGCACGGGGCGGCTGGCTGCTGGGGTTCTCGGCGCTGACACCCAGTGAAATCGAGAGTGCCAGCCGGCAGTTGGCCAAGGTGCTCAAGAGTGGTCTGGCGCAGGGCGGCGAAGTGGACTGAAAGGGCGGGCCGGTGCTTGTTAGCCTGTGCGGCCTCAACAAAAGGAACGCGCCATGAACCGACCCGCCCCACGCCTACGCCTCGCCGACTACCTGTCCCCCAGCATCAGTGCGCTGATTTCGGTCATCGTCAATTACGCGGGCACCTTTGTCCTGGTGTTCCAGGCTGCCCACCTGGCGCAGTTGAGCGCGGCGCAAACCGCTTCCTGGGTCTGGTCGGTGAGTATCGGCGTGGGCGTGACCGGCGCGTGGTTGAGCTACCGCTACCGCGAGCCGATCATCACGGCGTGGTCGACGCCGGGGGTGGCCTTTCTGGCGACAGTCATGCCGTTTACACCGTATGCCGAAGTGATCGGCGCCTATGTGATGTGTGCCATCGGTTTTATCGTACTGGGCCTGAGCGGAGCGTTTGAGCGCTTGGTGCGGCTGATCCCCGGTGGCATTGCGGCGGGTTTGCTGGCGGGGATTCTCCTGCAATTTGGTGTGGCGGCGTTTGGTGGGGCCAGTGCGGACCCGCTGCTGGTGATTGTTCTGGTGGTGTCCTACGCGGTGCTGCGCCGCTTCACTTCACGGTATGCGATGGTCGGGGTTCTGTTGATTGGCCTGGGGCTGCTGCTCGCCCAACAGCGCCTTGACCTGCAGAGCCTGGAGCTGCAACTGGCCGCCCCGGTGTTTGAAATGCCGCACTTTTCCATCGCGGCGTTTTTTGGCGTGGCCTTGCCGCTGTTCGTGATTACCCTGACCGGGCAATACATCCCCGGCATGCTGGTGCTGCGCAACGACGGGTTCAAGACCAGCGCCAACCCGATCATCACCGTCACCGGGCTGGGGTCTTTGTTGATGGCACCGTTCGGCGCCCACGCGTTCAATGTCGCAGCGATTACGGCGGCGATCTGCACCGGGCGCGATACCCATCAGGACCCGTCCAAACGCTACATCGCCGGGTTGGTGTGTGGGGCGCTGTACATCCTGGTCGGGGTGTTTGGCGTGACGTTGGCAACCTTGTTCATGGTCCTGCCCCGCGCGTTTATCACCACCTTGGCGGGCCTGGCGCTGCTCGGCGCCATCGGTTCAAGCCTGGCCAATGCGATGGCCGATACACGCACCCGGGAAACCGCGTTGATCACCTTTTTGGCAACGGCGGCCAATGTCACGTTGCTGGGCATTGGCGGCGCGTTCTGGGGGCTGGTGGCGGGGTTGCTGGTGCATGGGGTGATTCACGGTGGGCGCCGGGTTGAGACGCGTGCGGCGGGCTAAAGGAGTTCGGCGCGCTTCACCGTGATACCCAACGGGCCACTGCGCTTTTCGACCCTGACCTTGCCACCCGCCCCAAGCGCATCCGGGTGGCAGATTTTTATATGTTTTTCGAGTTCTCGATCGTAGACCTGCAACCCGCTGCACCGCTTGCCGCCGGAGGTGTATTCGTAGCGGGCGATGTAGTCACCCGGTCTTGTGCTGGAAAAAAATACAAGCAATGACAACACGAAAAATTCGGCCACGGCGATAACGGCGAGCGCCGAGATCGCCTCTTCCAGCGAGTCCATTATTGTAAATTTGAGGCGCGGATTCCTGCGCCGCACCCCCATCACAAATGCCACCGCAGCCAAAAGGGGCGATGTCACCAGGCAGATCATCACGCTCAACGTATTGAAGTACACGATGCGGTCGAGCCAGAACACCCATAACCCGATTGTTGCCACGAAAAGTAGTACGCCCAGGCCGACGAGCAGGCGTGTAGAGGTCAGCGGTCTTCTCAATTCAAATGGCTTCCATGCATTGAAGGAAAGGGGTAAACGCGGCAGGCACTGTGTTTGGGTCGGATAAAACAGCAGGGAGTATAAACTTCTATTTGTCTCTAATGAGAAGTATTATCATACGCGCTTCCCGTCAGCTGCCAGTCCGGAAATCACCTCGATGGCCTCATCCTCTTCCTCCCACCGCGCTGTGGGTGAGCTCTACGCCCAGCATCACGGCTGGGTGGTGCAGTTGCTGCGGCGCAAGCTGGGTGGGCAGGAGCAGGCACTGGACCTGGCTCAGGATACCTTCGTGCGCATCCTCAGCAGTGGGCCCTTGCCGCTGTTGCGTGAGCCGCGGGCTTATCTCACCACGGTCGCCAGCCGCCTGTGCGGCCAGTATTTTCGCCGCCAGGCCCTGGAGCGTGCGTACGAACAATCCCTGTTGATCCTCGAGCCGGAACACGCGCCGTCGCCGGAGACCCGCTTGTTGGTACTTGAAGCACTGGATGCGGTCGGGCAGGTGCTGGACGGGCTGGGGAGCAAGGTGCGGGAGATTTTCCTGCTGTCGCAGTTGGACGGCCTGACTTATCCACAGATCGCCGAGCAACTGGGCCTGACCGTGAATGTTGTGCAAAAGGCCATGCTCAAGGCCTATCGGCATTGTTACCTGGCGGTGTACCAGGCATGACGATGTTCCAGCCAACCGACGATCAATTGTTGGATGAATACGTGCTGGACCAGGCGCTGATGTGGATGGTCACCCTGCAATCGGGCGTCAGCGGCACCGCCGAGCAACGCGCGTGTGCAGCCTGGCGCAATGCAAATCCCCAGCATGAACTGGCCTGGCAGCGCTTGACCGGCTTGAGCCGCGACCTGCGTAGCAGCACCGGTGCCCTGCCGGCGCCCGCCGCCCGCCAGTTGTTGCGGGCGCGCAGCCTGACCTCGCGGCGCACGCTGCTCAAGGGTTTCGCCGGCCTGGGGATTGCGGCGGCCATGGGCCTGGGTGTGCGCGAGCGCGTGGTGTTGCCGGAGTTGTTCAGTGACTACCGCACCACCACCGGCGAGCGGCGGCCCTTGCAGTTGGCCGGCGCTGGCGCGGTGCAACTGGACACCCAGACGGCGGTGGATGTGCGCGGCCCGCAATTGGCCCTGAACCAGGGTCGCTTGCTATTGGCGACGGCGGCGGACACCTTCGTCGGCGTCAAGACCGCCCATGGCTGGGTGCGGCCGGTGGCGCTGTCGCGGCTTATTATCAGCCAGGATCTGCCAGGCCAGCGCGGGACCCTGGTGCAAGTGCTCGCAGGCCATGTCTCGATCGAACCGCAGCAAGGTGGCCGGGTGTCGATCGGCGCCGGCCAGCAGTTGGCCTTCGACAGCCGCCAAAGCGGCCCGGCACAACCCCTTGCGCCCGCCGCCGATGCGTGGAGCCGTGGCTTGCTGATTGCCGAGCGCATGCCGCTGGCCCAGGTGGTCGATCAGCTCAACCGTTACCGGCGCGGGGTGTTGCGCTGTGACCCGGCGGTTGCCGGTCTGCAAGTCTCGGGTTCGTTCTCCCTCGACCGCCCGGATGCCAGCCTCGACCTGCTGGCCAAGGTGCTGCCGGTGCGCGTGCAGCGGGTCTTCGGCTACCTGGCGACGGTGGTGGCGGCCTAGGTAAAAAAATTTCCATGGGGCCGGCAGTATTTGCCATCTCGTGCATCAAGACAGGGAAGACGCTGAATAAGAGCGCCCCCAACCTTTCACCACAGGACAGTCTTTATGCACAGCCGCGTCACTCCGCTTGCCAGCGCCCTGCGCGCCATAATCGTTGGTTTAACTGTGGCAACGGCCAGCCACGGCGCCATGGCCGCCACTGCGCAACCGGCGACCGAACAGGCCTCGCGCCAGTCCTACGACATTGCTGCCGGCAGCCTGGATCGCGTGCTGGGTGCTTTCGGCAATCAGGCGGGCGTAATGATCGCCATCGATTCGGCGCTGGCCAAGGGTGTGCACAGCCAGGGCTTGCACGGCAGTTTTGCCCTGGCCGAGGGGCTTGAGCGCCTGCTGGCACCGCTGGGTCTGCAGGCCGAGTATGAGCAGGGCAGCTATCGCGTGGTGGCGCGGGCCGCCGCAGACGGGCAAGTGCAATTGCAGGCCACGCAGATCAGCGCCAACCAGTTGGGCTCGATCACCGAAGGCACTGGCTCCTACACCCCGGGCACCATTGCCACCGCCACGCGGATGGTGCTCACCCCACGGGAAACGCCGCAATCGATCTCGGTGGTCACGCGCCAGGTGATGGATGACTTCGGCCTCAATGCCATCGACGACGTGATGCGCCACACGCCCGGCATCACCGTGTCGACCTACGACACCGAGCGCACCAACTACTATTCCCGTGGTTTTTCCATCGTCAACTTCCAGTACGACGGCATTCCCACCCTGCGCGACGCCCAGTACTCGGCGGGGCAGACCCTGACCGACATGGCCCTGTATGACCGCGTCGAAGTGCTCAAGGGCGCCACCGGCCTGCTCACCGGCGCGGGCGGCCCGGGCGGTACCATCAACCTGATTCGCAAGAAGCCGACCTCGGAGTTCAAGAGCAGCATCGAACTGGGCGCCGGCTCCTGGGACAACTACCGCTCGCAGATCGACGTCAGCGGCCCGTTGACTGAAACCGGCAACGTGCGCGGCCGGGCCGTGGCGGCGTACCAGGATAAAAAATCGTTCCTCGACCACTATTCGCGTAAAACCGGCGTTTACTACGGCATCCTTGAATTCGACCTTGATCCCGACACCCTGCTGACCCTGGGTGCTGACTATCAGGACAGCGATCCGAAAGGCTCCAGCTGGACCGGTACGCGGACCATCTTCGATCCGGCCGGCAACAAACTGGACCTGCCGCGCTCGTTCAACAACGGGCCAAAGTGGAGCAGTTGGGAGCAGTACACCCGTACCCTGTTCGCCACCCTGGAACACACCTTCGACAATGGCTGGGTGACCAAGGGCCAGTACAACCATCAGATCAACGGCTACAACGCGCCCCTGGGCTACATCTCCCAGGACTCCCTGAGCGCCAGCTCCATCTTTGCGCGTAAATACACCGGCGAGACCACCAGTGACAGCGTCGATGTGTACGCGTCCGGGCCGTTTGAGTTGCTTGGCCGTGAGCATCAACTGGTGGTGGGCCAGTCGTTGTCCATCTCCAAATGGAAGGGCAAGGACTACGGCAGCGCGACCTATTTCGACAACTCCTACGACTTCTACAAGTGGCACGGCGAAGCCATTGAGCCGCTGTGGAACCAACCGACCAGGATCAACGACGAAACCACGCGCCAGACCGGCAGCTACATCACCGGGCGCTTCAGTCTGATGGATGACCTGCACTTGCTGCTGGGCACGCGCATCGCCAACTACCAGGTCACGGGCACCAGCGACACCCGGGAAAGCGGCAAGGTCGTGCCCTATGCCGGCCTGACCTACGACCTCAACGACAACTTCACGGCCTACGCCAGCTACACCGAAATCTTCCAGCCACAAACCCAGTATCGCGACCGTACGCGCACCATGCTTGATCCCAACGAAGGCAAGAACTACGAACTGGGCCTCAAGAGTGAGTTCTTCGACGGGCGCCTGAACGCCAGCCTGGCTTACTTCGAGGTCCACGAAAAAAACCGCCCGGTTGCTGATACGGCCTACAACTCCCAGCCGGGCGTGGACTACTCCTACATCGGCACTAAAACCGAGACCAAGGGCTACGAAGCGGAAATCTCCGGCGAACTGAGCCCCGGCTGGCAGCTACAGGCCGGCTACACCCACAAGATCGCCCGCGATGCCGACAAGAAAAAGGTCGCCACCTGGGAGCCGGAAGATCAACTGAGTTTCTACACCAGCTACAAACTCCAGGGCCGCCTGGACAAACTCACCCTGGGCGGTGGCGCGCGTTGGCAGGCTGCCGGTTGGCAAAACGTCAACAACCCCGGCACGCGCCAGAGCGAAAAATTCACCCAGGACCCGTACTGGCTGGTGGACCTGATGGCCCGTTATCAATTGACGGAAAACCTGTCGGCCACGCTCAACGTCAACAACCTGTTCGATAAGGCGTACTACACCAACATCGGCTTCTACGACTCGGCGTATTACGGCGATCCGCGCAATGTGATGGTGACTACGCGCTGGGATTTCTAGGCCGCAAACGTCCCTGAAAACACCCATTCAACCGGCCCGGTAAGCAGCACCGGGCCGGTGCCACGCCATTGCACCGTGACGCTGCCCCCATCACATTCAACCTCAACGCAATCGTCCAGCAGCCCCCGACGTATCCCATTGATCGCCGCACCACACGAGCACGAGCCAGACCCCAACGGCACGCCACCACCGCGCTCCCAAATGCGCAGCCGGATATGCCTGCGGTTGATGACTTTGACGAAATGCACATTCGTGCGCGCGGGAAACAGCGGGTTGGTTTCAATCAACGAGCCGACGGCCGCGATGTCAATGTTCGCCAGATCATCGACAAAATAGGTGCAGTGCGGATTACCCATGCTGCATGCGGTGGGCTCTCCGGCCAGTGGCAGCCGTAGGCTATCCAAGGCCGTGGCCAAGGGGATCTGCGACCAGCTGAGCAGCGGTTCGCCCATGCTCACGGTAATCGCGCCGCTGGTGGTTTGTTCGCAGGTCAGCAGGCCACGGTTGGTTCGCAGTATCACCGAGGTGCTGTTGGATTCGCGCATCAAGCGCTCGGCAACCCCTCGCGTGGCGCTGCCACAGGTATCCAGCGCAGAACCATCGGCATTCCAGAACACCACCCGCGCCTGTGCATCGTCGCAATCGAGCATCACCGCCAGTTGGTTGAAGCCAACCCCACGGTGGCGATCCCCCATGCGCTTGGCCAGGGCGCTGGTGATAGGGTTGGTGGCGTTGCGTGCGTCGACAACGACAAAATCATCGCCATTGGCGTGCATCTTGTGAAAGTTCAGCGGCATGGCGGAGTCCTGAGGTCATCGTGATTTGCACGCGGGTAGAGGCGTCAATTGTCGGCTTGCTCGACCAGCCAGTCGATCAGCGCCTTGAGCCGTCTGGGCAGGGTTTCGTGGGCGGGGTGGACCAGATAGTAGCCATAGTTGAACGCCTCCCTGAACCCGCCGAACGGCAGCACCAGTTCGCCATCTTGCACACGCTTGCGCACCAGTTGCTCGCGGCCAATGGCCACGCCCGCATGGTTGATCGCCGCGAGGGTGCTCAAGTCGGAGCGGTCAAAGGTCATGAAGCGGCTTGGCAGTTCGCTGCTGTCGCCCACGGCATCCAGCCATAAGCGCCATTCTGCATCAAATGAAATGTTGTCCCACGCCGCCACATCGTGCAGCACCGTGCACTGCACCAGGCGTTCCGGATGCCCGATCAAGCCATGGGCCTGGGCATATTGCGGGCTGCACACCGGGGCAATCCGCTCGGGCATCAGGCGCAGGCTTTCCAGGCCCGGATGCTCGCCGTTGGAGTAGCACAGCACTAGGTCGATGCGCCGGGTGCGGTAGTCGATCGGTTCGTTGCCGACCCGCACATCCAGTTGAATCCCGGGATAGCGTGCGGTGAAATCGGCCAGCCTGGGGACCAGCCAACATTGCGCGACGGAGGGCCGTGCGTAGAAGCACAGCTGGCCTTCGATCTGGCTGTCGGAGCGTTCTTGCACGGCCTCGGACAGGGTGTCCATGGTGTGCTGCATGACCTTGAAAATACGCTCGCCGTCATCAGTCAGGTCGACCTTGCGCGGCAAGCGATGGAACAGCTTGAGCGACAGTTCTTCTTCCAGGCGCGCTATGCGGTGACTGACCGCACTGGCGGTCAGGCACAGCTCGTCAGCGGCGCGGGCAAAGCTGAGGTGGCGGGCGGCGACCAGGAAGGTGTGCAGGTTGGACAGGTGGGCGCCGGTGAGCTTCGGCGCTTTGCCCAGGCCAAGTGCTGCCATGTGGGTGTCCCTCTTCGCGTCAACCGTCGGCGATCAACGATGGATTGTGGTTTGCAGAGCGCGCCCCTTATCCAGGTAGGTGGCGAACTCTTCGGCGGGAACCATGCTGCCGCCGGTGCCCCAGATCAAGTGCGTGGCGCTGGCCAACTGTGCCGCCGAGACGCCAATGCGCTGCAAATACTGCGCGTCCTTGAGCACCCGCACAATGCCTGGCGCGCCGGCCAGGGCCGAAGGTTCGAGTTTTACCCCTTCAAGGTCGTGGGCGAGGAACATCAGGCGGTAGAGTTCTTCGTCGGTGACGGTGTAGTAGCCATCGACCAGGCGCTGCATCGCCTTGCCGACGAAGCCGGAGGGGCGGCCCACTGCCAGGCCGTCAGCTGCGGTGACATTGTCGATGCCGAAGTCCTGCACGCTCACCTGGTCATGCAGCCCGGTATACACACCGAGCAGCATGCACGGCGAGTGGGTCGGTTCGGCAAACACACAGTGCACGGCATCGCCAAACGCCAGCTTCAAGCCAAACGCCACGCCACCAGGGCCGCCGCCGACACCACAGGGCAGATACACGAACAGCGGATGCTCGGCGTCCACCCGCACCCCGGCCACTTCAAATTGTCGGGCCAGGCGCTCGGCGGCCACGGCATAGCCAAGGAACAGGTGGGGCGAGTTTTCATCGTCGATGAAATAGCAGGCCGGATCGTTTTGCGCCTGTTGGCGGCCGTTTTCCACGGCAACGCTGTAGTCGGAGGCGTATTCCACCACCGTCACGCCGCTGGCGCGCAGTTTGTCCTTCTTCCATTGGCGCGCATCCGAGGACATGTGCACCGTCGCCTGGAAACCCAGCGTGGCGCTGATGATGCCGATGGACAGGCCAAGGTTGCCGGTGGAGCCCACGGCGATTTTGTACTGGCTGAAAAAACCCAGTGCGCGCTCGTCGGCCAAGGTTGCGTAGTTATCGTCGAGGGTAATCAAGCCTGCCTGCAGGGCCAGGTCTTCAGCGTGCTTGAGCACTTCATGAATACCGCCCCGGGCCTTGATCGAGCCGGAGATCGGCAAGTCGCAGTCTTTTTTCAGCCACAGCGCGCCGCAGTCGGGGAGGGCGGCTTCGCTCAACAGCGCGTGCTGCATGGCCTTCAGCGGCTGGATCGCGGACTCGATGATGCCACCCGCCGCCGCCGTCTCCGAGAACACCTTGGCGAGATAGGGCGCGAAGCGAAGCAGGCGCGCGCTGGCGTCTTGTACATCCTCCAGGGTCAGGCCGACATCCTCAAGCGCTACAGCGGCCGGGGCGATCGCGGGGTTGAACCAACTGAGCGGCTCAAGTGCGACCAATTGCTGGATGACGGGATGGCTTGCATACCAGGCGTCTAGGGTTTTGCCTTGAATCATGGGAACTGCCTTTGAAGTGGGGTTCATCACACAAACCGGGAAAGGATGAGGGTAAAGACCAGGGCTGCCACCGAGGCGAGCACGGTGGCGCCGGTGAATTTCTTGAGGGCTTCGGAGAGGGAAATCCCCAGGTACTCTTTTACGACCCAGAACGCCGAGTCGGTCACGTGGGTCCAGCCGATGGCGCCGGCACCGATGGCGATCACCAGGATCTCGGGGCTGTATTGTGGGTTCTGTCCGAGGATCGGCAGCACCATGCCGGCGGTGCTGATCATGGCCACGGTGGCCGAGCCCACGGCGAAGTGCATCAGCCCGGCGATCAACCACGCGAGGATGATCGGGTTGATGTTGGACTGGCCCAGCACGTCCGCCAGGACTTTGCCGATGCCGCTGCCGACCAGCATATCGTTGAACGCCCCGCCGGCGCCGATCACCAGCAGAATACCGGCCAGCGGCGGGAAGCAGCGGTGGGTTAGGTCGAGCAAATCGCTCATGCCCAGCCCACGGCGCAGGCCCAGGGACCAGTAGGCAAAGCAAATCGACAGCGCCAGGGCAATCAGCGGGTTACCTATGAAAGACACCCACTCAAACGCCATCGAGCCTTTGGCCAGCAAGGGGATGGCCAGGGTTTTGCCGACCATCAGCGCCAAGGGCAACAGCACGGTGATCATCGCAATCGCGAAACCGGGGGCCTGGCTGTCGTCGATGCTCCCCTCACCACGCTCAGCCAAAAACTGCGCCTGGTTGGCCGGGGCCTGCCGCGCACAGGTCAGCTTGACCCAGATCGGCCCGGCGATCACGGCAGTGGGCAAGCCGACGATCAGCCCGTACAAAATCACCTTGCCGATATCGGCATTGAGCATGCCGGTAATGGCCGTGGCGGCGGGGTGCGGCGGCAGGATGCAATGCACCACCATCAGCGAAGTCGCCAGCGGCACACCCAGGTACAACAGGTTAATCCGAGTCTGACGGGCAACCACATAAATCAGCGGGATCAGCAGCACAAATCCCACCTCGAAGAACACCGGAATCCCGGCGATAAAACCCACCAGCATCATCGCCCACGCGGCGTTCTGCTCACCCAGCAGCCGCAGCAGCGTGGTCGCAATGCGCTTGGCGCCGCCAGACTCCTCCAGCAACTTGCCGAGAATACTGCCCAACCCAATGATGCCGGCAAGAAACCCGAGCGTGCTGCCCATGCCCTTCTCAAATGCCGAGACAATCGCGGTGGGAGTCATGCTCGTGCCGACCCCCACCAGCAGGCTGGCGGCGATCAGGGCCAGGAACGGATGCACGCGGCATTTACCGATCAGCACGACAATCAACAGAATGGACGCGCCAAGGATCAATAGAGAAAAGGTCGGGGACATGGGTGGGTCTGCTCCAACGCAGTTATTGTTAGTTGTTTGCGATGGATTAGATTTCAGGCCTATGGCGGGGACAAACGATGATTCGTCAGGCGCTAGCTGACGCCTGTTCACTTATGGCCAGGGGCGGCCGATTGCATGACAATGCGCGGCGCCTGCGTAATTGTCAGGTCATTACAGGAGTTCGAACACTTGAAAGCATTATTGTTAACCGGATGTATTGCCCTGACCCTGACGGGTTGCACCTTCACCGGCGTCAATGAAATCGCGCCCGGCCAATACATGATCACCAGCCACGGCAGCATCTTTAACTCCCGCGAAGGCTTGCTGGAAAACATCAACCAGAAAGCCGCCAAGGCGTGTGATGGCAAGCCATACCATCTTGAAGGTGATACCGGGGCCAATATGGTAGTTGCTACACAGACGCACCTTGGCAGCACGCCAACGACTATTTTGGGGTTGAAGGCTGTTTGTGAAGAGCGCGCTCAGTAGGCTCGGCGACCCAGCGCATCACCTTCTCTAGATGACCCGTGTGCTCGTCCAGTTGCTCCCCGAGCACTACAAAACCTTGAGCTTCATAGAAGCGAATTGCAGGCGCATTTGCCGAGTACACCGTCAACTGAAGCGTCGACCTGGCCAGCATGACATCCGCGAGAAGCTGCCGGCCTATACCGCCCCCCTGACGCGCCGGCGCGACAAAAAGCGCCGCTAGCGTGTCGCCGTACACAGAGCAGAATCCTGCTACTGCACCATCGGCCTCAAACACCCGGGTGGTGGCGCTGGGGAGGTAGATGTCACGCATAGCTTCAAGCTGCTCATGCCAGAATGTTGAGGGTATGAAGTGATGGGCCTGGGTGGATGCGAGTAGCCAGATGTTTAGGACGGGGTCCAGGTCGGGGGTGTGGAAGTTGCGGATCATGGGGGCGGTCGATGGCTGAGGTGGGAGGGGGCTATTGTGGACTAACTGGGGGTGGCAGGCATGCTCAACCCGTTAATCCCGCAGCCTCTGAATTTGCCGTTGGCACAAGAAGGTCCAGTGCGCGCGTCACGAGTAACTCACCTAAGACACTCAATTGCTGGGTGGCCAAAAGCTTTTGGCGAAAAGCACCATCAAACTCGAAAGCCAGATCAGTAGTGAGCGCGTTCAGCGAGGCGAGGGTTTCGCAGGTCTGCACGAGTAGAGTTTCGGTATCAATATTCTGAGCGATGGTGAAAATTTCGGCTGCGCAATGGTCGAGCCTTGGCGGATTGGGGGTGATCTTTTTCATGAGTGAAGCTCCTACACTGGTAACGGGAGCTGCCATTCCCCTGCTGTCAAACAGGTTTGGGTGGCAGCTGTACGCAGGTTGACAGACCGGAAGTGTAGGAACCCGGCGCACCCGAAGATGCCCCACGCACAGCCGCCATGAGCAAGGCGGAATGCGCGAAGCATGCCGCTTAATCAAGGGGTGTGAAAGGTTACACTTTTCGGCCTGTCAAAGCCGGTTGCTGAAGAGCAGCAACCAGGGGAATTTATCGCTGTGTTGAAAGGGGCGCCAGTTCATCGACAGCGCGAAAGGTTGAAGGAAAAATCCGAAGTGCGCTGGGTGGTGGGCTCCAGGTCCAGAAACGACAAAGTTCGTGGTGGGTGGGGGTTGTTGATGATTTGTGTTTGGTGGGCCGGGGTAATCTGAATTGATTCTGTATCGTATTGATTTTTATTGATTATTTTCGGTTGGATTTTCTATTGGAATACCTTATGGAATACCATTCGCGAATCTTCTTAAATTCCTGCCTTTACGTCGACCAAAGTTCAATTCCACAGCTGTACTTCGGATTTCGCCTTTGAGTGGAACCAACGGCTACTGATAGCGATTGCTGGCGCTTGGTTCATTCCTTCACTCGCTCTGGCGAGTCGGCGCGTGCCTTATTGCTGTCGCGTACGGCAAATGCGCTCGTGCTCCAACTCCTCAAGATGTCGCTCGTATTGAGCTGATGGTTCGCGAATTGGCTGTGCAGAATCAAAGTTTCGACACGGATTAAATTGCAGAGGGGCTGGAGGGGATTTGGTGTCTCTGTACAGTGGTCGCGGAGCACACACCCGATAAGCCTATCGGATCTCTCAGATCAGGGATCCATTGATCGCGTCCGGCTTTACGACGGTCAAGGCTCAGGCTAAGGTGCTGGCATAAGGACATGATTTTCTAACATTTGTCCACGGAAGGTTCCTGATTAGCCGTAGTGAAACTACCGCCCTTCCTTTCCGACTTTGTTGTGCCCTAAAAAACGCGTGCCGAGCAAGGTGCTGTCATCGATCACCAACGGGATTGGCGATTGACGCATCAATGTGGGTGTTGCAGGCGTCCCGAACATCAAAAAAATGCTAAATTGAAGGCGGAAAGTATGGATTTTTCGACGCTGTTGCATCTATGGGGTGCAGCAAGCTCCGAGCAACTGATCGCGCCAATAACGGTAGTTGGCTTCGTTTTCATTTTGTGCGCTTGGTACTTTGTCCGTTATTTTTGTCCATCCTTCAAACTTAGCAGTCAGCTGAAAAAACTGACTAAACGTGTGCACGGTGTGAAAGCGCTCGCCCCGTCTCAACGGCGCTCTGAATTGGAGCGACTGTTCAATGGAAGCAAGCTGGAGCACTCCTGGCACGAGTACGCTGAAACGCTGCACGACCAGTTTGAGTTTCAAGAAGGCGAACAGGTTCTTGTCCGGTCGCGCGCCACCGCCGGAGCCGCGCATTTTTTCTCACCTCAAAGCGTGGTTGATACCCCGCTGGGAACCGAGTTTTATAAACACCTGCCTGGTATTTTGACCGGCATCGGTATTGTCGGCACCTTCTTCGGCTTGATGCTAGGCCTACAGCATTTTGATCCAAGCACCCCTGAGCAGGTAAATGCCAGCGTCGATAAGCTGCTCAAGGACGTGTTGTTTGCGTTCATCGGCTCCTTTATTTCAATCATGGCCTCTATAGCCGTCACGATTACTGAAAAGTGGCGTCTGGGCCAATGCTACAGGCTTCTTGAAGCGTTCAACGAAACCATCGACGGGCTTTTCGACAGTGGTGTCGGTGAGGAATATCTAGCGGAGCTTGTGCGCTCGAGTGCTGAAAGCTCCGTGCAAACCCGTCAGCTCAAGGACAGCCTGGTAACCGATCTGCGGGAAATGCTGCAGAACCTCGTTGATACCCAAGTCCGCGAAAGCCTCAAATTAGCGGATACCTTGTCTACGACTTACCGTGACTCTGGGCAGTTGTTGGCCGATCAGGTAAGCAGTGCGATTGAGAACAGTCTCAAATCCCCCCTTGAAGCTATCGCGGGTGCGGTTCAGGCCGCCAGTGGCGACCAGTCAGGGCAAGTACAGAACCTTCTTCAGGATGTTCTAGTTGCCTTCATGAACAAGCTGGAAGGTACGTTCGGCCAACAGTTCAACGGTCTACACGAACTGATGGGTCAGTCCGTTGCCGCCATGCAGTCGATGCAGCAAGGCTTTTCGACGCTGATCCAAGATATGCGTTCGGCTAGCGAGTCCTCGACCCAAAACAGCTCGACTATGATCGCTCAGTTACTCTCCGATATGCAGGCCGGACAGAACGCCATGCAAGCGGGGATGAACGAGATGCTCGCCAATCTCCAGGCTTCGGTTGCCCGTATCGGCAACGAAGGGGAGGGGGCAGGTGCTCGAATGGCCGAGCAGTTGGAGAAGTTGTTTGCTCAAAGCGAGGCTCGCCAACAGGCAATGGCTGAGAATCTCCAGGCTTTTGTTGAGTCGATCAAGCAGAACATCGGCCAAGGTCAACAGGAAACCATGGCGAAAATTGCGGGCTCCGTTGAGGTGCTGGGTGAGCAACTCTCGGCAGTCTTCAAGCAATTGGAGCACGGCCAGCAGCAGATGGATCAAACCACCCGCGCTGCACAGGCTGACCTGCATCAAGGCACCCGCGACCTGGTGGGCGGCCTTGACGAGCAGGTCAAGGCGTTGCTGCAAACAGTGTCAGAGCAACAGAAGTCTGCACAGGACACCGTTAAGGCGTTGAGTGCCCAAACAGAGCAGCATTTGCAAAGCATGCAGCTAGGCGCAGACAAGATGCGGGCGGCGGCTGAGCGGTTCGAAACGGCCGGACAAAGCGTTGCGCGAGCCAGTGAGTCGACTGCGGGGCTGATGGGCACAGTCCAGGGCGCAGGTACTGAGCTTGCACAAGCATCACGTGAGTTGAACACCGTGGTCGCGGACTATCGAAACAATCGTGAAGCGCTGGCGAAAACTCTCGCGGTCATCGAAGGGGTTGTCGCAAGTGCACAAGGGGAGGCCAGCGGCCGCAGCCAGTATCTCCAGGACCTGAAGGTTCAAAGCGAGCGGATGCAGGCGCTTAACCGTGAAGTTTATGAATACCTGGAAAACATCAGTGGTGTGTTGGGTAACGGCTTTAAAGAGTTCGGTGATGGCATGGATCGGACCTTGAGACAAACGCTGGGTAGTCTGGATGCCGAGCTAGATAAAGCAGTCAAGAGCCTCGCTGGCGGTGTAGAAGGGGTCAAGGAAAGTCTCGAAGACTTCGGCGACATCATGGAACGAATCAGGCAGTAACGGAGACTAGTCGATGTTTGGTAAGCAAATGCCTTCGGTTGTCCGTTCAAAAGACGAGGGAGAGAAGCCGTTCTGGATCTCCTTCGCTGATTTGATGACTGCGATGATGATTCTATTTCTGGTGGTCATGGTGGCGGCTTTGAGTTCTGTGACGCAGCGTATTAACCAAGCGGAGCAAGGAGAGAAGCAACGTAATAGGGACATCAGTCAGATCTGCGAGCACCTGAGCCTTAAGGCGAAGGCTGCCAGTAAAACCATCGTTGTAGACTGCAAGGACAACCGGATTAGCTTCGGCGATGCTGGCCGCTTTGGGCATAACCAGTACGCGCTGAGCAACGATGGCCAGTCGGCACTCCAAGAGGTTGTGCCGATGATTCTGGACGCGGCTAACAGTGAAGAAGGCCGTAAATGGTTCAAACAGGTTGTGATCGAGGGATCGACCGACACCGACGGCTCTTATCTTTATAACCTGCACCTTTCACTGCAGCGTTCAGAGTGGGTGATGTGTAGTCTGCTCGATAGCCGCAGCCCGCTCCAAGTCGGATTGTCGGCGGAGCACCAACAGCAAATCAGATCGATTTTCCTGGCGGGCGGTGTGTCTTTCAATAATGCAAAGGACACTAAGGAAGAAAGCCGGCGAGTGGAGTTGCGCATGCAGTTCTTTGGCTTGAAGGAAAAGGAGGACAACCTCAAGCCAGAGGTCCCGGTGTTCAACAACACTGATATGGAAAAGTGTCAGTTGGCGATGAACCGATGACCAGCCCAATCGCGAGGCTTTCCGCCGCTATCAACCTGAGTCTTTCCGCGCATCGAACGGGGCCGGCGCCTGAACCGTTGGCGCGATTCCCCCGTCTGGGTGCTGCGGGAATTGATCTTTACGAAAGATTCGAGCGCGCTGAAAAGGCTTTGCCGCCACCTCAGGAAAAGCGCCGCGCTGCGATAAGCAAATTCCGCAATGTACTCCCACTCAACGCCTCAGAATGGCGCTTGGTTTTCGCCGGCCTCTCGGACAAGAGTGAGCGAGTCGGGCCGATACTGGACGATGACCAGCTCTTTGACCGAGTGCACAAAGAAATCTGTCACCGTATCGAAAAACGAAAGCTTAGCCGCCGCGATTGGTTGGCGCTGTGCTTTAGCTACTTTGGGTACGAGGCCGCCACGCCTGATAAGAGCGCCAATTGGTGTCTGTTGCGGGAAGACGTTCAGCTTGGCTTCGAATGCGTCAGAGGCCAGCAAAAACGCGAGAAGGAATGGGTTCACATCGTCCAGCAGCATCAGGAGCTTTTCTCCGAGCAGGCAGGTGCCAGGCTGGGTGACCAGATGTTCAAGGGAGAGATCAGCGACCTTTCGGCATTGCAGACGATTGCGCAGATCCCTGACAGCAGTTGGCTGTGGCGAAGGATCTTTAACGTACTTATCTCTCGTATTTTTATGTTGGATGACGCCGAGTTTTCTCAGCGCTTAGCCGACCTTGTCGATATCGGTCGGCAGCATCCGCGGTACATGAACGACATTCTGAGTGCATGTCTGTCGCGTTATCACTTGGCAGCCTATCGAGAAAAGCCGTCGTCGCTGCTCAAACAGGTTGCACTCGACAATTGGGGCAGCCCTCAGATCCGTTCCAGGCAAAACAGCTGGCTGCAGTATGTTGAAAAAGATGTCTGTGCAATGGTCGTTGCATGGTTCGCAAAGGAAGATCTTGAACACTTCTTCAACCTGTTGAAGGGAGACTCCGAGGTCGATCAATCGCGTCTGCACTATTGGCTGCGATTTGCCAACCAAATGAGCTACACCCGAATTGTTATGGGGGCGGATGCGTGGAATGACCGCGGGCGGGACTTCGTCCATTTCCGTGAGAAAAACAAAGGGCGCTTGAGCAAGCTGATAGGCGGTCCTGGGCACAACAACGCTGTAGTGATGCAGATTGGGAACTACTTTTTCGTGGAGTTCTCCGGCACAGGCAATGCCTGCTATGTGTACAAAGCAGATGATTCGCCATTCAACCCAGACAAATCCCAGCTTGAGCTGACCGCCGAGCTGAAGCAGGCAAATCGTGCGCTGGATCGAATGCGGCATTCACCTGCACCGAGCCGCCCAAACCGTATAGAGGGTTGGCTGAGCAAATTCGATGACTCTCTAGGGAAATTGGGCATTCGCGTGCAGAGTCAGGCCGGCACGCCAGGGTCATCCAAACCCATGGCTTTCGAAGACCAAGTCCGTGACGCCCTGAAGTCGGTCAAGCACAAAGTCTATGACCAGCGCGCGCGCGGTGGCGCGTTTCAGGTCCAGCTTGATGACAATGATCAGGCTGCCGTTGCAGCGCTCCAACGCCTGGGCTTCAAGCCCGTCAATCACCAGCCACTCAGGTTTTGGAGACAGTAATGCTCAAGCGTTTGCTGAAAGGCATCGGCCGGCAGCCGAATTCGGCGGTAGAAAATACTGAGCCTGTTTTTTCCATTGAGGAGCAGGGGTTTTGTTATCCCCTGAGCTTGGCGGAGAATGCGCAGTCCTGGCCGCTGGCAAGCTATTTGGATCAGTTGGAAGAGGAGGAGTTCGTCTCTCAGCTCAGCGATCGTTGGTTGCTGACGTGGGACGAGCTTTATCGGCTTCTTGATGAGCCAGAGCACTTAACAAGTCTGCCGCTATTGGGGTTGCCGCCACAGACAGCCCTCATCCCTCAATTGAGCAGCCAAGGCAGTCTTGCCTCTGACGACTTCAAGGTCGCTGTCAGTGGATGGCGCGACCCGCAGTCCAATGCAAATGTGCAGTTGCAGCGTACAGGTGCCATCGTCCAGCGCAACGGAATAATGGAAATTCTGCCCGAGTCGTCGTGGAAACTGACCGGTGCGGTACGGCAACTTTATCTGGCTCAGCAAAATGAGCCGGGTGAAGTAACTAACCAGATTGGCTGGGCTAGCATCAGGAAGTTGGCGCGCAAGGCTGGTGCCGGTATGGATGGCTTCTTGGATAAGACCGTCGTTATCAAACCTGAAAGCTTGCGACTCAACCCGCGAAAATCGACAGTAGGCAATATACCGGTTATCGAACTGGAACCCACCTTTGAAGGCCAGCCGGCAAACTGGCTTGAAAGTTTCGACGGCGCTAATCAGGTTCAGGATCGATATCGGGTGACTGGTGATGATGGATCGCTGACACACGTGCTGATTGATCCCGAAGTCAAATCTGTATTGGACTATGTGCGCTCGTTGCCCGGGCGTCGGGTCGCTGGGGACGATGCTCTTTCTTTCGTCCGCAACCCTTACAGCGCACTCGGCGAAAGTGCCGCGCAAGTGTTGGATGCCGAGACTTATGAAGACGACCTGGCCGAGGCTGGGATTTTCTTTCATCGCTTTCATCTGGAGCCCAAACTGGATGAAGCGGGACAGCGCATCGAGCAGGTAAATCTGACTCTCGAACCGATCTCGCCAACGCCGCAAGCGCCCATCGAAGTTGAATTCAAAGCGGCCTATGAGCTCGCGCCGTTCGTGCATGAATTGCAACTGAAGTTAGCCGCTGGAATGCCAGCTGGTTTCTGGCAGGGCTATGAGCTGGAACTCAGCGATTTTGATTTGCGCCAGTTGGCAGGCATCAGCGATCTGCTTAAGCGTTGGCAAAACGAAGCGGCCGGTATTGAGTTCGACTCAGTCCTAGACCTGTCTCTTTACGGAGACCGTGTGACTGGCATCGGGGAAGCGGAAAGAATTACTTCGCCTTTCCTCGTCAAGGAGGCGACCGAGAACTGGTTGCCGAAGGATGTGGCGGCGCTGGGCATTGACGCAGAAATTCTTGGGCGTTGGGATCCATCCGACCGTGCTCAATTTGAAGCGTTTGAGCAGCGGCTGGACGAAGCTCGCGCTGCCGGTGATGAAACGGTCTGTTTGCCAGAGTCCGAAACACCGCTGTCGATTGCCGCCGCCGAGCGACTGTTTAATGCCTGGTCCAAGAAGATCGCCCCTGTCGAGACCGGCCTGGTCCAGCAACAGGAAAAAGTTGGTCGCGCCGTACTGCAAATCGGCCACAACATCGACGAACCGACCTACGTTGAGATTCGCCAAGCAGCATTACGCGCCGCTTTGGATGCAATACCAGAGTTGCCCAGCTTGCTCAAGCCTGAGGTCGTATTGCGTGAGCACCAGCTTCAAGGCGTCGCGTGGTTGCAGCATTTGTTCCGCTTGTCCCCCGCGGACGTGTCAGGTTGCTTGCTCGCTGATGACATGGGGCTTGGGAAAACGATCCAGTTGCTCACCTTCCTTGTCTGGTACCTGGAAAAATATCCACAAGACAAACCGACACTTATCGTCGCCCCAGTTTCGTTGCTTGATAACTGGGAGCGTGAGCTTCATCGGTTCTTCTTCGCTGATGCACTACCAGTGTTGAAGCTGTATGGCTCAGCCTTGAGTGCAGTGAAGTTCAAGAAGGAAGAAATACCTGCTGACTTGAAAGCAAAAGGCATCAAGAATTTGCTGCGCCCAGGTTGGGTGGGCGGCGCCCGAATCGTCCTGACGACTTACGAGACACTTCGCGATCAGGAGTTTTCCCTGGCGCGCCAGCAGTGGTCGATCGTCGTGTGCGATGAAGCGCAGAAGCTGAAGAACCCCGCGGCACTGGTGACTCAAGCGATCAAAGCCATTCCTGCGAGATTTCGAGTGGCGTGTACCGGTACGCCTGTCGAGAACACCCTGATCGATCTCTGGTGTCTGTTCGACTTCATTCAACCAGGTTTTCTAGGTGGTTTGAACCAGTTCGGTCGCGAGTATCAGCGCCCAATCGAAGCCGCGTTGGAGCGTGACACGGTTGCCCTGGAGCGCCTTCGAGGGCTTATCGATCCGCAGACTTTGCGCCGAACCAAGCAGGACATTGCCAAAGACCTGCCCGCCAAAATCGAAGACACAGCATGCCGTTCACTTAGCATGCATGCCTTGCAACGCAATCTGTACCTGTCCGAAATATCCGCGTACAGCCAGAAGCAGCAGATTGAAGAACAGCTCGATCAAAAGACCTCCGGCATGCTCGGGTTGCTGCACAAGCTCAAGCTCATTTGTGCTCATCCTTACAGCGTTCATCCAGACAAGCGATTGCGCGACAACTCGCCGAAGCTGCAATGGTTGATGCAGACCCTTGAGTCGATCAAAAGAGCTGGAAATGGCGACAAGGTCATTGTCTTTACCGAGTTGCGTGATATTCAGCGGGAGTTGCAGCACTCGATCCAGGAGCATTTCGGGTTTCGGGCAACCGTCATCAACGGCGATACCAGTACCAGCAGCCAGAGTGCGAATAGCCGGCAGCGGCTGATCGACCAATTCCAGGAGCTGCCGGGATTCGCAGTCATCATTCTGTCGACCATCGCTGTCGGGTTTGGGGTGAACGTGCAGGCAGCCAACCACGTCATTCACTTCACCCGTTGCTGGAACCCGGCCAAGGAAGATCAAGCAACTGACAGGGCTTATCGGATTGGGCAGGAGAAGGATGTCTATGTGTACTACCCGACGGTTCGTGATGCGCAGATGCCGACGTTCGAAGCGACACTCGATGAGTTGCTGAGTAAGCGGCGGGCGTTGGCGCGGGACATGTTGAGTGGGGCTTCGGATATTCAGGCTTCGGACTTTGAGGCGCTGCTGAAAACACGCTGAGCCCGACTTGCAGGAAAACGTTGCTTGGCGATATGTCAAATATAAGTACAGGTAAGTTCCTGCTCGGGTTTGCAAATAGGCAAAAACCAGCCAAGTGGCGCTTGTCTGGTACAACCTGTGAGCGGATTGCTTACCTGTGCACACGTGCAGTATTGGCGCCGAAAGCTCAGCGGCTTACTGTGCGCAGCATCCGAGTCTGCTGCCCACCTTAACCCGCTCTCCTGAGCAAGGCATGATGCAAGAACTCCTAACCGGAAGAACCCGACTGCTATGACCAATCTGAGCACGGAAGCGATTCACCTGCCGCAACCCACTGAACTATCCAGCAAGATCGTCAGTGTCTATGAACTGCTTATGGATTCTGCGCTGGATGTTCCCCAGTACCAGCGTCCCTACAAGTGGACCGGGAAGAATATCAACCAACTGTTCTCCGATATCGCCATCCACAAGGACAAGTCCGCCTACCGCTTGGGCACTATCGTTTTTCATCAAGAGGGTGGGACAAGGAACATCGTCGACGGCCAGCAGCGGACTGTCAGCCTGCTGCTGGCGGCCCGTGCGTTGATTCAGCGTAACAAAGAAAAAAAGCTCGAACGCAAAGACCTGCATGAGCGCCTGCTTAAACTTGAGCAAGCGATGGTGAACCCAAGCTTTAGCAGCGAGATCTCGCAGAAGAACATCCACAGCAATTACCTTGAGGTGGCCCGCATCGTTTCCCGTGCGGACTTCACCGAGGTGCATATCGACTTCTTCCTGAACAAGTGCCAGGTCGTGGCCGTGGCCTTGAACGATGTGTCGGAAGCCTTCCAATTCTTCGACTCGCAGAATGCGCGGGGCCGGGACCTGGAGCCCCATGATTTGCTCAAGGCTTATCATCTGCGTGAGTTCGGCCCGCATGACGAGCCATTGAAGGCGGCAACTGTAGCGCGTTGGGAGAACAGCGACTCCAAGGAGTTGGCCACACTGTTCTCCCAGTACCTGTACCGCATCCGCAACTGGTCGAAAGGGGTTTCGGCTCGTTACTTCAGCAAAGATGACAGCGACTTGTTCAAGGGCGTGAACATCGACACGGTGGCCAGCTATCCCTATGTGGAGCAACTGCGCATCGCCCACCATTTTGTCGATAACTACAACGGGCAGTACGAGCGCAAGATCGACTCGCGCGAGCTCGGTTTTCCCTTCCATCTGGACCAGCTCATCATCAATGGTCGGCGCTTTTTTGAGCTGATCAGCCACTACCAGAGCAAAGTGGCGCGGATCAGCGCCGAGTCCTGGAACGGGCATGAACTGGTGGGGGCTGAAGGGCTCGATGGCTATGCGAAAACTATCATGGATACCCTCAACACTTACCCGGCAAGAACCCGAACCGGCGATTGTTATGTACGGGCGATGTTCGATTGCCTGTTGATCTATTACATCGACAAGTTTGGTCACGCGGATATCTCCCGCGCCATCGAAAAGGTTTTCATCTGGGCCTATAGCCTGCGCCTGAAGATGCAGGTAGTGCAGCTGGCAAGCATGGATAACCACGTGCTGGAGAACAATTTGTTCAGGTTGATCAAGGACGCCACACGTCCTGCCGACTTTACCAACTGCAGCCTGGCGGTGATGAGCGGTACGAAGTCAACCAGGACCGGTGAGATCGAGGCTCTGTTCAAGGCGATGAAATATTATGAGTAATGAAATCAGCCAGCTTTCCATCAAGGCGCTGCTGAGCGGTAGCGTTGAGTATGTTATCCCGATGTATCAGCGTAATTACGCCTGGGAGGAGGGTGAGATCACTCAGCTGATTCAGGACGTGATCGACTACCTGCCAATGACCTCTGATAAAGCGCGCAATTACTACATTGGCACTCTGGTGGTGTATGAGCGCCCGGATAGCAAAACCCCGGTGTTTGAAACCATTGACGGCCAACAGCGGCTGACGACCCTGTCGTTGTTGACGTCGTATCTGAAAAACACCCGGTTGGTGGATCTCGCGTGGTATTCGACTTTGAGCATTCACTTTGACAGCCGCGAACATTCGCGCGCGACCTTTGCGGCCATCTTCGAGGGGAAGTTCAACGACGATCCTGCCGAGGTATTGGTCGAGAGGCAGATCAATACCGGCATCCTTAACGGCTATCGGCTGATCCAGAAAATCTTGCCTCAGAAGCTGAAGGAGAAGAGGATTTCGCCTCAACAATTCGCCGATTACTTGTTTGACTACGTACAAATCATGCGGGTAAAGGTACCGGCTGATACGGACCTGAACCATTACTTCGAGATTATGAACAACCGCGGTGAGCAGCTGGAAAAGCACGAAGTGCTCAAGGCACGAATGATGGAGAAATTGCAGGGTTGCGAGCAGAGTCAGAATTGCTTGCACGCAGTATGGGAAGCCTGCGCCAACATGGAGCGCTATGTGCAAATGGGCTTCACGCCTGGCCAGCGAGGCAGCATTTTTGGCGAAAAGAACTGGGGACGTTTTGAACTCGCTGACTTCGATTCGCTTCGGGCTGCGTTGCACAGTACGCAAGAGATGGCTGCCCAGCAGGACACTCGCTTGACCCTTGATCAGATCGTTGCCAAGGCACCGGTCGCTGCGAAGCAGGATGAGCCAAGTGAGGACTCGCCAGAGCGTTTCAACACGATTATCAACTTCCCGAACTTCCTGTTGCATGTGCTGCGCGTCGATATCCAAGCGGACATCCCTCTGGATGACAAGCGCCTGCTCGACACCTTTGAAGAGTACGTATTAAAACAACCCGACCCAGTGGCCGCGGTGAAGCGTTTTACCTTCAGCCTGCTGCGCTGCAAGTATCTGTTTGACCAGTATGTAATCAAGCGCGAGTTCATCAAGGGCGCTGATGGCTGGAGCCTCAAACGCTTCAAGTGGAATGAGGGCGGTGAGCGCAGCCGCGCTGGTCGAGGAAGTTATGTGAATACCTTCGGCGAAGAGGACGGTAATGAAGGCATCAACCGTCGCATTCTGATGCTGCTGTCGGCATTTCATGTTTCTACGCCAACGCTGGTCTACAAACACTGGCTGAATGCGGCGCTGCATCACCTGTTTCATGCTGACCAGATTGACGCTCAAGCTTATCTTCAGCACATGGAGTCGGTCGCCAAGGCGTTTGTCTTTGACCGCTTTCTCGCTCCAGAGACAGGCCTGGATTACTACGCGATCATCTATCAGAACAAGGGTGGATGTCAGACACCCCGCGAAAGCATTACGGCGGAAAAATTTGAGTCCAAATTGACGTTTGGCAACATCGAAAACAACCTGGTGTTCAACTTTCTGGACTACCTGCTTTGGCTTGAGCACGGCGTAAGCGAGCCGGTTAAATCCTATGAATTCACTTTCCGTAGTTCGGTAGAGCATTACTACCCTCAGCATCCATTAGACGGACAAGCTCAGCTCGACGCTGGCACGCTGAATTCGTTCGGCAATCTCTGCCTGATCAGCCATGACAAGAACTCCCGCCTGAGTAATTTCATGCCCGCGGCGAAGAAGGAGTTTTATAAGAACAACACCATCGACAGTGTTAAGCAGTATCTGATGATGGAAGCAGAGCCTTGGGAAGCCGGCGCTATATGCACACATTCCAAACATATGAATAACGTGTTGCTCAGGAGCCTCGCCAGTAAACACGAAACCGAGTAAACCCTGCAGGATGCATTTGGTTACTCAACAACCTCGCTCTGAACACCGCATCCGGAATGGCGCTCAGGCCCAGGATGCGGTTCTCAGCGAAAACTGTCGGCTCAACCGATCACGACACTCCCTGTCGCGAAGGCCCCTCATGCTTGTTTCATCAACAGGCAAAACGATGGTTTTCATCGGCCCGAGCCACTGAGATCTGTAACCCCGAGAGGCAGCACCATGAAAAATCTGTTCGCAATTGTTGGCGTCATAGTCGTCGCCAAGAAAGGTTACGAGTTCTTCCGTGAATACATGGAGATGAAACAGGAGCTGGAAAAAAAGAGCGGCTGAATCGGCCTGACAACTGCGGCACTGTCGACCGCGTTTTTTCCACCACCAGCAGGTTCTTCTCTAATGCCCTGGCCACCACATCCCTTCACATTCACCTGCCCCCAATGCCATTGGCATAAAACAACTGTGCCACCCAGCGATGCGCTGCGTGAGGGCAAAGACTGGTTTTCAGCTTGCCCTGCATGCCAGCATGTCGACCTGGATGTCCGGCCTGCGACGGGGCTGGAAATCTTCAAGGCCAAGCTGGCGCGACCGTTCAGCTAAAGTCTCATTCAGTGCGAGGTTTGCGATGTGTAAAGATCAAGCTGAAGGTTACCCGGACACCCCATCACCCTCAGTAGTGGATGCAGAGGGTGAGGTCGAGTACAGCGAGGAGTTCGCTGCCATGATCCTCGAACAGGAGCAGAGCGGCTGTTTCCAGGAAATTGATGTCGATGACATGCTCGCAATGCTCGACCGCATGATCCTTGAGGCCCAAGGCTTGGGCAGTGTGCATTAGCTCTCCAGGCAGAGCGTCAACAATTGATCCAGCTTGCATGGCGATACCTGGCCGTCCATGCCCCAATGATCGCAGGAGTATGTGCCGCCGCGCACCGCTTTGCCCTCGTCGTCATAGACGGCAATGACCGCGTTCCACAGTGATGCCTTTGGCACCTCGCTGAGTGGGTCCAGACACAGTAGATGAGTGGGTTGGTAGACACCGTCATCCTCATAGCCCTGATGGCCCACGACCATCAACCAGTGGCCTTCCAGCTTCGACCAGCTCACGCAGATCAGGACGACAGCGTCGCTTTCGATGGAGTCCTGTACAGCTTCGACGATCTCTTTCTTATTGCCATTGATCAGCTCAGGCAAGATTCCCTCACCCCGAAAATGCCCCGCCAGGCCAATCAGGTCCTTGGTGGTCGTGCCCCGGGAAACCAGTGCGCCATGCTCTCGTAGTGCATTACGGAATCGGCCTTCGCGACTGCGCCCATCCCAGTCACCCATGTAGGCGATATGTTCCCGCTCAAGCGCACCCAGGGTGATCAGGCCCATCATGAGGGCGTAGGGGCCGCAAGCAGCGTCGGCATCACCTTGACGCATGTGTATCAGGCCCGGTTTGTCGAGGGCGCAGGTAACAGGGCCTTCGGGGGAAACCATTAGCCAGGGACTGACAAACATCTTGTTCATTGCAAATTTCCTTGTTGCACGATTTTTGAAAGGAAAGCGGTGCTTCACTTGTTAGATGGATGCGGCAATCAGTGGTACAGACTGAGGACGTCAGACCCGCACCACCGGGTAGCAGGCATCCCCCCAAAGGGTGTCGGGATTATCAAGCATCAACTCAATGATCAACGGGACCAGCTTGCCGAGCAGGCTGCTGCAGTCACGCAGCTGAGGTCGATTGACGCTGCTGTCACAGGTCGCACCGCCGTGCATGATCTGATTGCGCAAGGTGTAGATTCGGTTGAACAGCACCGCGAGCACTTCAGCGGTATCGCGTTGAGCCAGCGCTGCCTGTGCTCTGCGTCGGCCATCGGCAAAACGGTCGGTCCATTGCTGTTCGCTGATCTTGCCATTCTGGTAATCCCAGAAACTCTGAAAAACGTACTGATTGTCCAACAGCACGCGAATGCTTCCGGAAAATTCAGACCACACCAATTTCTCAATCTGCCGCCCCTGGTCCAGGTCGCACAGCTTGCGAAGAAAGGCGCGGAAGGTTTCCTGCTCGGAAAGTCGATAGTTCTCATCGATGTCAGTCGCATAGGCCGCGTTAAAGGCAATCCACAAGAAAACGAAACGGCCGTCGGCGTCGTCTGCCTGCTCTGCCCGCTGCAGCCAGCTCAAGGAGCGGTGTACACGCAAGGTGAGATTGACGTGGTGAGTATCGCGTTCAAGGCGGTGACGCGCCTTAAGGGTCTGGAAATCCATGAGTGCTGACTCGTTTGGCAGATAGATGGTTGTCGTTCAGATCGTGGTTTCATGCAGGGCCAGGCTTTGGCGCTGACTGTCGATCAAGGCCTGGCGTAGAGTCTTTGGCTTGTCGATACGGATGGCGCCAGCTTGTGACAGCAACCACCATTTCAGCTCCCAGCTGTTGTTTATCGTGGCGGTCAAGAGAGCACCGTCCGGTTGTTCAATCAGTTTCATATCCTCCGACAGGGGCGTCTCGCGAAGGCGTTTGGCGAGAGTAGGGTCGACCCAGGCGCGTAACTGGATCATCTGGACTTCGCCAAACTGCATGGCCCCATTCCGGACGTAATCGGATAGCTTGAAGTCCGCGGGTCTTCGGCCGGGCTGACTGATAAGGGTGACGGCTTCGAAGCGATGGGCTGCGTACAGTCGAACGTCGTCGAAGACCTCGGCGCAGGCGACCAGGTAGGTGATCTGTCCGCGCTGCACCAAACCCAGTGGACTGAGCGTGAGTTCATGCACGCGATTTTTATTCGCCGACCGGTACTGGCAGTGCAGTTGCAAGTCTTCGAGCAGTGCTCGATGCAGCTGGTCCAGATGCTCTGCATTGATTTCCGGGGCAATCAAGTTCAGTGCCGGTTGTACGCTGGCGACCTTGTCGACCCAGCGCGCCGAAGCGCTTTCCTCGCCAAGAGCCGTGAGCTTTTGTCGCGCTTGACTGAAGCGAGGCTCAAGGCTCTTGAGCATCAGCCCGGGTACCAATGGTCGAATGCTGTCCTCCACCAAACGCAGGGTCAGCGCTTCTCCCACCGTGATTCCAGGCAGGTCGATGGAGCGTCCGGGTTGCCAGTACCAACCATAAGGCGTGCCTTTATCATTGCAGTGCAATGGAAACACGCTCGACAGTTCGTTGAGGTCTCGCTCAACCGTGCGTTTGGTCGTGCGGTGGCCGGCCTCTTCCAACTGTTGATGGAGTTCGGCGGCGGTCAGGCCTGGGGCACGATTTGGTAGCAGTTTGAGCATTTCCCATTGGCGGGAGATGGTTGTGCGCGTGGAGTGCGTGGGCAACGCTGGTTTCCTTACTCTGGCTCACGAACCGCAGAGCATGGCGTCAAGCGTGAGTAATATCAACTAGCCATAAGTTCGAGGCGCAAAGGTCATCTCAATGCCGGGGAGCCTCTGCCTTCGGATGGAGCACATTGCACTCATGCGTGCCACACCTTGTCGCCGAGTGAGGAACAATGGATGTCGACTGAATGGATGGGGTGTGCCTGAATTCTTTACATATGGCCGCGGCAAACTCTGCGCACAGAGGAATAGTGTCTATCCGAGGCTTTAGGACCTGTTCCGTTTGTTTACCTGTATGAACAAACAACGTGGACGTAGCCTGTTCTTTTGCTTAGGGTGTGGCCTTTCGACACTACTTGGAAGGGCGCGGGATGAAGCGCAAACAGTTCCTGGCACAACCTGAAGTTCAGTCTTTCATTGCATGGCTGGAAGCGAATTTGCCGACGCTCACGTTCAAGCTGCGTTTCAAGTCCAGCAAGTTCGTACCTGACGGTTTGGTGACTGATGTCCAAGGGTTCGAGCAGGTCCTTGAGCACTATTGCTGGAAGGCAAGTTGGCTGGACACCCACCCAAGCGCGGTGGATTCACAAACCTGGCCTGAAACCCGGCGCTCTCTCGGGCAGCTTCGCGAGTGGCTGACAAGTGCAGTCAACGCGGGCGATGAACAACAAGCTTTGCAGGCGTGTTTGCAAATCCTTCGTTGGGGTGGCGTGCGTGGAGCCATTCCCTTTTTGCATCGTTTGGCCGCAAATAACGAGTTGTCGCGTTATTTGAAAAAGTTGGCCGTGCTTGTGTCGCTTGACGGTGGCAATGATCTTGATGATCTCGATACGAGTAGCGTCGAGCGTTTCGATGCTGGCCTGACCAAGATTCACGCCTTGTTGGATATCTCGGGATCCCCCATTTATGACAGTCGCGTAGGCGCTGCGATTGCCATGTTGTATTCGATGTTTCGTCAACAATGGGTGGGAGGTGGCAAACCCTTGCTCGCATTCCCGTCTGGGGCCGCTCGCGGCAGCCAGATTCGCAACCCGGGAGCTTTCTTGAACGGGCTAGCGGCGCCGCAGTTTTCGGCGATCGATTATGCAGAATGGGCACGTTGGCAAGTGCGCTTGGGCTGGATTATTCGAGACCTGCTTAAACGTACCAGATGGTTCGCCGAGCAAGGGACGTTGCCGGCGCGTTGCCACGCCTTCGAGGCCAGTCTGTTTATGCTCGGCTACGACCTGCGGTGCTTCGGTGCGACGCTGGCGACTGATCCGGACACAGCATTGCCGGAAATCGAGGTGAAGACGCGGGAAAGTGACGGCAATGGCTGGGTACCTACGGGGCACCCTTTCAGTCAGGTCCTCAAGGACTATCTGACCTTCCGTCACAGCGGCGCACTCGACAGTAAAGCGTCCTTCGTTGCCTGGCTGATGGCCGACCCAAACAATGATCAATCACTCAAGCGTGCTACCGCCCTGGGCTACTGTTTCCCGTTTACGATCCAGGAGTTCGACCTGTTCGGTCGGCCGCTCGAAGAGCTTGAGCGAATCGTTGCTGGTGGCAAGGATGGATTGTGTGCGGCACTGGCGACCGAGACATTGGAGCCATTCTCTCTGGGTGATGAACGGGTAGGTGTCTGTTTGGTGGATGTATTGATCACGGGCAATGCGTATCTGCGTGCGACGACCGAGAAAGAGCGCATCGACTACATCATGAGTGCCGGGTATGCAGGTACCGCGAACTCCGCAAGGACGTTGATGGCATTGGGGCGTAACGTGGGCAAGCACTTCGGTCTGCTGGATGAACAACATTTGCCGACGACTTTGTTTGGGCAATTTTTCTGCGAATGCTTGCTCGACGCCTGACTCCCACACGACATTGAACCAGCGTGACGCGATCCAGGTCGCTTCACCGGACCGGAAGCGACCATGCAAACCCGAAACGGAATTCAGCTGTACTCCGCCTCAGATATCTGCGGTTTTCTTGAATGTCAGCACCTGACGGCGCTAGACCTTCAGAACCTTGTCTTGCCCATGGCAAAAGCGGCGGCGAGCGATCAGAACCGATTGATACAGGACAAAGGCCTGGCCCATGAGGCGGCCTTTTTCGAGCGGCTCAAAAGTGAATATGCCAACGTAGTCGACATTGCTCAGGGCAATCCGAGTTTCGCGCGTCGGGTGGAACTGACTATCCAGGCCATGAAGGCCGGTGTCGACATCATCTTCCAGGCGTCGCTTCAGGAGGGCGCATTTATTGGTCATGCCGACTTTCTGCGTAAAGTGCCGCTGGCGTCGACACTGGGCGACCACAGCTATGAGGTGATCGACACCAAGCTGGCGAAAACGGCCAAGGCCAAGTTCCTTGTGCAGGTTGCGCTTTATTCACGAATGCTGATCTCGATCCAGGGTGTGCAGCCAGCGTTTATGTATGTCGTACTCGGTGATGCTGCGCGTACCGAACAGGCCTTTCGGGTCGCCGACTACGCCGATTATCTGGAGCATGTGCTGCAGCGTTTCGATGCGTTCGTGAACAGTGCCGAACCGCCAGTCACCTATCCCGAACCGTGCGGGCATTGTGGGTTCTGCGCCTGGCGTGATCGCTGCGAAGAACAACGACAGCAGGACGATCACCTCTCGGCGGTAGCGGGTATCAGTCGTTCGCAAATCAAGAAGTTACAGAGTGCCGGTGTGACCACATTGCACCAGCTGGCGGACAGTACCGACGACCTGCGCATCCCGAAATTGCAGGCAGAGTCGTTGAGCAAGTTGCGGCATCAAGCGCGTTTGCAGTTCCAGGGGCGTTCCAGTGATGTCCCGTTGTTCGAGCTTCTGTCTGTCTCCGGTGAGCGGCGCGGCTTCCATCGGATGCCCAAGGCGGTCGAAGGTGATCTGTTCTTCGACATGGAGGGCAATCCGCTGGAAGAGGGTGGTCTGGAATACCTTTTCGGTCTGTACATCGACGAGGGTGGGCAGCAAACCTTCAAACCCTTCTGGGCGCATACCCGAGAGGAAGAAAAGGTCGCCTTCGAGCAGTTCATCGAATGGGTCATCGGCCATCTCAAGCGTTACCCGGACGCGCATATTTACCACTACGCCAGTTACGAAGAGACGGCCATCAAGCGCCTGATGAGCCAGCACGGGACGCGTGAAGCACAAGTGGACTGGTTGCTGCGCAACGGCAAACTGATCGATCTGTACAAGGTCGTGCGCGAAGCGATCCGGGTGTCCGAGCCCAGTTACTCGATCAAGAATATCGAGCACTTTTACATGGGCCAGCGCGATGGCGATGTCACCAATGCTGGCGCGAGCATTGTGTTTTACGAGCGGTGGAAAGAGACCGGCGAATCGGTGTTGCTTGAGCAGATCGAGCGCTATAACGAAGACGACGTGCTATCCACGTACCTTTTGCGCAACTGGCTGCTGAAGATCAAACCGTCAAATTCCGGCGATTTTATCGGGGCTCAGGCCGAAAGCGAGAAGTCGGTCGTGGAGCAAAAGGAAATCGAGACGCTTCTGGAGAGTTATCGCGTTCGTCTGCTCGGTGGCCTGCCAGTCGAGGCAGAGGCCATGTGTGACGAGGATCAGGTCACCTTGCTCACTTTCCAGTTACTCGACTTCCACCGCCGCGCAGATAAACCGACGTGGTGGCAGATGTTCAGCCGTCTGGACATGACGACCGAGGAGCTGCTGGAGGATATCGAGAGTCTGGCCGGATTGCAGCGTACAAAAACACCTGCGGAACCGATCAATCGGTCTTATCTGTATGAGTACAGTTTCGAGCCTCAAGAAACCAAAATGCGTACTGGCTCTCAAGGTATCATCACCGAGTCCTTGGCCAGCGCACAGTTGGTTGATCTGGACCATGACAACGGTCTGGCGACATTCAAGGCAACCGAGAGAAATGCACCGCCTGATTACTTCGACATGATCCCCGGCAAGCCAATCCCGTCCACTTCGCTGCGCAAGGCGTTGTTCCGTTATGCCGACAGCCTGCTGGCCGGCGAACAGCGCTTTCAGGCGGTTACAGACTTTCTGCATCGACGTGCTCCGCGGGTGAAAGACGTTGAGCTTGGTGCGCCACTGCTTGATCCCGGTCTGCCGTCGATTGATGCCATCAAGCAAGTGGTACGCAACCTCGATAACAGCGTGCTGTTTATTCAAGGACCGCCGGGTGCGGGTAAGACCTATACCGGTTCCCATGTCATCGTGGACTTGCTCAAGGCAGGCAAGCGCATAGGCGTGACATCCAATTCGCACCACGCCATCAATAACCTACTGGCGGCTGTCGAGTCTCGTGCGCAAGAGGAGGGATTCACTTTCAAGGGTTTGAAAAAATCCTCGGAGGGAGAGGGTACGGAATTCACTGGCCGCTGCATTCGTTCGATCGAGGACAAAACCGAATTTCTCGATGCTTGGGGGCCGAACATTGATTTGACGGCCGGCACTGCGTGGCTGTTTGCCGATCCCGCCTTCACCGAGCAACTGGACTATCTGTTCATCGACGAGGCTGGCCAGGTGAGCGTGGCGAACCTGGTCACGATGGGTATGGTTGCAAGCAACATCGTACTGATGGGCGACCAGATGCAATTGTCACAGCCGGTGCAAGGCGTGCATCCGGGCCGCTCGGGCGATTCCATCCTCGACTATCTACTGGATGGCACACCCACTATTGCACCTGATCGCGGAGTGTTCCTGGCGCAAACCTGGCGCATGCACCCCAGCGTGTGCTCGTTCATTTCGCAGGCTGTGTACGAAGGTCAGCTTTCTTCGGCGCCCGGCACCGAACAGCGGGTGTTGGTGCTGGATGGCCAGCGACCGGAAGTGCCGACTAGCGGGCTGATGTTTTGCCCTGTGGAGCACGATGGCAACAGTCAGAGTTCGGACGAAGAGGCGGCACAGGTCAAAGACCTTTACGCATACTTCTTGCGCCAGCGTTATGTGGATAACAAGGGCGTCGAGCACGAGATCTGCATCGAAAACATCCTGGTAGTAGCCCCCTATAACCTGCAAGTGCAATTGTTGAAAAAAGTGCTGCCAGCGGGCGCTCGAGTCGGTACTGTGGATAAGTTTCAGGGGCAGGAAGCAGAGATCGTCATCGTGTCGATGGCGACCTCGAATGAAGATTATCTGCCCCGAGACATTGGTTTTCTGTACTCGAAGAACCGCTTGAATGTGGCCGTCAGTCGGGCGAAGTCACTGGCATGTATTGTCGCCAGCCCTGATCTGACAGCCATTCGTTGTCTGACTCCGCACGACATGAGCCTGGTAAACGGATTGTGCATGGCTGTCAGGTATGGAGCGGTTACCAGCGCCCCTGTTCGTCGTGCATAGTAATCCCAAGGGGCTTTATATCTATCAGGCAAACCTGGCTCGAAGTGTGCTCCTGGCCTGGCCGAATGTGGACTGACCGCAATGACCGCTAGCCCACACTCGACCATGAGCGAAACACCTTGGAAAAGGGGATGCGCGCGCGTCAGTCATTCATGAGCCAGGGGCGCAACTCCTTGAGGTTGGTTGCCACGATTTGCTGTGCCTCGGGGTAAGTGGCCTGGTTCCTCGGGTCGATCTGATAGCGTTGCAATACATACTTCACCAGCGCTCTACGACTGGGCACCACCAGCTGGCCATCTGTCATACCAAAGTCGGTTTCGATGATTGACTTCTGCGCTGCGTTCAGCCGTCCATCGGCGGCAAAAATGACGGGAATCTCGGTATTCCAGTCTTCATCCAGCTCGCGAGTGTTCTGCGATTCATCGAGCAAATCCGGCTGGCCCCGCAGGCGGCTGAGTACAAAGTCGCGGTACTGGCCGTTCTTCTCGCAGTAAGCCCGCACATGCCAGCGCATACCGGTGTAGACCAGTGTGTGAGGGGCGATCAGTCGAATTTCCACGTTTGGTGTGTTGAGCGATACGTACTCGGTTTCCAGGCGCAGGCCATCGCGACAGGCCTTGAGCAATGGGCGCAGGACTTCCGGCCGGATCGGGCGATCCGGGACTTCCAGCACCTTGGTATGGGCATAAGCCAGAGCAAGCCCATCAATGTGAGGAGCGCGTTCGTTGTTCTGGTAGAGCAGGTGCAAATAGGCGCTTGCGCTGTCGTCGATGAACAGCGGCGTGAACGCCTTGCCGGGCACGTAGCCTTTTATTTTTTTGTCATATGTAAGGTTTTTAGGCGCATGTTCCGTGATGTAGGTGTTGATGTCCTTGGACGCCTGCTGGCGACTGATGCCGAAGCTCTGCATCAAGTGTCCCGTGGTTAACCGGCCCTCCCACCAGGCAACGGTCTCAATCAAACGATAGCGAAGTGCCAGGTCCCAGCGGACCTGCTCGATGGACTGCTTGCGTTTCATACCCTCTCCATCTGCGCGAATACTTTACCTGTATAAGTCTACATTATAGACCTGTCGCTTAACACTACATATCGTGTGTCTGTCTTCAAAATGAATTGAAGTCACGAAAGGAAGTGGACATGAGTATGTCGGAAGCGGTTTCGACGGGTGCATTGCTGATGATGGGAGCAATCCTACTGGTGTTACTGCATCAGTGTCTGAGATTGCGTGAGCTCTGGCAGATGGCTATGGGCTGCCAAAAAAATGCGCGCTGGGCGCGGATTTGGGAGGCAGAGAACCGCGAGTTGCGTTCGGCACTGCGCGCTGAAAAAGCACACATCGAGCAGTTGCAAAGAAAGCTGGTGATTTTGCAGGAATTGATCCCGGCTGAGGGGTAAGGGAATGGACATGAACAGACTTGAACGGATTAAAGGCTGCCTGCTGGGAGGCGCTGTTGGCGACGCGTTAGGCGCCCCAGTGGAGTTTCTCGAGTGGTCGGTAATCGAAGCCAGGTTCGGTCCACAGGGAGTCATCGATTTTGTTCCGGCGTACGGTATCACTGGCGCCATCACCGATGACACTCAGATGATGCTTTTTACCGCGGAAGGCTTGTTGCGGGCCTACGTGCGCGGTAGCTCACGAGGGGTTTGCCACGTCCCTGGCGTCATTCATCATTCATTACTGCGCTGGCTGATAACCCAGGGCCATGCTGCTGCGATACCGGTTGATCGGGACGGATGGTTGATCGACCAACCGGCGCTCTGGTCTCGCCGCGCGCCTGGTACTACCTGTCTCGCTGCACTCGAGGCCAGTCCGCGGCTGGGCGCTGTGGCCGAGAACAACAGCAAAGGCTGTGGTGCCCTGATGCGTGCCGCACCTTGCGCCTTCTTTGCAAACGCCTTTGACTACGCTGCCCAGTCAGGGCGCCTGACTCACGGAAATCCTACAGGCTATCTGGCGGCCGGGATGTTTGCCGATATTCTCCAGCGCATTGTCGATAGACAAGATAGCCTGGAACACGCGATCAATCAGAGCCTGGTCCAATACGGTCAAGTTCCCGGTATGGAAGAAACACGAGCCCTAATTGAGCGTGTTCTCTTCTTCTTTTACGAGGGCTACCAGCCTACCGCGCAACGAATAGGCGAGCTCGGTGGTGGCTGGGTCGCCGAAGAAACGCTGGCTATCGGATTGTGGTGTGCCCTGGCAGCCTCCTCGTTTGAAGAGGGCGTGATCAGAGCGGTGAATCACGGCGGTGATAGTGACAGTACCGGGCTCATCGCCGGGCACTTGTTAGGTGCTCAGTATGGTGCGGCGGCGATTCCTGCTCGCTGGTTAGAGCAACTGGAATTGCGTGAGGTGATTGTGCAGGTAGCTGAGGATCTTGAGCGCGTGCCGCGTGAGTACTGTGGGGTTGGCGGCGTGTTCGATCAGCAGATCGAATTGGCATATCCCGGGAGTTGAGCGCACGTAACGCAGGGTAGCTCAAAGGGCCGCTCGCGGAGCTACTGGCGGGGCGACGATTCTGAAGAATAGGTGGGTGATAGTGTTGCCCGTTGTATCGAGCCGCGAACAGGACGGGGCTTTGAGCCTTGAGACTTCACATCAGCTTTGTTCAGCACGATGTACAGCGACTCTGCATGGAACGGCGTGGGCTCGATGAATTCAATGTCGGAGTATCGATGATGCACAGGTTGCCGAATAGGTCCGGATCCATGGGAGCCTTGACGCTGGTGAGAGGGCAGAATGCGCTGGTCAAGTACGTGGTGCAACGCTTTCAGATCAATTCCAATGTCAACGACCCCAAGCCCGAGGCCCAACAACTGGTGCTGGCGAACCGGGTTCATTTGCGGCCGTGGCTTTGCATCGATTGAAACGCGGCAGGAGCATGCGCGTTGTGACGTTCACGCCCCTGTCTGCTGGCTACCCTGGCTACCCTTGATCAGATCGCCCGCTCGAGCAGTTGCGCCTCGGCGATTTGGCCATCTTGATAACGCAGCAACACCTGGTGTTCACCTTGATTGAATAGCGATTGGTGCAGCTGGCGGGTGTCGAATGGACCTTGTGCCAGCGAACCGGCAATGCTGTCCAATTGCGCCGTGAAGCTTTGGCTTAGCGTGCTATCGAGGCTGAAGACTCGTGAGCTGGTCAGTTCCATCTGCGAGCTGTACACACTGCGACTCTGGGTGGCGATAGCGTCGAGCTGCCCCAGACTTGCAAGTACCTTGGCTGCAGCGCTGCAGTGACGTTGCTGCGGATCAGCTATATAGCGCAAGGCGCTGCTCACAACCTGCAACTGAGTAGCTTGCAAGTATCCGCTCACCCAGCCTTCCATCTTCGCCAGGCTGCCTTTCAGCGCTTGGCGGGCACTGTCTGCCCCGAACAGCTTGTCGGCCTCGACAGCCTGGGCGACGTCCAGCTCTTCTTTCATTTTGCGGTCGAAGAATTGCCTCAGAGCCGTGATCTGGCTGTGCTGGCTTTCGAGGGTCTGCACAGCGTAGTGACTAATGCCGTCTTGCGCGTAGTGGTCGAGCAGGTCCTGGGTATAGTCGACCATTCCGGCGAGCGATTCCCAGCGGGCTTCGTCCAGTTCGCGCAGCACGCTGTCGAGCTGGCGTTTAATGGCGTTCAGCTTCTCGTTGATATCGTGCAAGTGCTTCTGGCCCACGGCTGAGGACACCGCGTTCCACACCGCACCGCTGAGTAGCACGTTCTGCAGGTCTTCAGGCAATGACAGGCTGGCCTGCTCGCTGATCTTGCCACCGGTACGGACGAAAGCTCTGACGCTGCCATCATTGTTGGCGTTTTTGGTCAGTGTCTCGAAGGGCAGGCTACACACTACATAGTTGCCCCTGGACATCTCTCCTAGCGCGGCAAGCCCCGGCACATTGGCCAGCAACGGGCTGAGCGCGCTGATCTGGTCGGTGGGTAGCGCACGATGTACGCCTGCAGGTGGTCGCTGCAGCACGTTGAGTTTCAGCAGTGTTTCGCCCTGGCCGTTCTGCACGACCAGCTCCGAAGCGCCCGGCGTGGAGGCGGGAGCGACAGTGTTCGGCGCCGGTGAGCGTGTCGCAGGCGCTTCGTGTCGCAGGCGAATCCAGCCCATCTGGGCCACAAATGGCACGGTCACCCGGTAGGCTTCGGCAATGCTGCTATGCAGGCCGAAGCCTAACGTTGCGACGGCGCCTATGGGGTTCAGGCGAAACCCCGTGGTTGCCACAGTGAACAACGCCGCGCTGCTTGCTGCCGACAGACCGACTGCAGTGCCAGAACTGACTGAGAGCGCGTCCTTGAGGTTGAACAGCCCGGCCAACACCATGGTACTGGTGGTGCGCTCAAAGCGATCTTCGGGTGCCAACTCACGCCAACCGGCACCGAACAGCGCCAAGGCGATCTGACGTTCCTTGTCGGCGACGGACCGGCTCGCTGCGTCGCTGCCATTGAGCTTCTGATAAACGTCGTTGACGATTTCGGCATAGGGCACAGCGGACTTTTTCAGGAAACGGCGCGTCAGGTTCATCGCAGAGTGCCCGCCGAATTGCTGCAGTTCGTGTCCCAGCAGCTCGAGCTGCTGTTGTTCGTAGCCGGCAGGTCGGGAGCTGTGCTTGGCTTGTACCAGCCGCTTCTTGATGTCCGCGTCCAGACCGGCGCGGCCTCTTGAGAAGTCGGTGATGATGTCCACCAACATGTCCACCTCATCGGCCTTGGCGCTGAGCAGGCTGGCGAAGAGTTCGTCGTCGCAATCGATTCCTGTAGTTGCCATCGTGTTCTTGCCTCTCGGTGTCTAAATCAGGTTCAGGGGAGCCGCCGGCCAATATGGAGCGTGGGCTGCATCGCGCTAATTTGCCGTCGGCGGCTGCGTGGCCACTACCAGTTGAACCTCCACTCGACGGTTGAGGGCACTGGCGGGGTCTACGCCCGGTTTGGGGCGTGAGTCACCGTAGCCTGCCACCACCACGCGCCGTGCCTGCTGTGGCTCAATCGCCTGAATCAGCAGCTTGCGAGCCTCGCGTGCCCGTGCGGCAGACAAGGTGTAGTTGTCGTCATACACCGTGCAAAAACGCTCATAGTCGGTGACCGGGCGGGAAACTGGCAGGTTGTCGGTATGCCCCTCTACCAGCACTTGCCCCTGGCCGTAATCCTGGATGAAGGTGGCCACCCGTGCGCTGAGCAGGGTCAGTGCGCCTTTGGCTGCGGGGGTAATGCAGGCGCTCCCTCGGGCGAAGGCATTATCGGGGAGGGTCAGGCGGCGGTTCTGAATGTCGATGTCCACCAGATCCGTTTCGCCGGTGCGCTGCAGGTCTGACTGCATAGCGGCCAGCAGCTTGCTCAAGCTTGCCCGCTGGGCCGCGTCGCCTTTGCTGCGCTCTTCTTGACGAGCGGCCTCCATCTGCTGCTTCTCAACTGCCATAGCTGCCTCGGCCGCTTTATTCTGCAGCACCGACACCACAAGCATCAGCATCACTACGGCCATTACCCCAGCCATAAGGTCGGAGATCGAGACCCATTCATTGGGTTTTTCTTTCATGGCCGTCTCACGCTGTCAGAGGCTCGTCGGAAGGCTTGCGTGCCAGCGGCTGCTGGGCTTGATCGGCCATCTGCTGGAGCAGGGCAACCGTAGAGCCCGCCGCTTGCTGCAGGGGTTGCAGGTGATTGGAGAACTGCTGCCCGACCTTTTCCGCCAGCGCTTGGGGCAGGTTGGCGACCTGCTGCGTGCCTTGCTGCGTGCTGGTTGTCAGCGTCTTGAGTTGGGAGGACAGCTGCGCCAGGTTTTTCACCGCTTCGCTGAGCAGTTGGCCGCGCTGGTGCGGGTCGCTGCGCAGCTCACCTGCCAGTTTTTCGAGCACTAGCAAGGTTTGCGTGCCTTGGGCGAGCAGTTCCTGGAAATGCCCATGCAGCTTGTCAAAGCTATCGGGCAGCTCTTTCAACTGTTCGAGCTTCTTGCCCGTGGCTCGCATGTTCCTATTACTCTCAGAGATATCAGTCAGCCCTTGAGTGATCTGTTCTCCCAGCGTTCTCATGTTTTTTTCCATCTGACTGATGGCGCCGTTGAGCTCGTCGTTGGTCGTCGTGAACATCGCGCTGGCGTTGGTCTGAGCCCTGTTGGCCCCTTCGATGTTGCGGCTCACGCTCGCCATCACCTCATTGACCTCGCCAGAGAGCCGGATTACGGCCTCGGAAATATTGTCGGTAGCCGATCGCAGGTTCTCCGACATCGTCGTGGTGTTGTGAGTGAAGTCCTGGCTCATCCGGTTGACGTTATCCATCATCCCGGTCTGCAGCTCGTTCATTACGTCACTCAGGCGTGAGATGTTGGCATCGAGACTGCCCTGCATCGTCTGCAGGTGGGCATGGAAGTCATCGTTGAGCTTGTCGATGGCCGCACCGACGCTCTTCTCCATGGTTAATACGCTGCCTTCCAAGGCACTTGCAGATTGGGCCAGCTGCTTCGCGGCTTTACCCATGGTAATGCCGGCTTGCTCGAGCGTATTGAGGTTGTTGGTACTGGTGGTGACGAACAACTCCAGGCTCTGCTGGCTGGCTTGTGTATGCGCGCCAACTGCCTGTGTCGCTTCGATACCTTTAGTCGAAAGTGTGGCCAACTCATCAAACCGCTCTTGCAGATGAGTCGCCTGCGCGCGGTCTGCGTCGAGTTGCGCGCCATGCTGCTCAGTCAGGGTCGCCAGCAAGGTTTGGCTCTGGCGCTCACGGCGCTCACTTTCATCTCGCGCGTGCTCCCATTGCAGGGTAGCGGTCTGTTGTAGGCGCTCCGTCAACTGGTGGCCGTGTTCGAGTGTCTGCCCCAGCCCGGTGAGCTGCTGGCTCGACTGTTCCAGTTGCGCCTGTAGGCGGCCGAGGCCAGCGTCGAGGCCCAGCAGGGTTTCTCCTTGGCCCTCGAGCAGGTCCAGGCGCGGCAGGTGGGCGGCGTAGCGAGCCAGTGCCGCGAGATAGCCTTCCGCTCCGCTGAGTTGTTGCAGCTGCTGCAGTTGCCCGTCCAGATTGGCGGCGGTCCGCGCGAACTGCTCATCGCAAGTTTGTCCGCGTTTCAACTCGATCAGCTTAAGCTGCTTGAGTTCATTGCCCAGCAATTGGCTCTGACCGGCAATGGCCTGCACCAGTTGCTCACCGACGGCGGCCAGGGCCTGCCGGGTGAGTTGGTCACGGAGCTCGGTTGCGTTCTTGTGCTGATCCCGGCGATTGTCGATGTCGCGCTTCATGCGGTCGACGCACCAGCCGGTCCGGCGGCTTTCAGCGGACCAGCGGGCAGAGTCCCACAGTTTCAGCGCGATAAAAGCGATGATCCCCCAGGTCGAGGTTTTGAACTTGGTACCCAAGTCTTTCATCATGCCCGTGAGCTGGCCCAACGAGTCGCTCATTGCGTTCAGAGAATCGGCGTTGCCCTGCAGGATTCCAGAGGCTTTGTCCAAGGCCATGCCCAGGCCCAGGAAGGTTCCCAGCAAGCCGACGATTAACAGCAGCCCCGGCATATTGGCTACGATGCGTTCGGGTAGAGTGGCCACTGCCTGGTTCAACTCACCGAGTGCCCCGTGCTCGATGTCCAGCGCGCCCTTGTGCGTGCCGCCTTGCCAGTTGCGCTCCCAAGCTGGAGCGCGGCCGAACACCTCGGCGGTGATCAGCGAAACCAGCATGCCACCTATGATCACCGTGCAGAATACCAACTCCAACGGGTTCCCCAACGATGGCGATAGGAACTCCAGAACTGTGCCACTCACGCTGCCACCTCAACCTGGGTGAATTGTTCGGCACGCTTGCGGCAGTCGGCTTCGAAGATGTTGGCGAAGCTGATGATCAGCGATTGTTCCTCGCGCTTGAGATTCTCCCACTTCTCGCCGTTTTGGGCGCAGCGAATCAGCAGTTCACCCACCTCAAAACCGTCGTCGATAAGGTATTCACGGTCCTGGTCGATCAGGCGCTGCTCGTCATTTTCCAGTAATTGCAGGAAGCCCTCGGCTGCATAGACATAGTTGCGCTTGGCGAGGACATCGCTGGCAAGTTTGTCCAAACGGGCCTCGTCGGTAGGCAACAATTTTTCGAGGTCGGTGAGCACCTTGGCCTCCTCGACCGGCAGTGTTTCCAGCTTCGCTAAATTGTTCAGGCGCTTGACGATCACCTGGTCGCGGGACACGCGCTTGCCCAACTCCTCCCAGGTGTCTTGATGCTGCTTTAGGTCCAAGCCCCACACGTTGATCATCTCTTCGAACACGAACGGGATCACCGGCTTGCCGAATCGAGCGGTGGTCAAGCTGTCGAGGCGCTCCATGGCATCGTCATCGAGTTCGGCGTGGCCTTCTATCAACTGGCTGGCGATCTGAATGATGAACAGCGGCTCATCCAGCACATTGTGAATTTCTTTGACGTGCTCCATCTGCTCTTCGTACAGGGGCAGCAGTTTCTGCACGGCTCGAATGCGTAGGTAGTGCTCGAAGTTGACGAACGCTTCATCCTCGACCAGTCGGCTGATCCGAGCACGAACCAGCTCGTAGCGGTTGCTCATGGCCAGGCCTTCGAGCGCTTGGCGGCCCGACTCATCAACGTGCTCCATCGCGGCTTCGAGGTCGGCGGCACGCTGTTCGGCCTCTTTGACTTCCTGATCGTTAAGCAGATGGCGCTTGATGTCGCGGGCGCGGGCGATAACCCATTTGATCGCCGCATCGACCTTGGCTACAAGCGGATGGTTATCCAGATGCTCCAAGACAGCCAGTGCCTTGTCGAGCGCCATGCTGATGCCCTGAACCCAAGGGATTGGCACATTCGCGGCGATGGTCCTCAGCACCATACGGGCTTTGGAGATATAGGGCTTGGCGGCCTTGTATAGACGCTTGACTTCACCAACGAAGGTTTCGGCCTTGTCAGCCAGCCAGTTGACCGCCTCTACGACCTTCTCCTTGACCACCTGAACCGCTTTGCTGACAAAACCTTTGATCTTGCTCAACCAGCCCATTTACCCGTCACTCCTTGAGTTCACGCCCAACAATTTGCGTGCGATATCGGTACGCCCGGTCTGTTCGCCAGGTGTGGAAACTTTTATGTCATTGCGTGCCAGGAGCAATTGCTCGATGGCGCCGAGCACATGCTCAGGCGTCAGCCGTCCACCGCCGCCTTCCAGCAAGGGTTTGGGCAACGCCAGGCGCAGGCAGGTGCGGATTTCCCGGCCAGAGAGACCGGCAGAGGGCTGCACTAGCGCCTCAATCAGATCTTCGCGCACCAGGCTCAGAGGGATGCCTTGGACCAGCAGCTTGGCCCAGATCGCTCGACGTTCGTCATCACCTGGAAGCTCGAAATGAATATGCTGAGAGATGCGGCTGACGAACGCCGAGTCGTAATTGCGAGCGAAGTTACTGGCGAAAATCACGATCCCGGGGTGTTTCTCCAACTCGATCAGCAGGGTCGAGCGCATCGCGTTGACTTCATTGTCGATGCCCTGGGTCACTGAGGATAGGCGACGACCGAGCAGCGTATCGGCCTCATCGAGAAACAGCACCGCGTCCTCGTTGCGCGCTGCGGCAAACAGGCTGACGATGTTCTTCGAGGTGTCACCCATGAACTTGCTTTCCAGGTCAGCGATGCTGGCATTGATCAGCCGCTTGCCGATACTGCCGGCGAATGCTTCGGCGGTGAGGGTCTTGCCGGTCCCTGGGGCTCCATGAAAATTGAGCAGCGTGCCTCTGCCGTTTGGGTCGACCTGCGCGAAACCCCAGGTCTCATAGATGACGTCGTGATAGCGAATCTTGACTAAAGCCTCATCCAGTTGCTGACGATTACTGGCCGAGAGCACCACGTCCCGCTCAAGGGTGAAGCGCGGTTCGCTGCTGCGTTGCGGTGCACAGGCGTCAGCTAGGGCGGGTGCGTCGGGAGCGACGAGTTCAGGACGAAGGTTTTTGTACAGGTATTCTCTGGAAGACATGCTCAGCTCTGCCTCAGGTTATGGGGCAGGCAGATGACCAGGCCGGAGGGCGAATGGCTGAGCAGAGCAAATGTGCGGCGCAGGGGAATGTTCACACGAGAATTCCATTTGTCGAGGTGATGGGTGCGAAATGAATTGTGGCCATTTGCTTGTATCGACCGGCTGCGACGGTACTTGAGGTGGATGTAAAAGAAAAGCGCGTCGGATTTATTCTCGTAAGCCGGTTGGGGCTGGGCTTGCTGCTTCCACTGCGAACTGGCATTTTGCGCGAAGATATCAATGCGGCATCATGCCGAATGAGCGTGAGCAACCCTCACGACGACCGTCCTGAAAGCGTCGCGACGACCGAAGAGGAAAAACGATGTCGATCCCGGATTTTCAAAGTGTCATGCGCCCCGTGTTGGAGGCTGTTCGGGACGGTGTTGCGATACCGCTTAGCGCACTTCGCGAGTGCATCGCTGATGTACTCCAGCTAACTGAAGATGAGCGCAAGGAGCGGCTGCCATCTGGGCATCAAACGGTGATCAACAACCGCGTGGGCTGGTCTAGGACGTATCTCAACAAAGCAGGTTTGTTGACTATCCCGAGCAAGGGCATGGTGCAAATCACCGACCGTGGTCGGCAAGCGCTGGCCAACGGCCCTGCGCGCATCACCGTGACTTGGCTGAAGCAGTTTCCTGAGTTCGCCGATTTCCACACCGCCAAACCCCAGACCACCGAGGTGCTGAGCGTGATGGGGGGTGTGGCTGTGGAGCGCGCCGAGACGACCCCGGATGAGCAACTGGCTGATGCTCACCAGGCACTTATTCAGTCGCTCGCCGAAGACCTTCTGGCACAGGTGAGGGCTGCCAGTCCGATTTTCTTTGAGCAGCTGGTGGTCGATTTGATGTTGGCCATGGGCTATGGCGGCTCGCGTAAAGAAGCCGGCAAGGCAACCCAGGCTACTAATGATGATGGCATCGACGGGATTATCAATGAGGATAAGCTCGGGCTGGACGTGATCTACCTGCAGGCCAAGCGCTGGAGCAATACGGTGCATCGGCCGGAGATTGATAAGTTTATCGGTGCGCTGACTCGGCAGCGGGCGCGTAAGGGGGTGTTTATCACCACCTCGGATTTTTCCGTGGGGGCCCGGGAGGCGGCGCTTGGGCTGGATATCAAAGTGGTGCTGATCGATGGGGTTGAGATGGCTCGGTTGATGGTTGAGAACAATTTGGGGGTTAGTGTTAAGCAGGTTTATGAAGTGAAGCAGCTGGATAGTGACTACTTTTCTGGGGAGTGAAGGTGGGGGAGGTGGGTTGATTGCTTCACCGGGGTGATTTTAATATGCTCAGTAAGCTATTGATTTATAAAACTAATATCGACTTTTGTTTTTGGTTGGAATACCAATTGGAATACAGCACTCCACTTGACTACTTGTTTGCATTCGATCTGACCAGCACGCTTCGTAACCATGATTGGCAGTGAACTGCCCATAGCTGCAGATGGCGACAGGTAGAAGTCGGTCAACGATCGGATCGGGGTGCTGAGCATCTTTCTACTCGGCCTGCGCAGTTCATGCGTTTCTGTCCTGCATCAGCATCCGATCATGTATCGTGATGTAACGCTAAAATTTGGCCATGCCTCGCGGTCAGAAAGGACTCTGGATGTATGAGTGAATCAGCAATTCCGAACGCTTTGATTTTTGATTTGGAGGTGGTACCTCCGACTGAGTTAAAGCCGGCCAAAATAATAATGGTCGGGGCGTTGCGGCCCACTACAGGCCAAGAGTTAGAGCTCAAGATTTCCAAAGATCCAACGGCGGCGCTTGCTCAGTTGGATGCACTGGGGCAGGGGGCAGACTGTGTACTTGGGCACAACCTGATCGACCACGACCTGCCATTGCTCAAGTCCCAGGCACCTCAACTGGCGCTGCATGACCTATCTGTAGTCGATACCCTGCGCTTGTCGCCGCTGGCTTTTCCAAAAAATCCGTATCACCGACTGATCAAAGATTACAAGCTCATCCGCGAAAGTTTGAATTCCCCGCTCGGAGACTGCCGCTCAACGCTTACGCTTTTCCAGGACCAGCAGGCCGCGTTTGCCGATCTGAAGTTGATGAATGTAAGAGAGCTACTGTGCTACCAAACATTGATCGCTGCAAAAGGTAGTGACCTTGAGTCCATATTCCAGTCGATTACACAGACCCCTGAGCTTTCTCTCGAAGGGCTGCGGGCGGCAATCATGCAGCTTCTGGTCGAGACTGATCCGGCGTTCAAACGGAAATACAAAGTTTGCCAGACCCGGCTCTTCAGCTTGTTGGAAAATGATCTGGAGCGGGATGAGTTGCGCTGGCCACATGCCTATGCGCTTGCCTGGCTTCGCGTCTCTGGCGGTAACTCGGTGCTCGCACCTTGGGTGAGGCACCAGTTTCCCGAGGTCGGCCGAATCATTGGAGAGTTGCGCGATACCCCCTGTGGGAAAAAGGAGTGCGAGTACTGCAGCTCCGAGCATGACCCGGTCCAGGAGCTGAAACGCTACTTCGGTCACGACGAATTCCGTCGTGATAGCGATGGTCGGTCTCGCCAGCATGATGTGGCGCTTGCTGGTATGCGCGGTGAAAACGTTCTTGCCGTATTGGCCACAGGGGGCGGTAAGTCAATCGGCTATCAACTGCCGGCCCTGAACCGCTATCACCGAAATGGCAGCCTGACGATCATTGTCTCGCCGCTCCAATCGCTGATGAAAGATCAAGTAGATGGGCTGATCGCATCCAACGTCCAATGTGCTGCCGCCCTGAGCGGTCTGCTGACTCTCCCTGAGCGAGCCGATGTCCTGGAAAAAATCCAGATGGGTGACATCGGCGTGCTGCTCGTCTCGCCTGAGCAGTTTCGCAACAACACTTTTCGCCGGGCCCTCAGGCAGCGACAGGTTGGCGCCTGGATCTTCGACGAGGCCCACTGCCTGTCGAAGTGGGGTAATGATTTTCGCCCTGACTACTTGTATGCCTCGCGCTTCATTAGTGAATACCACAGAGACCAACCGCTCGCTCCGATTGGATGCTTCACTGCGACAGCCAAGCCGGACGTACTGGCGGACATCCGCGCGCATTTCCAAGACACCCTTGGCATTACTTTCAAGGAGTTCATTGGCTCGCACGAACGCGTCAACCTGCGCTTTGAAGTTGTCCCGTGTCAGAAGTCGGAAAAACGCCAGCGTACACAGCAGTTGCTGGAAGACAATCTGGTCACCCAAGAGGGAGGGGCCGTGGTCTTTGTCTCCAGCCGTAAAGGTGCGGAGGAGCTTTCGGAGTTTCTGGTTGGGAAGGGTTGGGCTTGCAAGTATTTCCACGCAGGGCTCCCGCCTGGCGAGAAGACCGACATTCAGAACGATTTCATCAAAGGGGTGCTTCGAGTCATCGTTGCCACCAACGCCTTCGGCATGGGGGTCGACAAGAAGGATGTCCGCCTGGTCATCCACGCGGATATCCCCGGCTCACTTGAAAACTACCTGCAGGAGGCTGGCCGCGCCGGTCGAGATCAGGAAAGCGCCCGCTGCGTGCTGCTCTACGATCCACAGGATATTGAAGCGCAGTTTGGGATAAGCGAGCGCTCCAAGCTCAGTCTTCGTGATATCCAGCAAATTCTGAAAAAGCTGCGCGGGGAAACTTCAAAGCGCAAAGGACGAGAGTTGGTTATTACGGCCGGCGAGATTCTGCTGGATGCAACTGTCGAAACGACTTTCGCGGCAGAAGATCGTGATGCCGAAACCAAGGTGGTGACGGCCATCGCTTGGCTGGAACGTAGTGATTTTCTGCGCCGTGAAGAAAACCAGACGCGTATCTTTCCCGCCCGCGCTGCGCTCACCCTTGAAGAATCGCAGGCGCGTCTCGTGGAGGCGAAACTCCCCCAACGCAGGTTTGCCGAATTCAAGGCAATCCTCAACTACCTTTTTCAGGCCAAGGCCGACCAACGCATCAACACCGATGAACTCATGACGCTTACCGGCCAGTCGCTGGAGGAGGTTGCCGGGGCCTTGAAGCAGATGGAGCAGATGGGAATCCTGATCAATGATTCTCAGCTGACGGTGTTTGTCCGGCATGGCATCGTCGGCTCATCCAATCAGCGGCTCATGCAATCGCTGGAACTTGAAAAGGCATTGTTCGAGTTGCTGCCTGAACTCTCGCCAGATGCAGAAAATGGTGAATGGCAAGACATCAACCTTTCCCAGCTCAACACCGCATTGAAGGCCAGGTTGGAGCGCGACGATGTGAATCCCATTCAGGTACTCAGGCTGCTCAAGAGTCTGGCCCAGGATCGCGACGGTGAAAGCCAACAGCGCAGCACCTTCGAAATTCGCCCGATCAATCGTGATCATTTGAAGCTGCGCTTTACCGGCCGTCATAGTTGGAAGCGTATCAGGGCGTTTGGTGAGAAACGCCGCACCATTGCAACGCTGCTGCTTAATTACCTCATCTCCCAACTTCCACCGGGTACCCGAGCCCGCGACCTGATGGTCGATACCACCTTTGGCAAGCTGGTCGCCACGCTTGAGGGCGATCTGGTCTTGAAATCCACGATGCCGGCAGGTCAGTTTCGCAGAGCGGTGGAGCACGTGCTGTTGTATATGCACCAGCAGGAAATCCTGACTCTGAACCACGGTATGACCGTCATGCGGCGTGCGATGACAATCAAAGTGGACGGCGAAAAGGCTGAAAAGAAGGTGGGGTTTTACAAGGACGATTACGCGAAGCTCGATGAGCATTACCGGGAAAAATGTGTTCAGGTGCATGTCATGCGTGAATATGCCGAGCGCGGAATCCATGACATGGAACCGGCGCTCAGGCTGGTACTGGCGTACTTTGGCAACCCCAAGCGCGACTTCATCAAAGAATATTTCAATGAGCGCGAAGAAGTTCTGAAACTCGCAACCAGCGAGCAGTCTTGGAAGGCCATCACCCACTGCTTGAGTACCGTCCAGAGATTGGTCGTTGCCGACAACGATGACGTCAACCGATTAGTTCTGGCCGGTCCTGGGTCTGGCAAGACACGTGTCATCGTCCATCGGATTGCTTACTTGTTGCGCGTGCGCCGAGTACCCGCCAGCAGCATCATTGCCTTGGCATTCAACCGGCATGCGGCCAATGAAATCCGCAAGCGCTTGTTAGCATTGGTTGGAGCCGATGCTTACGGTGTCAGCGTACTGACCTACCACGCGATGTCGATGCGATTGACCGGCACCCGCTTCGAGCGCGGTGAGCCCGTCGATGAGAAGCGGTTGACTCAGGTAATCACCGATGCGGTGCACTTGCTGGAGGAGGGTGGTCGGGCGACCGGTGAGGACAACTTATGCGAGCAACTGCTGCGTGGCTACCGTTACATCATGGTTGACGAGTACCAGGACATTGATGAGATGCAGTACCGACTAGTCAGTGCGTTGGCTGGGCGCAATGCCGAAGAGGACGGGCGCTTATGCATTTTGGCGGTTGGTGATGACGATCAGAATATTTACGACTGGCGCCATACCAGCAATCAGTACATCGAGCAGTTCCGCGACAACTACGATGCCAGCGTCACCTACTTGGTGGATAACTATCGTTCGTCCGCCAATATTATCAATTCGTCGAACCGGGTGATCGGGGAAACTGAAGGCCGGATGAAGGCAGATCATCCCATCACCATCGACAAGGCTCGCCGGGAGCTACCCGCAGGAGTGCAATGGGAGGCGAGAGATCCGTCCCGGGCGGGTAAGGTGCTGCGAATCCAGCTTCCTTTTACTGACCGGTCCAATGGCAACCTACAGGCTCAAGCTATGGCGGCTGAGCTGGCGCGGCTTATTTCACTGGAGGAAAACGGCACCTGGAACGGATGCGCGATACTGGGCCGAACTCATGCCTACCTCAAACCGGTCCAAGCCTGGTGCGAACTCAACGAGGTGCCTTATTTTCTCGCCTCCGAGAATGAGGACTCAATCCCTTTGACGCGCCAGCGGGGCTTCCTAAAAGGGATAGGCTGTCTACGCTTGATCGAGCAGCCTCAGACGGCGACGGAGGTCCTCTCTACGCTTCGGCCGAGCCTGGATGATCCGCACTGGCAAGAGTTCTTTGAAACAGCCCTCCTGTGCCTTGTTCAGGAAATGGGCGAATGCCAGCTGTCTTCACAGTCAATCATCGACTGGTTATACGAGTACCCACGGGCACTTCGCAAACAAGGAAGGCAGGGCTTGTACCTTGGCACCGTACATTCCGCCAAAGGCCTGGAGTTTCGCCATGTCGGATTGCTGGACGGCGCCTGGAGCAGCACATCTCAAAACTTGAATGCCGATCGCCGCCTCTACTACGTTGGCATGACGCGGGCGGAACAAACATTGACCTTGGGAGAGTTCGAGTCCGGAAATCCTTTCAGTCCCAAGCTTTCACACGGTGCCTTAGTACAAAGCTTTGCCGGCGATTTCGATCCACGACTGTCTCGCACCTACATTCAGCTTTCGCTGGCTGACGTAGACATCGGCTTTGCCGGCAGAAGCACTGCGACGCATCAGATACACCGGGCGATCGCCGAACTACAAACGGGCCACCCCCTTCTGCTCACGCGCGATGGCGAGCGGTACTTGCTTCAGGACGCCCAAGGGCGAGTCGTTGGTCGTACTGCGAAAAACTTCAAAGCGAACGTAGAGATAGACCAGTGTCATGTGGAAGGGATAATCGCCCGGTATGCCGATGAGGCTGATCTGCAGTTTCGACCTGCTCTGAAAATGGACATGTGGGAGGTGGTGATTCCTAGAATCAGCGGGACGCCGAGGTAATGTTCTGGCACTTCGGCGCCTACATATGTGCGAATACTTTACCTGTACAGGACCACACTATGGACGTGTCTTGTGAGATTACATATCGTCTCTCTGCCGGCGCTTGCCGGGAACAGCTACTTCTGCTGGAGGGTATGCAAATAGCGCCGCCGCGCGAGGCGTCATGGAGTTGCATCGATGCATACCTCTGGCCGCAGCCGACTTGTGTGCTGCTCAAGCTGCTTGATTCCATGCCGATACGCGTTCTCGACGATGTATCGAAGCTGTAGACGTTTGTAGCTGGATTGCTTAGGGTGTGGCCATTCGATATTGCCCTTTCAGGGAACGAAAATGAGTACGTCATTGCAAGATGTTGTCAAAAAATTCGAGTGCAGCTCACCCTTTTCAATTCTTGCCGCAGACTGGCCTACGGCCGTCCGTGATGATTTCGCCGAGTTTGTACTGGCGGTGCATGACTCAGGTCTCGACCTATGGATCATCGCAGATGGCCAGATACGCTTGGGCAACAAGAGCGGTACCCGTGATCGCGCAGAAGCCTGTCTCGCCTGGATAATTGCGCAGAAAAACGGGCCCATCATCAGCTTCTCACGCCTCGTTGCTGGCGCTGACACCCCTTGGGAGGCAGTCGGAAAACCCGCGCTGGCGCGTTTGCAAGCGCCAGGCTTTTTGAAGACATATCCAATTAAGAACCGTGTTGTCAAATGGCCCAACGAGTACTCGCTTGATCAATCCGCGAATGGAGAGCTGTTCTCAACGGCCTCACCTGTGCCTGGCCAGTTCAACGGGCATGCGCTAACCGTTGAACAGATCGTAAGCGGTCTTGAACAAGCGGGATTTGTTTTGACACCCTTGCCGGGAAACAAAGTATTCCGCCTGATGCATCCAGCGTTGGATGAGCCGATTTATGTCAAGAGGGGGGCAGGTCAATCGACACGTGCACCGTTGGTGCTGCATCCCATGCATGCTTCAAAGCTTGTCGAATGGTCCGAGATAACCGGCGTCGAGCGTCCAGCGGAGCCTTACTACCACAACAGCAACCTGCGTGGTTTTCCCAAGCGCCTCCATAGCGGCACTACGCCCATAAACTATGGGATTGCTTTTGGCTTTCATGACACTGCAGCAATGGATGCTCTTGTCCAATCTCTGCTTGGTCACGAGTCCCTTCCTGACGAAGTGCAAGCTATGCCGGCTGCGATGACTATCGATCTGGGTGAGGTAGCTCTGACTGACACAGAGCGAGACGCTTTGATCAAAGCTCGTATCGGTCAAAGCCGTTATCGCGATTCCCTTGTGGCTTATTGGGGCGGTTGCTCAGTAACCGAGTGCTCCATTCCCCAATTGCTGCGTGCCTCGCATATCAAGCCTTGGCGGTCAGCGAACCATGCCGAGCGACTTGATCAGTTCAATGGACTACTTCTGACCCCTAACCTCGACTTGGCCTTTGATCAAGGCTTGATCAGCTTTGATGACGATGGCGACATTTTGCTGAGCCCTGAAGTAGATGCAGCGACAGCGGCGGCGCTCCATTTGAGCCCTGCATTGAGGTTACGGCAGATCGAGCCGCGCCATCGCTCCTATCTGACATGGCACCGTGAAAACCTATTCCGGAATTGATCCGCTCTAACCCGATGTGTGACCACCTCCTAAATTTTCTGCCCTGAACGAATCACCGGATGGCTGGCCATGAACGAACTACTGCATTACCGTGACTCGCTCTGCGCTTAGCCCAAACGTGCTATCCCCACTAAACTCCAGAATTCAGTTAAGTTTTCTTCTGTCACTCCTGTGATCCGGTGGCTGCAATGCGGTCATCGCCGCTCCAGTAGCTCCGCTGTCGCCACACGCGATACGACCTTGTTCGAGGCTATCGGGGTTATCATGTCAGGCCGTGGCCGGCACGAAGGTTGAAGTCCTCAAGTGGTCTAGCCATTATCCGCAAAATTAACGGCTTAATTCGCCGTACTCGTTCATACACGATCTGGACAGTGGTAAATCATGAATGCAGTAGAAATTGAGTCCGCTATTTCGGACCTGGCCCTTGAGCCCTTTGACGCGGCGGAGTTTCCGTTTGTCTTCCTGGCCGCTTTTGGCAATAAGGAAACAGCCCTCAAACGCTTGCGTGCCGGCAACAACAACGCTTCCGACGTGCCTGGCGGCGTGCTACTGCGCAGCAACATTCATATCGCCGCATGCGAATCTGGTGGCGTGGGCGAAACGCTCAAGGCATTGCGCGCCAGTCCAGCCACCACAAAAGCCAAAGCCAAGTTCATCCTTGCCACCGACGGGCAAACGCTGGAGGCCGAGGAACTAATCACGGGTGAAACCATCACCTGCGATTACCCAGACCTCCCCAACCACTTCGGCTTCCTGCTGCCGCTGGCCGGCATCTCCACCATCAAGGAGATCAAGGATAACCCCATCGACGTGCGCGCCACCAGTCGCCTGAACAAGCTGTATGTCGAGCTGCTGAACGAGAATCCGGACTGGGCCAAGGACGAACGCCGCGCCGACATGAACCATTTTATGGCGCGACTGGTGTTCTGCTTTTTTGCTGAAGATACCGACATTTTTAATGGCGATGGTCTGTTTACCAAGACGGTTGAGCAGTACAGCGAACGCGATGGCTCCAATACGCATCAGGTGCTGTCTGAAGTTTTCCGGGCCATGAATGTCAAGCTGGCCGAGCGCGTCACTGTTCAGTCTCGCTTGCCCAGCTGGGCCAACAGCTTTCCCTACGTGAATGGCGGTTTGTTCTCCGGCAGCACAGAAGTGCCGCGCTTCACGCGGATGGCGCGCACTTACCTGCTGCACGCCGGCAACCTGAACTGGAAAAAGATCAACCCAGACATCTTTGGCAGCATGATCCAGGCCGTAGCCGATGATGAAGAGCGCGGCGCATTGGGCATGCACTACACCAGCGTGCCCAACATCCTGAAGGTGTTGAACCCACTGTTCCTGGATGATCTGCATGCGCAACTGGACGCGGCGGGCGACAACAAAGCTAAGCTGCTGAACCTACGCAAACGGATGGCGCGCATTCGGGTGTTCGATCCGGCCTGCGGGTCGGGCAATTTTCTGGTTATCGCCTACAAGCAGATGCGCGAGATCGAGGCGCAGATCAATCGGCACCGCGGCGAAGCCAACAATAAATCGGAAATACCACTGACCAACTTCCGCGGCATCGAGCTGCGTGATTTTCCGTCAGAGATTGCTCGCCTGGCGCTGATCATTGCCGAGTTTCAGTGTGATGTGTTGTATCGCGGACAGCAGGATGCACTGGCTGAATTTCTGCCGCTGGATGCGCAAAACTGGATTGTATGCGGCAATGCGCTTCGGCTGGACTGGTTGAGTATCTGCCCGCCCACGGGAACGGGTGTGAAAGTGGTGGCCGATGATTTATTCGGTACGCCGCTCAACCAGACAGAAATCGACTTCGTGAATGAAGGGGGGGAGACCTATATCTGCGGTAACCCACCGTATCTTGGCTCCACTTGGCAGACGGATGAGCAAAAGGAGGACCTAAAGGCCATTTTTGCCAAACGCACCAAAAACTGGAAGTCGCTTGACTATGTAGCGGGCTGGTTTATGAAGGCTGCCGACTATGGCACCAAGACAAAAGCCACCGCTGCGTTTGTATCCACCAACTCAATTTGCCAAGGGCAGCAAGTGCCAATCCTCTGGCCCCTGATCTTTGCTACAGAGCATGAGATTGCTTTTGCGCATACCTCATTTAAATGGGCAAATCTTGCCAGTCACAATGCTGGTGTGACCGTTGTAATTGTCGCAACTACCAACCAGACAGGAAAGGCGTGTCGGTTATTTTCAGTTACAGACGATGGCGCTACTCTTGAAAAGCAGGCGGACTTCATCAACGCCTATCTGGTGCCCGGTGCCAATGTGATGGTGGAAAAGGCCTCCCGACCGCTGAGTGGACAGGCCGAGATGGATTTTGGATCTAAACCAGTGGATGGCGGTCATCTATTTCTCGATTTCCAAGACAAAGAGCAATTGCTTCAAAAGTCACCGGAGGCGCAAATTTTCGTCAGAAATTTTTCTAACTCCGAAGAGTTTATCAATGGTAAACAGCGTTTCTGCTTCTGGTTAAATGACGAAGACGTGGAGCGAGCGGTTAAGATTCCTGAAATCCACAGACGGCTTGAGAGTGTTCGACAGATGCGCTTGGCGAGCACCAAAAAGCAAACGCAAAACGAAGCCAACGCGCCACATCGGTTTTCTGAGAATCGACATCGCTCCAGTAAGAGCATCATTGTTGTGCCACGGGTAAGTTCCGAAAATCGTCCTTACTTGCCAGTTGGTTTGATCGAAGGCGGAACGATTATCGGTGACCGAAACTTCGCGCTCTACGATGCCCCTCTCTGGAACATGGCGCTAATCGCCTCACGTCTGCACTGGGTTTGGATTGGCACAGTTTGCGTTCGCCTTGAGATGCGCTTTTCATATTCCAACACCCTCGGCTGGAACACCTTTCCCCTGCCGGTGCTTACCGAGCAGAACAAGGCCGACCTGACCGCCTGCGCCGAAGACATCCTGCTGGCCCGCGAAGCCCATTTTCCGGACACCATCGCCGACCTGTACGACCCGGTCACCATGCCGGAAAACCTGCGCCGCGCCCACGAACGCAACGATGAAGTGCTGGAGCGCATCTATATTGGTCGCCGTTTCAAGAACGACACTGAGCGGTTGGAAAACCTGTTTGACCTCTACACCAAGATGACGGCAAACGTGGCGAAGGCCGCGTCGAAAATGCCACGAGGGACAAAGGCATGAGCGACACCCCTGTTGGCCTGAGTATGCCACCCGAGGGCTACGGCGACTGGCTGGCCGACCTCAAAGGCCGCATCCATAATGCTCAGCAGCGCGCCACGCTGGCGGTGAACCGTGAACTGGTGCTGCTCTACTGGCAGATCGGTCACGATATTTTGACCCGGCAAGCACAACAGGGCTGGGGTGCCAAGGTAATCGAGCGCTTGGCGCAGGATTTGCGCGCAGCCTTTCCCGATATGAAAGGGTTTTCTCCACGCAACCTCAAGTACATGCGCGCCTTTGCCGAGGCGTGGCCGGACGCGGAATTTGTGCAGCAGGCTGCTGCACAATTACCTTGGGGTCACAATTTGGTGCTGCTTGATAAACTGCCAGGCCCCGAAACCCGCCGCTGGTATGCCGCCAAGGCAATCGAGCACAACTGGTCGCGCAACATTCTGGTGATGCAGATCGAGACTCGTCTGCTGGAGCGCAGTGGCAAGGCAGTCAGTAACTTCGAGAGCCACCTGCCTAAACCGCAGTCTGACCTGGCCCGCGAGTCGCTGAAAGATCCTTACCGCTTCGACTTCCTCGGCCTGACTTTTGATGCACAGGAGCGTGAGATTGAAAACGCTCTGGTCAGGCATGTCACCGAGTTCCTGTTGGAACTGGGCGCAGGATTTGCCTTCGTCGGCCAGCAAGTGCTGCTGGATGTGGGCGGTGACGAGTTCTTCATCGACCTACTGTTCTATCACCTCAAACTGCGCTGCTATGTAGTGATCGAACTCAAGGCCGGCAAGTTCAAGCCCGAGCACCTGGGCCAGTTGAGCTTTTACCTTACCGCAGTGGATGCCCAGCTCAAGCATCCACAGGACGGCCCCACCATCGGGCTGCTGCTGTGCAAGAGCAAGAACAAGGTAGTAGCCGAATACGCCCTGCGTGATAACGCCCGCCCCATCGGTGTGGCCGAATACCAATTGGTGGAGTCCCTGCCGGCAGAGCTGCAAACCAGCCTGCCCAGCATCGAACAGATCGAGCGCGAGCTGGCAAGTAATGACGCATCCATGGAAGACGACTCGCAATGACCGAACAAACCCACAACCCCACCAACACTTACACGGTGCCATCGGTATCCATCACGACGGCGCATACAGGGGCTTCCAGCAAAGCCAATGAGTTGGGCATGCGTACCATGCAGGAGCGCGCCTATACCAAGCGGGGAGAACAGTACCTCCTGATTAAGTCGCCCCCCGCATCAGGCAAGTCCCGCGCCTTGATGTTTATCGCGCTGGATAAGCTGCATAATCAGGGCTTGCAACAGGCAATTGTCGTGGTGCCGGAGCGCTCCATTGGCGGCAGCTTCGCCGATGAGCCGCTGAGCAAGTTTGGTTTTTACTGGGACTGGCAAGTGGCTCCGCAATGGAATTTATGCAATGCCCCTGGCATTGATGAGCCGCGTATAGCCAAATCCAAGGTGGAAGCCGTACGCACTTTCCTGAAAAGCACTGACAAGACACTGGTCTGCACCCATGCCACCTTCCGCTTTGCCGTGGAGGAGCTAGGTATCGAAGCCTTCGACAACCGCCTGATAGCCATCGACGAGTTCCACCACGTTTCCTCCAATCCGGACAACAAGTTGGGCGGCCAACTAAGCGCGTTTATCGGTCGCGATAAAGTGCATTTAGTGGCGATGACAGGCTCTTATTTCCGTGGCGACAGCGAGGCCGTGTTGGCCCCGGCGGAAGAAGCCAAGTTTGAAACGGTGACTTACACCTACTACGAACAGCTCAATGGCTACCGCTGGCTCAAGTCACTGGACATCGGGTACTTCTTCTATACCGGCAAGTATGTGGATGCCGTCGCGAAGGTACTGGACCCAACTCTGAAAACCATCGTCCATATTCCCCATCCTGCTGCGCGCGAAAGCCTTAGAGACAAAGAACGCGAGGTCAACGAAATCATGAGTGCGCTGGGCGAATGGCATAGTGTCGACCCGGCCACCGGCTTCCACCTCATCAAAGCTAAGGACGGTCGCACGCTGAAAGTGGCAGACCTAGTAGATGACAGCGACGCGACCAGACGCTCCAAAGTGCTCGGCGCGCTGAAAGACCCGGTGCAGAAGAACAACCGCGACAACGTGGATGTGATCATTGCGCTGGGCATGGCGAAGGAAGGCTTTGACTGGATCTGGTGTGAACATGCACTGACCATTGGTTACCGCAGCAGCCTGACTGAAATCGTACAGATCATTGGCCGCGCAACGCGTGATGCCGAGGGTAAGGAACGCTCACGCTTCACCAACCTGATCGCCGAACCCTCAGCCGATCAGGCCTCTGTTGCTGAGGCGGTGAACGATATGCTCAAGGCCATTTCCGCCAGTTTGCTGATGGAACAGGTGCTGGCCCCTCGCTACGAGTTCACCCCGAAAGATATCGGGCCGAAAGAAGGTTTCACTTATGGGCCTGATGGTTATCAACCAGGCGGCACCAACTTAGGCGTGAATGAAACCACAGGCCAATACCATGTCGAGATCAAGGGCCTGACCACGCCGCAAAGTGCAGAAGCTACGCGTATCTGCAAAGAAGACTTGAACGAAGTGGTGACCAACTTCCTGCAGGACAAAACTGTGCTGGAGCGGGGCCTGTTCGACAAGGAAAACACTCTGCCCGAAGAGCTGACCCAACTGCGCATGGGCAAGATCGTACGCGAGCGTTACCCGGACTTGAGCGACGTCGATCAGGAAGCCATCCGCCAGCACGCCATCGCGGCCATGAACATTACCCAGCAGGCCAAGTTGGCCTTGGGGCGGTCCGATACAAGCGGTGGTGACACAGTACAAGGCAGTACCGCGCTGCTGGATGGTGTGCGCAAGTTTGTTAACGTACGCGAACTGGACATTGACCTGATCGACCGCATCAACCCATTCGATGCCGCCTATGCGGTGCTGGCGAAAGCGATGGATGAAAAATCCTTGCGCCAGGTGCAGGCCAGCATTGCCGCCAAGAAGGTAAGTATTCCCGAAGACGAAGCTCGTGAGTTGGCAAAGCGTGCTCTGCAGTTCAAAAACGAACGTGGTCGCCTACCTGACATCAACTCCGCAGATGCTTGGGAAAAACGCATGGCTGAAGGCGTTACCGCGCTGGCACGCTACCGCGCTCAGGCCAAAGCGACGCAGGGAGAATCCGCCAATGGCTGATATGAACGATGACGATCTGCTGGACGCGCTGGGGGTAGAAGTCCCCTCGCTCAAGACAGCCAATCGAACCCCACGCGAAGAGCGTATCATCGCTGGCTTCGAGGACATTCTGCGCTTTTATCAGGTTCACGGTCGCGCGCCACTGCATGGTGAAGACCGCGATGTTTTCGAGCGTTTGTACGCCGTACGCCTGGATCAGCTACGCAAATTGCCGGAAGCGCAAACCCTACTGGCTGAGCTGGATGGCCCCGACCTGCTGTCCGGCACCGTAGCTCTGGATGTGGAAGACCTAGACGAGGACGCCTTGCTGGCCGAGCTGGGTGTTGGCGGTGAATCCCCAGACCAGGACGACATCACCGTGCTGCGGCATGTACGCTCTAGCATTGAAAAACGTGCTGCTGAGGAAATCGCCGACCGTACGCCGTGTACGGATTTTGATAGGTTTCAACCGCTGTTCGAGCTGGCTGAGAGGGATCTGAAGTCTGACGTTCGCAAAACACTGCGCTTTGGTCGTGATGCCAGCATTGAAGCCGGGAACTACTTCATCGTCGGTGGGCAGTTGGCCTACGTGGCAGAAATCGGCGAAACCATCAAGGCACCTAATGGCGAAAGCGATGCGCGCCTGCGCGTCATCTACGCCAATGGTACGGAAAGCAACTTGTTGCGTCGTTCGCTCCAACGGGCGCTTTACAAGGATGACACCGGTCGGCGAGTAACCGATCCGGACATGGGACCGTTGTTTGGCAATGCTCCAGAGCCCGACGACATTGAGAGCGGGACTATCTATGTACTGCGGAGCCTGTCTAGCCACCCATTCGTCGCCGAGCACCGCGAGTTGATCCACAAAATCGGCGTGACCGGCGGCAAAGTGGAGGCGCGCATTGCTGGTGCGGAAAAAGATGCCACCTATCTGCTGGCTGACGTAGAGGTAGTTGCCACCTACAAGCTGCATAACCTGAACCGTACAAGGCTAGAAAATATCTTCCACCGCCTGTTCGGCGCGGCGCAGCTGGACTTGACCATCGAAGATCGCTTTGGCCATCCGGTCAAGCCAAGGGAGTGGTTCTTGGTGCCGCTTAATGTAATTGACGAAGCGGTCGAGCGTATTCGAGATGGGTCGATTATCGATGTCGCCTACGACCCCCAAACGGCTCGTTTGGTCAGCTAAAGACATTGAAGGAGGCATCGTGCGATGGCTAGACCGACTGAACGCGCTTGTGCGTCATATCGGTCTAGCCCGGTGCGCTCAAACGTCCCCCCCGTCTCAATCGAACATCAACGTCTGTGTCAGGCTGGGATCGTAATCCGTATTGCCCAGATAACTCGCCATGCACATCAGACGAGCTCCGTCGGGGTCGGTAGCCACAGATGTGTTAAAGCTACGTCAATGCACGGCGCTGAGAGTGACTGGCGCGAATGCAGAGTAGAGCAGCTATCTGTGGTTTGTCCCGGAGTGACTGTGGCAGCACCGTGTAGTGGTAACAAGGCATTCAGGCTTGTGGTTGGTAGCTTGTTACCTCGCACAAACGCTAGCATCATCCCTGATGGCATCCGGGCTGCATACTCACCAATAGCAAATCGCCGAATTCCTTCATTGCTATAGGATGCGACAGTGCGAGAAGCGTGACCATCCTCGATGAGCTTACACTCAACAAAGTATCCCCATACGGCTGTGTTCGTGACACGAGGGTAACGATAGATAGGAGGCCTAAAGGTTAGGTCTGGTTGCTTCTCAATTCGCCCATCTGCAGTCTGCTGTTTTGCACCACGCACCGGGTGATCGAAGTCCTTGAGGCCCGGGGCAACGCGACGCCCGTTTTCAATCCGGCCAAGTTGGACCTCGATTGCCGTTGTAATAGCTTCTTCCGAGCCCTGGTTGAGAACAGCTTCGTTGGCAGCGACGAGTTGCTGCCACGCCCACCTCAAAGCTCCCTCAATGGCTTTCTTATGGACTGGTGACAGGTCAGGTTCAGCTGAGAGCAGCGTCTGCGGTTCAGCAAGAGAGCGACGTCTAGCCATTGGCAAGCACCCCTCCTAGCAGGTCATGGGCGAGAAGTACTGCTTGTGTTCGCGTCCAAAAACGATACCGATCCGGTAAGCCTACAAAAACATGTGATTGACTTAAGGGCACAACAACGAGACTTGACCCGGACTCATCAGCCTCTTTAAGTATTTCATCCATAGGAACAGAAATCGCTGGACCAAGTTTTGTTGCGATGGACAATACCCGCCATGGGATTTGGCCTGCTGATTCTTCCACGAGCGTCGCCGATACGTTCGACGCTTGAAGTACATCATCTAGCGACTCCTTCAGCGAGGTGAAGAAGCTGGTGCGCTCCTGCTTGGTAGGGGGCATCGTCGCCCGCTTCACCGAGGCGGGTGTCGGCCCCCGAGTATCAAGCGTGTCCTTGATCGCAGTCCGCATCACAGCATCTAATCCGTAGAGGTCGAATACGAAAGTATTCAACTCGTCGAACAAGACTGGATTTAGGCCGTCTTCCATGCCCTCTGAAATTTTTTGCATTTCCGCAAGTTGCTTTTCACTCAGGCTTGTCAGTGGAACGATTGGGAACTGAGAAAGACTTGCTTGTTCAATACGTTCCCGTTCAACCCCGAACGTCTTATCGACGAGCAGAAGAAAAAACTCAAACACATGTGACTGGAACAAAATCTGAAGAAGGCGGGCTTCTTCGGTCTGGCGGGCAACACCGGCAAAGGATATAGCGTGCAACGATTGGTTATAGGCGACATCACCCATTAAGCGCACAGATCTTGGATGGTGTGGATTGACCAAAATAGATTCGCGAACGAGAAGGAGAGGGCCGCGGTAGATACTTGGGTCACGCGGACGCTCAAGCACCATTGTAGGATCGAACATTTCCAAAGTTGATAAGTCGACCGAAAACTCCTGATCAGGAAAGTTTTCTAGATGGCGCAGTCCGCAGAGAGTAGTCGCCGGTTTCTGCTTTCCAGTTCCTCCCCCTTTCGTGTAGCCGCGCTGAATTTGGAGGCCGTTCTTTAACTCGCTTAGATATTTATTGAAAGCAATACCCTCTAGGCGCAAAGTGTCGAACGCCCGACGCGCTAGTGAATCTCCGCGAAAACGTGACTTCAAAGCCCACGGGCTGGTCCGGACCTCCTCATGAGAAATGGCTTCAGAATCGGACCAGTCCACTCGAAGAACAGTCTGCTCTGTTGTCTCTCGGGCCTCTACAAACGCACTAACAAATTGCAGTGCTCCGTTCTCTGGAGGCACCTCGTTACGAGCGAACATGATGCAGAAGGGCGCAGAAATATTCGGCCATACTTTCGTCTTGCGCAGCGCTGCTCCATTCAATATCCCTGTAACGTTAAATGCAGTAAAAACTTGGCTACGTGTTTTGAACGACTGGCCAGAGAGACCGAACATCCAGCGCGCATGAATGACCAGTGCGATCTGTCCTCCAGGCTTCGCCCAATCGGCAGCCCGCCACAGAAACGCCAAATCTGGATTTGCATCTGGCAGATCGAACGAACCGGACTCGTTCCCCAGCCTAGCCCGGACCGCGTCGCTTGTATTTGCGACCCAACGCTTCTTGGCGGCGGTATCATGACCGGTCCATGGCGGGTTTCCGACCACAACATCAAATTGGCCCGCGTCGTCATTCGATACGGGTTCGAGGCTGCCGTCGGTCTCGCTGCGCAGACGTAGCACGGCCTCAAAGCTGTCAAATTTTAAGTCCTCGACAGGCGTTGGGTCCGGGTCGAGTTCGAGAGCTGTAAGGTAGAGTCCAAGCTGCGCAAGGCGCAGTGCGCGCTTATCAACGTCGAATGCAGTCAGCTGAGTTGAAAGGATCCGACGAATCTCTTGGCGCGTAGGCCGCGCCTTATTACGCTCCCACTCTCGTTGCACCAAATGACGGAACGCGGCAATTAGAAACACGCCTGCACCGACCGCTGGATCGAGCACTCGGGGGTGTTCGACATGATGGATAGCGTCCAGCGCTTCACCTACAACAAATTCAGCAATATGCCGAGGCGTGTAATGAATACTTTGTTTCTTTGCCTCAGTTGCATTGAGAGACGTTGCAAACGCTTCATAGACCTCACTTAGCAGGCCTACAGGGACGTGGGAAAAATTGATCTCATCCCAGTCAGTGGGCAGCCGAAGCTGGCCTTGGGGGGTGGCACCGGCGGCGATGTTGCCCAGTACCCTCGAGAACACTTCATGCGCGTACTCTTTGGGCATCGTCTCAAACGGCAATAAGCCGCCATCGAAATTGGCGTTCAACCATTCGAAAGTTTTGAGTGCGCGGTTCTTTGTGCTGAGGCAGTCTGTCCATGAGTCAGCCCCTTCAGCGATATCTCTCGGATGCTTGCCGACAAGAAGATCGCGATCAACAAGGAAGCGCCAAAAGAGTCCCCACCCTACGAGCGACACAGCATCGGTGGCTGGAACACCCAAGGCAACAGCTTGCGCCATGGATTCAGAGAGAAGATCCTTAAGGTATGCACGCCGGGGTAAATCAGCAGCACCGCTGCGCACATCCAGAATAAATCGAGCTAGCCCACCTGTACCCGGTTCGATCGTCTCAGTTGATACCGTAACCTCTCTGCCGTGAATCACGAACGAAAGAACGTCAAGCCGGCCAGGCCGAAGTATCGCGACCCAAGCTGGATCTCCGCGCAGAAGGATTCGTCGACACCACTGGTCTTCAATGGGTTGTGCGGCCTCGCCGGAGGTTTGACGGCCATCGAAAATGAACAGCCTAGGAATGCGCTCATGCTCCGCAACAACTGGCTCGGACCAAGTTGTATCTCCCTTTTTCAGGTCGGCATAGCGCAACGTCCGTGGCGAATTGTCGGCTAGGTCAACTAATTGATCTGGCTGCGCCCCATAAGAGAGCAGTGCTTGAGCTAGGGAGGGAGGCATCGTAAAGTTTGAGTTCAGGGTGAGTCATCACAGAGTGACTAACTATACGCTATTGATTAATAGCCTTGAATCGCCTTGGCTTGTCAGTGGCGGCATCCTGGTGCGGGCCGGTGTATCGACTGTGATGAGAATCAGTGGACCGGGCTGGTGGGCAGCTTTGGCGGGCAATTGATGTTGGTCGAGCAGCCGATCAGCCGATCAGCAATTCTCGGTCATTCCCTAATCGCTTCCAGACCAATAGGGCGGTGAGTCGATAGTAATACCGGGAGGCGTCGGAATGGTCTTTCAGGTGCTGAGTGAGAAACCAGCGCACATGTTTGAGCTGCCAGGTCCAGGGATTATCTCGCTCCCATCGTTGTTGAATGGCTGCTTGCATGGCTCGGGCTTGGCGTAGGTGTCGTTGCTGCGTGACCTTCGAGCCGGTCAGTACGCCGCTCAGGAACAGCGCCATATCGAACGGCTTGGTCATGCTCGACCTCCAATATAGGCCGAAACCACATCGATCCGGTTATGCCCGAGCTCAAGGCTGATTTGTTGGCGCGCCTGTTGATCAAGGTCGCGGTCAATGCGATAGCAGTGGCCACCATTGACTGGTGCCGCGTGCCCAGTGAGCTGTTCGTAGCGCTCGCAGGCGTAGGCCGCTCGCAGTTCATGAAAACCCTTCAGCCCGTGTTCATGCAGCGTTTCTCGGGCGGGGAGCACGGTCTGTTGCAGGAACGCGGCGTAGCTTTCGTCTCGGGCCAGCAAGTTGCGGCTGCGGGGCGGCGACGCATGACGAGCCAGCTGCAACGCCGCTTTCACCTCTTCAGTTGCCACAACCCATCGCGGCGCTGAAGCGCCTGAGCGGCCGCCTTTGGTGCCGTCTTGGATGTTGATGCGGCCTAAGTGTTCGGCTTCGCGGTGCAAGCGTGGCAGGTCAGCCAGGATCGCTTCGCGCAGACGCATACCGGTTGTTCGGGCCAACAGGACAATCGCGGCCACCCGCTCGTGTTGCTGTTTGCCAAGCACCTCGAGTACTCGCCGCACCTGTTGGTGGTCTTGGCCATCCGGCGCGCGGGTGCGTACGGTCGAGCGCTTCTGTCCTAACACCTTACTCGGGCTGGCGATCCTCACGTTCTGATCACCGCGCAGCGCGGCGAGGGTACGGTTGACGCTGCTCAGGCGGTTCTGCGCGGTAGCGATGCAGAGTTCACCTTGCTGGATCTGCTGGCGCAGGTAAGCGGCGTAGTCCTGCAGCGTCCGGCGATCGATCTGGCGCGCATCGTTGTAACCGGGACCGTCCCCTGACCGACACCAGCGCACGAACGCTTGCCAGCGATCAGTATGCGCTTTGACTGTGGCGAAGTGGCCGCCGGCAAACAGATCCTTGAGCGCTTGTGGGCCGGCGTAGCTCAGCTGGCGGCCATAGCCAAAGTTGCGACCATCACGCCGACTGACCAAGGCCATCGTCATCACCGTTTTCGTTTGTTTGCAGAAAGAGCAGCAGGGCTTTCCAGTGAGGGCTGAGCCTGTCCACCTGCTGCCAGTTTGTCGGGCGGATCAGGAGGGCGTTCTCGAGGTGTTGCAGCAGTGCCCCTTCCACACGTAGTTGCTCGATCAGCAGGGCGAGGTTGGTAGGCTCCAGGGGTGGTGTGGCGACAGCGGCAACAGTGGCGACAACCCGCGTCGTTTCTGGCCTGAGGCGTGGCGACAGGGTGGCGACAGAAGCGGCGACACGTCGCGATTCTGGCGGCGCTTGATGTTGCGCTTGGTAACGGCGTACCGCGTCATTGAGGCGGAACATGGCGAACCTCGAAAGTTTTTCCGTCGCGGCTGGTCAGCCAGCGATGAGTGATCAGCACGACCAATAAAGAGGCGGTATGGTCAGCGCTCTTACGGGCAAAACGAGGGCCGTTGCGATTGACGTCGCGAATGGTGAAGTGAGTCCAGCCTTTCTGTACCAGCCAGCGCAGCAGTCGATCCGCCTCTTCGCATCGGCTATTGACCGGCTCCTGTTCGGTCAGGCGCTGGATCTCGGCCAGGTAGTAATCCATCAGCGTGGAGGCGCGCTGTATGTGTGCTTCTTCCAACGCACTGGCCTCTTCCACCATGGCCAGCACACCTGCGATGCGCAGTACATTCGCCGCGGCTTTGCCTGCGACAGGCTGGACGCCGGCTAGCTCACCGAACTCGCCAGACTGGCACTCGATAGTGTCGTGAATATCAATCCAGGCACGCCGGGCACGGGCAGTCAGCTCCAGCGTGGCGGGATTGAGTGAGCCATCCTGGTGAAGCGACCAGGGCTGTTGCAGCAGGGCGGTGATCCGCTGTTGGTAGCGCTGGACCTTGGCATCTCGGGTCAGGTCGATCGCCTTGTAAAGTCGTTGGCCGGCCAGGCGCTCGGGCCAACTGATCAGGCAACGCCCGAGGATGCCTTGGCCATTGATCACCGGGTCTTTGAACAGTTGGTTGGCCAGGTAGGGCTGCAACATCAGATGCAGGCTAAGACGGCGGTCATAGGCGCGCAGGCTTTCTCCGGCCATGGAGCGCGCCCGGTCGATGGGGCTGCCATCCCACAGTGTCGACAAGGTGGTGATCGCCTTGAGCAGGTTTTCTTTGCTCATGGTGGTGCTGCCCAAGAACTGGCCACCTTCATCATTGAATAAGCCCATGCTGGGCAAGCCCTGGCATAGACTTTTGACCAGGGCCTCAATGGTGGGCTCGGCAATGATCAGTCTCGGTGGTACCGGCTCGGACAGCTCACCGCCTTTTGCCTCAGCACGCTTTGTTGAGGTTTTGGGTTTGGCCATGATGGTGGTAGCGGCGCGATAGGTTTTGAGCTTTTCCGCATACAGGGCCCACTGCTGCCGTTCCCAGTCGCGCGCCGCCTTCAGTGCCAGATGGTCCACCGCGCTTTTGCGATCACCCGAGGACGCCACCGTCAGTAGGTAGAGGGACAGCGGATAGGTTCGGCCGTCGAGTTGTACATTGGCATGACCCTGGCTCACTAGGGCAGCAGTAGCCAGCACCGATTGTGCAGCCATGGCGCAGGGTACGCCGATCACCTCGGCCAGTCGTTCGACCGCAGGGCCCAACAGATTCCCGAGTGCTTCGACCGGGTACGGCAGTGGCGTCTGCTGGTATTCCAGCAATGGTTGTGGTGGCTCGAACGCTTCGCACAGTTGCATCGCAATTCTCCTGAGATTATCGACTTCGCCCTCGCTCATCCCGCCACGGTTGTTGAGTGTTATCAGGGATCAAGGCCCCTGCGACCTGTGAGGGTTGTCCACTAACGCGGGACTGGCGGCTCTTTACGACCGGGAGCTTGGGCATCTCATGATCTGGCCTCCTGAACACCGATAGCGGTGGGCGGGTGGAGGCGGCACTGGCTGACGAGACCAGCGCCGCGAGATCCTGAGTCGGGTGAAGGCAGTGATGCGATGACCGGGGCATGCCTGACTGTCAGTCAGGTGCAGTCCATTCCCTGGGCTGCGGCACCATCATCTGCATCGCTATTGCTGGTGACTTCGGTATTTGTCACGCCGATTGTCACGAGGGGAAATGCCGCAAAGCCTTGTACGAGTTGGGCTGCAGAAGCGGTAGGAGCGCCCGTCTCTTTAGGGGGCAAAGAGACGGGCAAAAGGTTGGCGCAAGAAATGGCCACGCGGATAAGTTGCTGCAGAGCAGCCAAGAGGGGGCATGAGTTGCCGCAGTGGGCATTCTGGAAGAAGTGGCATCCATCACATCGCTGTGACCGTGCGAGCCGCCGGACGCTAATCGCACTTAGGGGGAACCACCACGATGTGGCGTAGCCTCAAAGGTTCTGGCTACCTGGGTGCTGTCGAGGACAGCGCTTGTACGGTTCTGGTTTAGCGCTCGTTCTGCTTGCGGTCAACAGCATTTTGGGGGTCACTTTTGCGCCAATCGGTAGCGCTGGAAGACCTTGGAGCCCGGTGGTTTTCCATGGGCGGGTGGTCGTTCGTCGGTTTTTAATGTGAGCCCATGCGAGTGGGAATGCGGAGCCTTCCCGCTCGCGTGGGCTTAGCCGAGAAAGTCCCAAGAGAGAGGCTTACAGCGGCGACAGTCGCCACCTCTGTCGCCATGCTGCAGACCAGGTATTACACGGGTTGTCGCCAGTGTCGCCGCTGTCGCCAAATCAACCATCACTCCCTCTGGGGAGTCATTTTCGGTTACCAGCGGCGTTCGGTGAGCGCTCACCGTATCGGCACGACATTGCAGTTCCTGGTGTCATTGATGGCAGCTGCCGACAGACTACCCGTTGCTGCTTTTTGGATGTGCTCACTCCACCAAGCCATCATCGGACGCCGACGCTCAATGTAGTCAGCTCGGTTGTAAGCGCTTCGGACTTCGTCCTTGTCGACATGCGCCAGCGCGACTTCGATCAGCTCCGGATCCCACCCATGCTCGTTCAGGATGGTGCTGGCCATGGAGCGCATGCCGTGGCTGACCAATCGGTCCTGGAAGCCCATGCGTTTCAACGCCATGTTGGCAGTCTGACTGTTGGCGTGGGTGCGCGGGTTTCTATCTGCCGGGAACACGTATTCCCTGTGGCCGCTGTGGGGCTTGAGCGTCTCTAGTAAGGCGAGTGCCTGTTCGGTCAGCGGGATGGTGTGCGGACGACGCTTTTTCATGCGCTCCGGCGGGATGGTCCAGATGCGTTTGTCGAAGTCGATGTCTGCCCACCGGGTGGTAGCCGCTTCGGCAGGACGGGTCATGGTGTGCAGTTGCCATTCGATCAGGCAGCGGGTGATCCGCTTGATGCTGGCGTTCGCGATTTCGATCATGAGCTCGGAAAGCTCATCGGGTCGTAGCGCGGCCATGTTCTGTTTCTTGGGTTTCTTGAACACTGCGCGAATGCCGCTGAGAGGGTTCGCAAAGATCAGTCCTGAATTGACCCCGTAGGTCATGATCTCGTTGAGCCGTTGGCTCAATCGCTTCACTGTCTCGAGGCTGCCTTTGGCCTCGATTGGGCGAAGCAGTTCGATGACCATCGGTGCGCTGATTTTTGAGAGCGGCGTTGTTTTCAGGTCTGGAAATACATGCAGCGTGAGCGAGCGCCAAATGTCTTCGGCGTACGCCGGCGTGACGGAGTCCTTCTTCAGCTCGAACCAGGCGGTGGCCACGTTCTCGAACGTATGTTCCGTCTCTGCTCGTTTGGCTTCGTCCTGTGCATTGCGTTGCACCTTGGGATCAATGCCTTGTGCAAGCAGCTCGCGCGCTTCCACCACTTTTTTCCTGGCGTTCGCTAGTGAGAGCTCTGGGTACGTGCCCAGCCCCATATTGATGCGATTTTTGGTTACCGGCTCGCGGTAGTTGAAGTTCCACAGCATCGAGCCGTTGCTCCTGACTCGGAGCTGGAGGCCGTCACCATCGCTGAGGACGTAATCCTTGTCTTTTGCCTTGACTGCCTTGAGCTGGCGGTCGGAAAGGCGAAGGGCTGGAGCAGGCATGAGAGCTACCTCTGACACCGTTTTGGTATTCCAAAAAATAGCACCGGCTGGCTTGGAATACCATTTGGAATACCCAAACGGCTGGAACTCAAAAACCCTCTGCGGAGCCAAGTAGCGCTTAAACCCTTGATTTTTCTGGATTTCAGGCACAAAAAAAGACGTCCGTGGACGTCTTTAGATGATGAAGTGGTGGAGCCGGGGGGATTTGAACCCCCGTCCGCCAGTACTCTGCTGTCGGTACTACATGCGTAGCCGTTTCTATTAAGTTAACCCTCAGCGACCCGAAGGGCAGGGTGCTTTGGGCGAGTTGTGTAAGTTTTAGCCGCTTCGTCCACAACGTACTGCACGGCGATTCTGTTCTATATGACAATCACTTTGGGTTTACAGACATCCCCTGGTGATTGCTGGACCCGAAGGTACCAGGAGGGAAGGGCTAAGGCTGCTTACGCAGCGAGAGCGTATTCCCCGTAGGTTTCGTCATTGGCAACTATAGAAAGTTGCAACAGTGGATTTACGAGTTCTGTTACCAACTCGGCATGCACCTAAAGGTTCGCAACCGGCGTCGAATCCTAAACGGCCCCGTGCTTGTTGCTCGATGTGATCGTGAGCGACAAGCCTGCGCAGTGTACGTCAATCGGTCACAGAAGGCCAACCCGAAAGGTTGGCCTTGAGCGGTTGGCGGGTTATGGGTTGCCGCCTTTGTCCAGGTTCTGCAGGTCTTGCAGGGCTTTGGAGGTGATCTCGATACACTTCTTCTCATCACCGGCCGCGTGGGCTGCTTTGGCTTGGGAGACGGCCGTGTCGATCTCGCCGCTTTTGCCACTGGTGTCCGTGGCGAGCAGTGCTTTGCCGTTGTTGATTTTATCCAGGTTGATCTGGCACAGATCTGCTTCGTTGCCTGCGGCAAACACGGGGGAGGCCAGCATCGCAGCGGTAACGAATACACCAGCCAGTACGGAACGCTTCATGGGTATCTCCTTGTGCAAAGAGGTCTCGATGCTGCGCGGTACGTGCGGGCAGCCGGCGAGGTCATGGGTCGGCCCCGGTTGCCCGGGGCTTAAGCAAGTGACTACGCCAGTTCGCAGGGGTTCGTTTTTATTGCGCGGGCCTGGGTTACCCGGTCAACCAGGTAGACCAGGCCGTGGTAATCAATCCCACCGTGCTGGGTCAGACCGATCTCACAGGTGCGGCTGGTGGAGATGCCTTCGCTGCAGTACTGCACGGCGTCCTTGAGGGAGCGCAGGGAGTGGGCGTTGAGTTCCGGGGTGGTGAAGCCTTTATCGCCGGCAAACCCGCAGCAGTGGATGCCTTCGGGGATTACCACGTTGTTGCTGCAACGCCGCGCCAGGTCGATCAGGGCCTGGCTTTCGCCCAGGTGCTGGGTGCTGCAGGTCACATGCACGGCAATCGGTGCATCCTGGGGGGTGAAGTCCAGGCGGTCCATCAGGTGGGTGCGGATAAACCGGACCGGGTCGTAGAGGTCCAGGCGCGTTTGCCCCAGGTCCTGGACCAGGCGCAGGGTGCAGGGGCTGGTGTCGCAGTAGATCGGGTCGAGACCGCCACGGCTGGCGTGGAGCAGGGCGCCGATGAGTTCCTGGCGTTTGTGTTCGGCCTGTTCGGCGTAGCCTTTGGAGGCGAAGGGCTGGCCGCAGCAGAGGCTGTCCGGGTTGTCTGGGATGACCACCTGGTAACCGGCTTTTTCCAGCAGGCCGCGGGTTTTGTCGTACAGCGACATTTGCTCTTTGTCCCCGGCCGCCGGGCCCATTGCCCGCGATACACAGGCCGCGAGGTAGACCACCCGTGGGCGTTCATCGTTGACGGCGGGGCTGAAGCGGATGGCTTTTTCCGGCTGTGGCATGGCGCTGGTCCACTGCGGGATTTGCCCCTTGGACAGCTTGGTCATGGAGGCCGAGAGTTTCGCCAGGCGTGGCGCGCCCAGTAGCATGCGGGCGCCGTCGGCCACATGCAGGGTGAAGCGTGCGCCTTGCAGTGCGGTGGAGAAGTGGCTGGCCAGCCACTCGGCGGTTTTCGTACTGCCTGCTTCACGGCTGCGCAGTTTTTTCACCAGGTCGCCGGTATTGATGCCTACCGGGCAGCGCTGGGCGCACAGCCCGGTGGCGGCACAGGTGTCGATGCCCTGATAGTGATACGCCGCTTCCAGCTCGGTGGTGTCGATGCCGGCGCGTTTGCGCGCCTGGATATCACGCCAGATCACGATGCGTTGGCGCGGGCTCAGGGTCAGGCCCTTGGAGGGGCATACCGGCTCACAGAAACCGCACTCGATGCACTTATCCACAATCTCATCGGCGGCGGGCAGGGGCTTGAGGTTTTTAAGGTGGATTTGCGGATCTTCGCTGAGCACCACGTCTGGGTTGAGAATGCCGTTGGGATCGAGCAGGCGCTTGAGTTGCCACATCAACTGATAGGCATCGCTGCCCCACTCCAGTTCGACGAAGGGCGCCATGTTACGACCGGTGCCGTGTTCGGCTTTCAGCGAACCGCCGAACTCCACGGCCACCAGTTGTGCCACGTCATCCATGAACGCTTGATAGCGTGTGACTTCTTCGGCGCTGTTGAAGCCTTGGGTGAACACAAAGTGCAGATTGCCTTCCAGGGCGTGTCCGAAAAGGATGGCTTCGTCGTAGTGATGTTTGTCGAACAGCTCGATCAAGCGGTTCACACCAATGGCCAGTTGCTCCACCGGGAAGGTCACGTCTTCGATGATTACCGTGGTGCCGGTCTTGCGTACGGCGCCTACGGCGGGGAAGGTGTCCTTGCGGATCGCCCACAGGCGCGCGTTTTCCAGCGGGTCTTCGGTGAAGTCGACTTGCTTCTCGACCGGGAAGTCGGCCAGCGAGGCCATGATCAGCGCCAGTTGCTCATGCAGCAATGTGGATGAGGCGGCGCGGGATTCGATTAATAGCGCGCAGGCACTTTCCGATAGTTGTTGTACGAAAGCGGGCATACCGGGTTTGTCCTGCACCGAGCGCATGCTGCGTCGGTCCAGTAGCTCAACCGCTGACACCGGCTGGGTTTTCAGCACGGTTACGGCGTTGCAGCAGGTTTCTACATCCGGGAATACGATCAGGGCCGAAGCTTTGTTCGGGTGATCAATGACGGTGTCGTAGGTCACTGCGCTGATAAAGCCCAGAGTGCCTTCGGAACCCACCAGCAGATGGCTGAGGATATCCAGTGGCTCGTCGAAGTCCACCAGGGCATTGAGTGACAGCCCGGTGGTGTTTTTCAGGCGGTATTTATGGCGAATTTTTGCCGCCAATTCAGGATTGGCCCGGGTCTCGCGGCCCAGGGTGGCCAGGCGCTCAAGCAACTGGCTGTGTTGTTGGCGGAACGCCGCGACGCTGGTGGCGTCCTCGGTATCGAGGCGGCTGCCGTCGGCCAGCACCAGGCGAATCCCGGCCAGGGTGTGGTAGGTGTTCTGGGCGGTGCCGCAGCACATGCCGCTGGCATTGTTGGCGACAATCCCACCGATCTTGCAGGCGTTGATTGACGCCGGATCCGGACCGATCTTGCGCCCGAACGGCGCAAGCCAGGCATTGGCCTGGGCCCCAATGACGCCGGGCTGCAGGCGGATTTGCGTACCTTGGCCACGAATCTCACGCCCGTTCCAGTTATCGCCGAGCACGATCAGCACCGAATCGCTGATGGCCTGGCCGGAGAGGCTGGTGCCGGCTGCGCGAAAGGTCACTGGCACGCGGTCACGTTGCGCCAGTTGCAGCAACTCGACCACTTCATCTTCCGATTCGACGCGCACCACCAGTTGTGGGATCAGTCGGTAAAAACTGGCGTCGGTGCCGAAAGCCAGGGTGGAAAGAGGATCGTCGAAGCGTCGATCTTTCGGGATCAGTCGTGCGACGGCATCCAGGAACGCGATGGGCAGACTCATGGGGCCTCCAGGATCAGCAGCACCCAGTCTGGGGAGCCTTGGCGCCACGGTCCTGCAGACTGGGTTGTGAATAGCTGACGCCGCAAAGCGGTTGCGGCGTCGGTTCTTACGGTATTGCCTGTGGTCTTAATGCACCAGCATGCCGGTGAACCAGTACGCCTGGGCGTAGGTGATCAGGCCGACAATCGTGGCGAAAAACAGGCTGTGCTTGAGGGTAAAGCGGAACAGGTCGGATTCCTTGCCGACCAGGCCGGTCGCGGCGCAGGCCACGGCGATCGACTGTGGCGAGATCATCTTGCCGGTCACGCCGCCACTGGTGTTTGCCGCTACCAGCAGGGTGTCGCTGACGCCGATCTGGTGTGCGGTGGTGGCTTGCAGGGAGCTGAACAGGGCGTTGGACGAGGTATCGGAACCCGTGAGGAACACACCCAGCCAGCCGAGGAACGGCGAGAAGAACGGGAATGCCGCGCCGGTGCCGGCCAACACCAGAGCCATGGTCGAAGACATCCCGGAGTAGTTGGTCACGAATGCGAACGCCAGCACCATGCCGATGGACAGGATCGGCCAGCGCAACTCGTAGAAGGTCTCTTTCAAAGTGGTCAGACCAGTTTTGAAATTGATCTTCAGCACCAGCATGGAGATCAGTGCGGAGAAGAAAATCGCCGTGCCGGTGGCGGAAATCGGGTCCAGCTTGAACACCGCTGGAATGGCCGTCGCGTTGGTGACGATGGGTGCAACCTTGATCACCATCTGGTCCAGGTGCGGAATCGCAAAGTTGAACACCCAGCTGTACATCGAGCCGCCGGCGGCGAACATCGCCTTGAACGGCTTGAGGGTCCAGATGGTCACCAGCACGGTCAGGATCAGGAACGGCGACCAGGCTTTGAAAATCTCCATCAGGCTGTAAGGCGAAGCAACGGAAGTGCGCGGCTGGCCGAAACCGCCGACGCTGCCGGTAACCGAAACGCTGGAGGTGGCACCAGCAATCTGTGCGCCCGCTGTACGCTTGGGCTGCCAGACTTTCAGGAACAGGGTCAGGGAGATTAGGCTGGCCAGGGCCGAGGTGATATCCGGCAGTTCCGGGCCGATGAAGTTGGAGGTGAAGTACTGGGTGATGGCAAAGCTCAAGCCGGCCACCAGTGCCGCAGGCCAGGTTTCCTTGACGCCGCGCAGGCCGTCCATCATGAACACCAGCCAGAACGGCACGAACAGGGACAGCAGCGGCAACTGGCGGCCGGTCATGGCGCCGATCTTGAAGGCGTCGATGCCGGTGACCTGGCCGGCCACGATGATCGGGATCCCCAGGGCGCCGAACGCCACTGGCGCGGTGTTGGCAATCAGGCACAGGCCGGCGGCGTACAGTGGGTTGAACCCCAGGCCGACCAGCAGCGCGGCCGTAATCGCCACGGGTGCGCCGAAACCGGCGGCACCTTCCAGGAATGCGCCGAAGCAGAAGCCGATCAGCAGCACTTGCAGGCGCTGGTCATCGGTAATCGACAGCACCGAGCTGCGGATCACTTCGAACTGGCCACTCTTGACCGTCAGTTTGTAGAGGAATACCGCGGCGACGATGATCCAGGCGATTGGCCACAGGCCGTAGGCAAAGCCATAGCCGGCAGCGGCGAATGCCATATCGACCGGCATCTGGAAGGCAAATATCGCCACCAGGATCGACAGCGCCAGGGTGATGCTCCCGGCAACATGGCCTTTAAGGCGAAACACCGCCAGGGCCAGGAAGAAAAATATGATCGGGATAACGGCGGCCAGTGCGGACAGGCCAAGGCTGCCGAGTGGGCTGTAGAGCTGTTGCCAGGTTTGCATATGGGGTGGCCCCTAATTGTTGTTGGTCATGCATGCTCAGCTGATTTGGATAATTGGTAAGACCAATTTACAATCGCTGTTGGCTAGGTTAAGAGCCTTCGGGGTGGCGTGTCAATTTGCCGCTTGAGAAACTTTGGTCGTATGTCGGCGGGGCGGGGTCTGATCGGTGCAATCAAAGGGGTTCTGATAGGTGCCGACGCCGCCGCAATAGGCCAGAATAGAGGGCCCGGCGAGTGGCCGGGATCGTGGAGAGTCAGTTATGGCGTTTGATCAGGTGCGTCAGCGCCGTTTGTCCGACGATATTGTCGAGCAGCTTGAGGGGATGATCCTTGAGGGCACGTTGAAGTCGGGTGAGCGATTGCCAGCCGAGCGCGCACTGGCTGAACAGTTCGGTGTGTCGCGTCCGTCATTGCGCGAGGCGATCCAGAAGCTGGCGGCCAAGGGGCTGTTGGTCAGTCGCCAGGGCGGCGGCAATTATGTGGTGGAGACGCTGGGTTCAACCTTCAGCGATCCATTGTTGCATCTGCTGGAAAGCAACCCCGAAGCCCAGCGTGATCTGTTGGAATTTCGTCAGACGCTTGAAGCGTCTTGCGCTTATTACGCCGCCTTGCGTGCCACGGAAGTGGATCGCGAACGGCTGACTGCCGCCTTTGACGCCTTGCAGGATTGCTATGCGCGGGATGATGAGGTGAGTCGCATTGAAGAAGGCGCGGCCGACGCCAGGTTTCACTTGGCTATCGCCGAAGCCAGCCACAACGCGGTATTGCTGCACACCATCCGGGGCTTGTTTGATTTGCTCAAGCGTAACGTGGTGACCAATATCGGCGGCATGTACCAGCAACGCACCGAAACCCGGGATATGCTGATCAACCAGCATCGGGATTTGTATCTGGCGATTATCGAGGGGCGGGCGGAACAGGCGCGCGAGGTCTCAACACGTCACCTGCTGTATGTGCAGGAAGTGTTGGAAGAGGTGCGTCAGGAAGTGCAGCGTATGGCTCGGGCAGAGCGGCGCAAGGGGATATAGCCTGCAATTGCGGCGCAGGGAGCAGGCTCCCTGGCCACATCGGCTCGCTTCAAGAGGCGGGGAAGATCAGTCTTCCTTGCCCTTGTTGCGTACGGCGCGCTGCAATTCCCGATTGGAGTCGCGTTCGCGCTCGGTATCACGCTTGTCGTATTCCTTCTTGCCCTTGCCCAGTGCGATCTCGCACTTGACCAGGTGCTTGCTCCAGTACCACGACAGGCAGACGCAGGCATAACCCTTCTGCTGGACCGCAGCAGCGAGCTTTTCCAGTTCGCGGGCATTGAGCAGCAGCTTGCGTGTGCGCACCGGGTCGGCAATGACGTGGGTACTGGCGGTCATCAACGGCGTGATATGACTGCCGAGCAGCCAGGCCTCGCCATCCTTGAGCAGCACGTAACTGTCGACCAGTTGCAACTTGCTGGCGCGCAGACTTTTTACTTCCCAGCCGGCCAGGACCAGACCAGCCTCGAACCGATGTTCGATGAAGTAATCGTGTCGCGCCTTTTTGTTCTGCGCGATGGTCCCTGTTGGGTGTTTCTTTTGTTTAGCCATAGGGGCGGCATTATAGGCAGTTGCGAGCGTGTCGGCTACGGTCAACCTGCGTGCTTGAGCGTGTTGGATGAATCCCGGACAATACCGCCAGTTTTCTGGTTTTTTTCTCTCGCGAATCGGGCAGTCTTTTCGCGATGTTTGCCGCTCAGCTTCGGAAATAACGCTCCCATGACGACGCATATTCAACGCTCGGCCCTGCTGCCTTACCCGGCGCAAGCGCTCTATGACCTGGTCAATGACGTGGCGAGCTACCCGGATTTCCTGCCCTGGTGCTCCTCATCCACGGTGCTGGAGAGCAGCGATGAGCATATGCGCGCGAGCCTGGAGGTATCCAAGGGCGGGCTTGGTCAGAAGTTTGTGACGAGTAATGTGCTGGTTCCCGGTCAGTCGATTGAGATGAATCTGGAAGAAGGGCCGTTCACTCAACTGCACGGCGTCTGGGTGTTCAAGCCGCTGGGGGAGAAGGCGTGCAAGATCAGCCTGGACCTGACGTTTGATTACGCAGGCTCCATTGTGCGCGCGACCTTGGGGCCGCTGTTCAATCAGGCGGCGAATACCCTGGTGGATGCGTTTTGCCAGCGGGCCAAGCAACTGCATGGCTGAGCCGTTGATCGAAATTGAGGTGGTCTACGCTGCGGTAGACCGGCAACGGTTGTTGAGCCTGGCGGTTGCGCCGGGTACGAGCCTGAGGGCTGCGGTGCTGGCGTCGGGCATTGCGGCACAGTTTCCCGAGCTGGATATCGCCGCTTGCCCCTTGGGGATTTTCGGCAAGGTTGTGGCGGACGCTGAAACCCGTAATGTCCAGGTCGGCGATCGCATCGAGATTTATCGCCCCTTGCTCGCGGATCCCAAAGAGGTCAGGCGCTTGCGAGCAGCTAAAGCGGCTGAAGCCCGGCGGCAAAATCCATAACCTGTGAAATAGCAGGCAACAAAAAGCCCGGCATGCCGGGCTTTTTGTTGAGCGATACAAATTATTGCGGGGCTGTATCCAGAGGTTCTGGCGTTGGCACCGGAACGGTTTCCACGCTGTCGATGTCTTTCTGGATGGTATCCAGCAAGGAGCCAGGCTTGGCCGGCACCTCGGACTTGGGTTTTTCAGCATTCTGCGCTGGCGCAGTGACGCTGGTCCCGCTGTCCTTGCCCAACAGGGCTTCATCACGGCTTACGCCGGGCATGAAGTCACCGGAAAGGCTGACCAGTTGGTCGTTGCCATTAAAGATGACACTGACGCGCTCCTGTTGGCGCTCTCCGCCTCCAGGCTGCAGGCTATAGAGATAATCCCAGCGATCGGCATGGAATGTGTCGGTCAGCAGGGGATTGCCCATGATAAACCGTACTTGCCGTCGGGTCATTCCCGGGCGTAACTGGTCTATCATGTCCTGCGTGACGACATTGCCCTGCTGGATGTCGATTTTGTAAACCCCGGGGAATGAACAACCGGCGAGTGCGAGCAGTCCCACAAGGGTGAAACTGGTTAGCAAGAGCTTGGTGTTTTGCATCGGTGGGCGACTTCCACTATCTTGGCTGGGACAACGTAAACGCCGATCATACCCGTATTAAGAGAAGCTGCGAAGCAGCATCCGCGAGAAAGCTAACCATGGTTGAAAATAGCGAACTACGCAAAGCCGGTCTTAAAGTGACTCTGCCACGAGTCAAGATTCTACAAATGCTCGATTCCGCCGAGCAGCGCCACATGAGTGCCGAGGATGTTTACAAGGCGCTGATGGAGTCTAACGAGGACGTCGGCCTGGCCACGGTTTACCGTGTACTGACCCAGTTCGAAGCCGCAGGGCTGGTGGTTCGTCATAATTTCGACGGCGGTCATGCGGTGTTTGAATTGGCTGACGGTGGTCATCACGACCACATGGTTGACCTGGATACCAATGAGGTTATTGAGTTCACCAGCCCGGCAATCGAAAAGCTTCAGCACGAAATCGCTGAGGAGCATGGATTCGATTTGGTTGACCACAATCTTGTGTTGTACATCCGTAAGAAAAAGTAAAAAAGCGCTGCAGATTCGCTCTGCGCAACGATCGAAGGCGACCCTAGGGTCGCCTTCATGCTATCTGCCGCCAGAGAAAATCCGATAAAAAAGGATTCAAGCCTTCGCCGTTACCACCATTTTCTTCGCGTGGGCCAGGGACTCCTTGGTCAGGTCGATGCCGCCAAGCATGCGCGCGACTTCTTCCACCCGTTCGGTCTTGTTCAGCTTGGACACGGCGGTATGTGTCGCGTCGCTGCCCCGTACCTTGTGCACAAATAGATGTTGATGCCCTTGGGCTGCAACTTGGGGCAAGTGGGTAACGGTCAGCACTTGTCCGCGTTCACCCAGGCGGCGCAACAATTGGCCGACAATTTCAGCGGTCGGCCCGCCAATCCCCACGTCCACTTCGTCGAAGACCAGGGTCGGTACGCGCGAGGTCTGGGCGGTAATAACCTGGATTGCCAGGCTGATCCGTGACAGTTCGCCGCCGGAGGCGACTTTGGCCAGAGCCTTCAGGGGTTGGCCCGGGTTGGCGCTTACCAGCAATTCGACCTGTTCCAGGCCATTGGGCTGTAGTTCGTTGCCACTGTTGGCGTGCAACTCGATGGTGAAGCGTCCACCTGGCATGCCCAGGCGTTGGATCTCCTGCTCAACGGCGCAGGCCAGTCCGGTTGCGGCCTGGTGCCGCAGGTCGCTCAGTTCTCGGGCCTTTTCCTGGTAATGACGGGCAAAGGAAGCCAGTTCATCGCCCAGGCGCTCGATGGATTCATCATTGGCATTCAGGGTTTCGATCTCGTCCAGCAGCTTTTGCTGCATGGCCGCCACTTCGGTCGGCTGGATCCGATGTTTGCGCGCCAGGGTATAAATAGTGTCGAGGCGCTCTTCGATCTCTTGCAGGCGGGCCGGGTCAGCATCGAAGTGGTCAAGGAAGCGGTTCAGTTCACCAACGGCCTCTTCGACCTGGATCTGCGCACTGGTCAGCAGGGTGGTGGCTTCATTCAGGGAGCCAGAGCCACTGTTTACGCTCGACAGGCGGTTAAGGCTTGCCGTCAGTGCGTTCAGTACATTGCCTGAGTCACTTTCGCTGCATTGCTCGACAACCTGGCGGCAGATGCCCAGCAGGGTTTCGGCATTGGTCAGGTTCTTGTGCTCCTGCTCCAGCTGTTCCAGCTCGGTTTCGCCCAGGCCCAGGCTTTCCAGTTCTTCCAGCTGATAGCTGAGGAGTTGGTGGCGGGCGCGTTGCTCGTCGCCGGAATTGGACAGGCGCTCCAGTTCCAGGCGGGTCTGGCGCCAGCGTTGTGCGGCCAATTGCACCTGGCGGGCGAGGTCGGTGGCGCCGGCGTATTCATCCAGCAGTCGGCGATGGGTATCGGTTTTCAGCAGGGATTGATGTTCGTGCTGGCTGTGGATGTCGATCAGCAGCTCGCCGAGGGCCTTCAGGTCGCCGAGGGGGCAGGGCGTGCCATTGATGTAGCCCCGCGAGCGGCCTTCGGCGGTAATCACCCGGCGCAGAATGCACGGGCTATCGCTGTCAAGGTCGCGCTCGGCCAGCCAGGCGCTGGCTTCCGGAATATCTGCCAGGTCAAAGGTCGCCAGAATATCGGCCTTGTCTGCACCGGGGCGAACCACGCCGCTGTCGGCGCGATCACCCAGGGTCAGGCCCAGGGCGTCGAGCATGATCGACTTGCCGGCGCCGGTTTCGCCTGTGATTACGCTCATCCCGCGATCCAGTTCAAGATCCAGATGCTCAACGATGGCGTAGTTATGTACGGACAGGTGAACCAGCATAGTGGCCGCTCCCAGGCTTTAGGTCTGGTTATTTATACAGTGTTTTGTTCGGCGCTGACAATCCTGCGACTTAGCTCAATTTGCTTGGATAAAGGGTTTTTTTAGCTCTATGTGGAATGTGCGGGAAAGTGTGAGTCGGGGTATGTCCGCCCTTGAACCTGGAAATTGTGGCCCCATATACCGGAACAGAAGCGCGAGTTGAGTTCGCGCAGGATTTCGAAAGGAGAAAACTATGGCTGACGAACAGACGCTGGATACGCAAAACCCAGACGCCAACCAGGCCTCGCAGGCAGCGGGTGAAGACCTGGCGGCTCGTGTGCAAGTGCTCGAAGAGCAACTGGCAGGCGCTCAGGATCAGGCTTTGCGTGTTGCTGCCGATCTGCAGAACGTCCGCCGCCGCGCCGAGCAGGATGTAGAGAAAGCCCACAAGTTTGCGCTGGAGAAGTTTGCCGGTGATCTGTTGCCGATCATCGACAGCCTGGAGCGTGGCCTGGAGCTGTCCAGTCCGGACGACGAAAACATCCGTGCCATGCGCGAAGGGATCGAACTGACCCTGAAAATGTTCCAGGACACCCTGAAGCGTTATCAGTTGGAAGCAATCGATCCGCAAGGCGGCGAGCCGTTCAACGCGGAGCATCACCAGGCCATGGCCATGCAGGAAAATGCAGACCTTGAGCCTAATAGCGTGTTGAAGGTGTTCCAGAAGGGCTACCAGCTCAATGGTCGCCTGTTGCGCCCGGCGATGGTGGTGGTGAGCAAGGCTCCCGCACCGGTTTCGCCGTCGATTGACGAGCAGGCTTGAAATCGTTCGTAACGACCCCATTTATAAGTCAAGCGTTTAAGTGCTACCGCAGTTAGCCACCACTGCTGCGGCAACCAAATCCAAAGTTTCGGGAGAGTGAATCATGGGCAAAATTATCGGTATCGACCTGGGGACTACCAACTCCTGCGTCTCCGTGCTGGAAAACGGCGTATCCAAGGTTATTGAAAACGCAGAAGGCGCGCGTACCACTCCGTCCATCGTGGCTTACGCCAACGACGGCGAGATCCTGGTAGGCCAGTCCGCCAAGCGTCAGGCTGTGACCAATCCGCATAACACCCTGTACGCGGTGAAGCGTTTGATCGGTCGTAAGTTCGACGAAGAAGTCGTACAGAAAGACATCAAGATGGTGCCGTACAAAATCGCCAAGGCTGACAACGGTGACGCCTGGGTTGAAGTGAACGGCCAGAAAATGTCGCCACCGCAAATCTCGGCTGAAATCTTGAAAAAGATGAAGAAGACTGCCGAAGACTACCTCGGTGAAGCAGTGACTGAAGCGGTGATCACCGTTCCGGCCTACTTCAACGACAGCCAGCGCCAGGCGACCAAAGACGCCGGCCGCATCGCGGGCCTGGACGTAAAACGTATCATCAACGAACCTACCGCGGCCGCTCTGGCTTACGGCATGGACAAGGCCAAGGGCGACCACACCGTGATCGTTTATGACCTGGGTGGCGGTACTTTCGACGTTTCCGTGATCGAAATCGCTGAAGTCGATGGCGAGCACCAGTTCGAAGTGTTGGCGACCAACGGTGACACGTTCCTGGGTGGTGAAGACTTTGACATTCGTCTGATCGACTACCTCGTTGACGAATTCAAGAAAGAAAGCGGCATGAACCTCAAAGGTGACCCGCTGGCGATGCAGCGCCTGAAAGAAGCTGCTGAAAAAGCCAAGATCGAACTGTCTTCGAGCAATTCGACCGACGTGAACCTGCCGTACATCACTGCAGACGCCACCGGTCCTAAGCACTTGAACGTGAAGATCTCGCGCGCCAAGCTGGAATCGCTGGTTGAAGACCTGGTTCAGCGCACTATCGAACCTTGCCGCATCGCCCTGAAAGATTCGGGTATCGACGTTGGCTCGATCAACGACGTGATCCTGGTTGGCGGTCAGACCCGTATGCCACTGGTACAGCAGAAGGTCACCGAGTTCTTCGGTAAAGAAGCACGTAAAGACGTGAACCCGGACGAAGCCGTTGCCATGGGTGCTGCCATCCAGGGTGCGGTACTGGCCGGCGACGTGAAAGACGTGCTGCTGCTGGACGTCAGCCCGCTGACTCTGGGTATCGAAACCATGGGTGGCGTGATGACCGCGCTGATCGAGAAAAACACCACGATTCCTACCAAGAAATCGCAAGTGTTCTCGACTGCCGATGACAACCAGGGCGCTGTGACCATTCACGTGCTGCAAGGTGAGCGTAAGCAGGCTGCGCAGAACAAGTCCCTGGGTAAGTTCGACCTGGCCGAGATTCCACCCGCTCCACGTGGCGTGCCACAAATTGAAGTGACCTTCGACATCGACGCCAACGGCATTCTGCACGTAGGCGCCAAGGACAAGGCTACTGGCAAGACTCAGTCGATCGTGATCAAGGCCAACTCCGGTCTGTCCGAGGAAGAAATTCAGCAGATGATCAACGATGCTGAAAAGAACGCCGAGGAAGATCGCAAGTTCGAAGAACTGGCCGCTGCCCGCAACCAGGGTGATGCACTGGTTCACTCGACTCGCAAAATGATCGCGGATGCTGGCGACAAAGTGACTGCTGAAGAGAAGACCGCAATCGAAGCCGCCGTGGTTGCCCTGGAAGCCGCTGTTAAAGGCGACGACAAGGCCACCATCGAGGCCAAGGTTGAGGAGTTGTCGAAAGTCTCCGCGCCGGTCGCTCAGAAGATGTACGCCGAGCAGGCTCCGCAAGGTGACGGTGCTGCGCAACAGGCAGAACCTGAAGCCAAGCACGACGACGTTGTCGATGCCGAGTTCGAAGAAGTAAAAGAAGACCAGAAGAAGTAACTTGGTCGCCCGGTTGACCGCTATCAAGCGGTGACTGGTAGGATGTCGCCGCGCGGGAGCTTGCTCCCGCGTTGGCGTGTCTGGGGTACGCGAATTTTTACAGCATGCGACAAGGTTCGGATGTTGGCGGTGTGATCGGGAATGCTCCTGCTTTGCGATCGACAGGCACCGCGTTTTTGGCTGGGTCTCGGCTGAAAGCAGTAAAGACCAGGATCGTTGAATTTGACGTGAGTTGGGTCCGGGCCTGTATTGGGGCTCAACGAGTTTGGCAGGCTCAGGAGGGTTTTGCCGGACGTCCTTAAGAGTGCAAAGACTTATGGCAAAGCGTGACTATTACGAAGTATTGGGTGTGGAGCGCGGTTCCAGCGAGGCGGACCTGAAGAAGGCTTACCGTCGCCTGGCGATGAAGCACCACCCGGACCGTAATCCGGATAACAAAGAATCCGAAGAAATGTTTAAAGAGGCCAATGAGGCCTACGAATGCCTGTGTGATCCGAACAAGCGTGCAGCCTACGACCAGTATGGCCATGCCGGTGTCGATCCAAGCATGGGCGGCGGCGGGGCTGGCTTTGGCGGGCAGAACTTCTCCGATATCTTCGGCGATGTATTCAGCGACTTCTTCGGCGGCGGTCGTGGTGGTCAGCGCGGCGGTGCCCAGCGTGGCAGCGACTTGCGCTACACCCTGGAACTGAACCTGGAAGAAGCCGTGCGCGGCACCAGCGTCAATATCCGCGTGCCGACGCTGGTCAACTGCAAGCCGTGTGACGGTTCGGGCGCCAAGAAAGGCTCCTCGCCGATCACCTGCCCGACCTGTGGCGGTATTGGCCAGGTGCGCATGCAGCAGGGTTTCTTCTCGGTGCAGCAAACCTGCCCGCGCTGCCATGGCCAGGGCAAGATCATTTCCGATCCGTGCGATTCTTGCCACGGCGAAGGGCGCGTCGAAGAGTACAAGACCCTGTCGGTGAAAGTGCCGGCCGGTGTTGATACTGGCGACCGTATCCGGTTGTCGGGCGAGGGCGAGGCGGGCGCGCAGGGTGGTCCGACGGGCGATCTGTACGTGGTGATCAATGTGCGCGAGCACGCTATCTTCCAGCGTGACGGCAAGCACCTGTTCTGCGAAGTGCCGATCAGTTTTGTCGACGCGGCCCTGGGTGGCGAGCTGGAGATTCCGACCCTCGAAGGGCGGGTCAAGCTGAAGATCCCCGAGGGGACTCAGACCGGCAAGCAGTTCCGGATCCGTGGCAAAGGTGTAGCGCCGGTGCGCGGCGGTGGTGCGGGCGACTTGATGTGCCGTGTGGCTGTCGAGACGCCGGTCAACCTGGATCGTCGTCAGCGTGAGTTGCTCGAAGAGCTGCGCGGTTCGCTGGCCGGTGATGGCTCCCATTCGCCCAAGACCGCTGGCTGGTTCGAAGGCGTGAAGCGCTTCTTCGGCGACCTGTAAGGACGTGGATATGCGACGTATAGCAGTGATGGGCGCCGCCGGGCGCATGGGCAAGAATCTGGTGGAGGCGGTGCAGCAGCGCTCGCCTCTGTCGGGGCTGACTGCGGCGATCGTACGCCCCGGCAGTACGCTGATAGGCGCCGATGTTGGCGAGCTGGCCTCCCTGGGGCGGATCGGTGTGTCATTGTCCGGCAGCCTGGAGCAGGTGGCTGATGAGTTCGATGTATTGATCGACTTCACCCTGCCCGAAGTGATGCTGAAAAACCTGGCGTTCTGCCGCAAGGCGGGCAAAGCCATGGTTATCGGTACCACGGGCCTGAATGCCGAGCAAAAGCAATTGCTCGTCGCGGCAGGCAAGGACATTCCTATCGTGTTTGCCGCCAACTTCAGTGTGGGCGTCAACCTGTCGCTGAAGTTGCTCGACATGGCGGCAAGGGTGTTGGGTGATGACGCGGATATCGAGATCATCGAGGCGCATCACCGGCACAAGGTCGATGCGCCATCGGGCACTGCCATGCGCATGGGCGAAGTGATTGCCGATGCCTTGGGGCGTGATCTGTCGAAGGTTGCGGTATATGGTCGCGAAGGTCATACCGGGGCGCGCGAGCGTGAAACCATTGGCTTTGCCACCGTGCGCGGTGGTGATGTGGTGGGTGACCATACGGTGCTGTTTGCTGCCGAAGGTGAACGCCTGGAGATTACCCATAAGGCTTCCAGTCGCATGACCTTCGCCAAGGGCGCGGTGCGTGCCGCATTGTGGCTGGAGGGCCGCGAAGCGGGTCTCTACGACATGCAAGACGTGCTGGATCTGCGTTAATCAGTAGCAAAAACGGGCCCGGAGGATTACTCTAGGGCCCCGTTTTTACCCGCTAAGCGACGTCCTGTCGCATTCTCCTGCCTTTTCGGCTCATTAGCGGTGGACCCAAAAAGCCTTTTTCTGTAAGCTACAGCTTTAGTGTGTCCACTAAAAGCGCGCAGAATAATTCAGTGAAGAAGCGGGGTGACGTGTCCATACGTCACTCCGCTTTTTTGCAACCTGCGATCGCCCTTTCAGGCTTTATTTACGGGAGGTCTTCTTGACTAAGCCAGCCATACTCGCCCTTGCTGATGGCAGCATTTTTCGCGGCGAAGCCATTGGAGCCGACGGTCAGACCGTTGGAGAGGTGGTGTTCAACACCGCCATGACCGGCTATCAGGAAATCCTTACCGATCCTTCCTACGCCCAACAGATCGTTACCCTGACTTATCCGCATATCGGCAACACCGGTACTACACCGGAAGACGTCGAGTCTGATCGTGTCTGGTCGGCCGGTCTGGTGATTCGTGACCTGCCACTGGTTGCGAGCAACTGGCGTAACACGATGTCGCTGTCCGATTACCTGAAAGCCAACAATGTTGTGGCGATCGCCGGTATCGATACGCGCCGCCTGACACGCATCCTGCGTGAAAAAGGCTCGCAGAACGGCTGCATCATGGCCGGTGACAATATTTCCGAAGAAGCGGCAATTGCTGCAGCGCAGGGCTTCCCTGGCCTTAAAGGCATGGACCTGGCGAAAGTCGTCAGCACCAAAGAGAAGTACGAGTGGCGCTCCACTGTCTGGGACTTGAAGACCGACAGTCACGCGACCATCGAAGCGACTGAGCTGCCGTATCACGTCGTGGCCTACGACTACGGCATCAAGTACAACATTCTGCGCATGCTGGTCGAGCGCGGTTGCCGTGTGACCGTGGTCCCGGCCCAGACCCCGGCCAGCGATGTGTTGGCCCTGCAACCGGATGGCGTGTTCCTGTCCAACGGCCCGGGTGACCCTGAGCCATGCGACTACGCGATCAAGGCCATCAAGGAAGTGCTGGACACCGAGATCCCGGTATTCGGTATCTGCCTCGGCCACCAGTTGCTGGCCCTGGCCTCCGGCGCCAAGACCCTGAAAATGGGCCACGGCCATCACGGTGCCAACCACCCGGTACAAGACCTGGACACCGGTGTCGTGATGATCACCAGCCAGAACCACGGTTTTGCGGTGGATGAAGCCACCTTGCCGGCCAACGTGCGTGCCATTCACAAGTCGCTGTTCGACGGTTCCCTGCAGGGTATCGAGCGCACCGATAAGAGCGCGTTCAGCTTCCAGGGCCACCCTGAAGCGAGCCCGGGCCCGAACGACGTAGCGCCGCTGTTCGACCGTTTCATCAATGAGATGGCCAAGCGACGCTGACTGAGTGGCTTGCGGGCGGCCCCGACTCTCGGTGGCCCCCGCAGGCTCTTCAAAGATTGTTCAAGACGGCTTGCCGACTGACCTGCGGATTTGAGTGACAAACCCATGCCAAAACGTACAGACATAAAAAGCATCCTGATTCTCGGCGCTGGCCCGATCGTGATCGGCCAGGCCTGCGAATTCGACTACTCCGGCGCCCAGGCCTGCAAGGCCCTGCGCGAAGAGGGTTACCGCGTCATCCTGGTGAACTCCAACCCGGCCACCATCATGACCGACCCGGACATGGCCGACGCCACCTACATCGAACCGATCAAGTGGCAGACCGTTGCCAAGATCATCGAGAAAGAGCGTCCGGACGCACTGCTGCCGACCATGGGTGGCCAGACTGCACTGAACTGCGCCCTGGACCTGGAGCGCGAAGGCGTCCTGGAAAAGTTCGGCGTAGAGATGATCGGCGCCAATGCCGACACCATCGACAAGGCTGAAGACCGTTCGCGTTTCGACAAGGCCATGAAGTCTATCGGTCTTGATTGCCCGCGCTCGGGTATCGCCCACAGCATGGAAGAGGCCAACGCGGTTCTCGAAAAGCTCGGCTTCCCGTGCATTATCCGGCCGTCCTTCACCATGGGCGGCACCGGCGGCGGTATCGCTTACAACCGTGAAGAGTTCGAAGAAATCTGCGCCCGCGGCCTGGATCTGTCGCCGACCAAAGAGCTGCTGATCGACGAATCCCTGATCGGCTGGAAAGAGTACGAGATGGAAGTTGTCCGCGATAAAAAGGACAACTGCATCATCGTCTGCTCGATCGAAAACTTCGACCCGATGGGTGTGCACACCGGTGACTCGATCACCGTTGCTCCTGCGCAAACCCTGACGGACAAGGAATACCAGATCATGCGTAACGCCTCGTTGGCGGTACTGCGTGAGATCGGCGTTGAAACCGGTGGTTCCAACGTTCAGTTCGGTATTTGCCCGAACACAGGCCGTATGGTCGTGATCGAGATGAACCCGCGTGTGTCGCGTTCTTCGGCGCTGGCATCAAAAGCTACCGGCTTCCCGATTGCGCGCATCGCTGCCAAGCTGGCGATCGGTTACACCTTGGACGAGCTGCAAAACGAAATCACTGGCGGCGCTACGCCGGCGTCCTTCGAGCCGTCGATCGACTACGTAGTTACTAAGCTGCCACGCTTCGCTTTCGAGAAGTTCCCGAAAGCCGACGCCCGCCTGACCACCCAGATGAAGTCGGTCGGTGAAGTCATGGCCATTGGCCGGACATTCCAGGAGTCCCTGCAGAAAGCTCTGCGTGGCCTGGAAGTTGGCGTTTGCGGTCTGGACGAGAAGCTCGACCTGAGCAACCCGGAAAGCATGAGCATCCTCAAGCGCGAGCTGACCGTGCCGGGCGCCGAGCGTATCTGGTACGTGGCTGACGCCTTCCGCGCGGGCATGACCGTCGAAGACATCTTCGGCATGAACATGATTGATCCGTGGTTCCTCGTGCAGATCGAAGATCTGATCAAGGAAGAAGAGAAGGTCAAGACCCTGGGTCTTTCCTCTATCGACCGCGACCTGATGTTCCGTCTCAAGCGCAAAGGCTTCTCCGACCAGCGTCTGGCCAAACTGCTGGGCGTGACCGAGAAAAACCTGCGCACCCACCGCCACAAACTGGACATCTTCCCGGTCTACAAGCGTGTTGACACTTGCGCCGCAGAGTTCGCCACCGACACCGCGTACCTGTACTCCACCTACGAGGAAGAGTGCGAAGCCGCGCCGTCGGGCCGCGACAAGATCATCATCCTGGGCGGCGGTCCAAACCGTATCGGTCAGGGCATCGAGTTCGACTACTGCTGCGTACACGCCGCCCTCGCCCTGCGCGAAGACGGGTACGAGACCATCATGGTCAACTGCAACCCGGAAACTGTTTCCACTGACTACGACACTTCCGACCGCCTGTACTTCGAGCCGGTAACGCTGGAAGACGTGCTGGAAATCTGTCGCGTCGAGAAGCCAAAAGGCGTGATCGTGCAGTACGGCGGGCAAACCCCGCTGAAACTGGCGCGTGCCCTGGAAGCGGCTGGCGTGCCGATCATCGGTACCAGCCCTGACGCCATCGACCGTGCCGAAGACCGTGAGCGCTTCCAGCAAATGGTCGAGCGCCTGAACCTGCGCCAGCCGCCAAACGCGACCGTGCGCAGCGAAGACGAAGCCATCCGTGCAGCCAGCAAGATCGGCTACCCGTTGGTGGTGCGTCCGTCCTACGTGCTGGGCGGCCGGGCGATGGAAATCGTCTACGAAGAAGAAGAACTCAAGCGTTACCTGCGTGATGCGGTGAAAGTGTCCAACGACAGCCCGGTGCTGCTGGACCACTTCCTCAACTGCGCCATCGAGATGGACGTGGATGCGGTCTGCGACGGTACCGACGTGGTGATCGGCGCGATCATGCAGCACATCGAGCAGGCGGGTGTTCACTCCGGTGACTCCGCGTGCTCCCTGCCGCCGTACTCGCTGCCGCTGCACATCCAGGACGAGATGCGCGAGCAGGTCAAGAAAATGGCCCTGGAACTGGGCGTGGTCGGCCTGATGAACGTACAGTTGGCGCTGCAAGGCGAAGACATCTACGTCATCGAAGTCAACCCGCGTGCTTCGCGTACCGTGCCGTTTGTTTCCAAGTGCATCGGTGTGTCCCTGGCGATGATTGCCGCCCGTGTCATGGCCGGTAAGACCTTGAAGGAAATCGGCTTCACCAAGGAAATCATTCCGAACTTCTACAGCGTGAAAGAGGCGGTATTCCCATTCGCCAAATTCCCTGGTGTGGACCCGATCCTGGGCCCAGAGATGAAGTCCACCGGTGAAGTGATGGGCGTGGGCGATACCTTCGGCGAAGCATTCGCCAAGGCCCAGATGGGCGCCAGCGAAGTGCTGCCGACCGGCGGTACTGCGTTTATCAGCGTGCGTGATGATGACAAGCCGCTGGTTGCAGGCGTGGCCCGTGATCTGATCAACTTGGGCTTCGAAGTCGTGGCCACCGCCGGGACCGCCAAGCTGATTGAAGCCGCTGGCCTGAAAGTGCGTCGCGTGAACAAGGTAACGGAAGGTCGTCCGCACGTGGTCGATATGATCAAGAATGACGAAGTCACCCTGATCATCAACACCACCGAAGGTCGCCAGTCGATCGCGGATTCCTACTCCATTCGTCGTAACGCCTTGCAGCACAAGATCTACTGCACCACCACCATTGCTGCTGGCGAAGCCATCTGTGAAGCGCTCAAGTTCGGTCCGGAAAAGACCGTGCGTCGCTTGCAGGATTTACACGCAGGATTGAAGGCATGATCAAATACCCAATGACTGTCCAGGGCGCCAAGGCCCTGGAAGAGGAGCACGCCCATCTGACCAAGGTCGTACGTCCAAAGCTGAGCCAGGACATCGGTACGGCCCGTGAGCTGGGCGACTTGAAGGAAAACGCCGAATACCATGCTGCCCGTGAGCAGCAGGGGATGGTCGAGGCGCGGATCCGTGATATCGAAGGGCGCATGCAGAATGCGGTCATCATTGATGTCACGACTATTCCCAAGACCGGCAAGGTGATTTTCGGCACGACTGTAGAAATCGCCAACGTCGAGACGGATGAAAGCGTGACTTACCACATCGTGGGTGAGGACGAGGCTGACTTCAAGCTCGGCAAGATCTCCGTCGGTTCGCCCCTGGCCCGCGCCTTGATTGCCAAGGAAGAGGGTGATGTGGTGGCCGTCAAGACGCCCGGTGGCGTGATCGAGTACGAGATTGTCGAAGTTCGTCACATCTGAAAAACGGCGCCCGCTTCGAGCGGGCGCCATGCTTTGGCAGTTTGCCCAGATGCTTTGGGTTGGCGGGCTATGGCTGCTGCATCTTGGTGTATTGCCGGTGCTGGGCATGATTGGCCTGGCGCCGTTGCTGATCGATGAGATCGGCGGATTATTGAGTGCGCTGCTGGTGGGATTTGCGGCGGCGTGCGTGATTCTCCAGGCATTGGTGCTGGTCAAGGCCGAGGGCTTGGGGAGTTTGTGGCGGGATATGCGCGGGCAACTGCTGTTGATGGCGCTGTATGCGTGCGCAATGTATTGCGTGGTGCGCATATTGCTGCCGGAAGCGTTGCGCTGGCAGCTGTTCAGCTATCTTGTGCTAGGGTTTTCTGGCTTGGTGCTGGTGGTGCAGCCTGCGCCGGGATGGAGTGGCAGGGCGCGCGAAGCGCGCCCGTGACCCTTGCATCATTTGAAGCGATGAACGTTCGACAGTTGCTTGTTGGCGCTGAAATTCTTGCGATACAGCAGCGCCATCTTGCCGATGACCTGAACCAGGTCCGCTTTGCCCACCTTGCACAGTTCTGCAATGGCGGCCAGGCGCGCTTCGCGATCAAGGATGTTGACCTTGATCTTGATCAGCTCGTGATCGCCTAATGCGCGTTCAAGTTCGGCTAACACACCTTCAGTCAAACCGTTGTCGGCCACAATCAAAACTGGTTTCAGATGGTGGCCAATGGATTTGTACTGTTTCTTCTGCTCTTGAGTGAGCGGCATAATCTGACCCCTGCGTCTGATCTTGTAAAAAGCGGCGGCCAGTTTACCCGAGCGAGTCCGGGACCGCCCAGTTAATCACGACCCGTTTTATTTTCGAGGTGGCCCGTGGCCCGTTCCAAAACTAGCCTTAACTGGCTTAAAGAGCATTTCAACGATCCTTACGTAAAAAAGGCGCAAAAGGATGGCTACCGTTCCCGGGCCAGCTACAAGCTGCTGGAGATCCAGGAAAAGGACCGGTTGATCCGTCCCGGCATGAGCGTAATTGATCTCGGCGCAGCCCCCGGTGGCTGGTCCCAGGTGACCAGTCGTCTGATTGGTGGGCAAGGCCGTTTGATCGCTTCCGATATCCTGGAAATGGATAGCATCCCTGATGTGACCTTCGTCCATGGCGACTTTACCCGTGATGATGTATTGGCACAGATCCTCGAGGCTGTCGGAAATTCGCAGGTAGACCTTGTGATTTCGGATATGGCCCCCAATATGAGTGGATTACCAGCCGTGGATATGCCACGCGCCATGTTCCTGTGCGAATTGGCACTGGATCTGGCAGGAAGGGTTCTGCGTCCGGGTGGTGATTTTCTGGTCAAGGTCTTCCTTGGGGAAGGTTTTGACGAGTACCACAAGAACATGCGCAAGCTGTTCGACAAGGTGCAGACCCGCAAGCCTGACTCCTCGAGGGACAGGTCTCGCGAGCAGTATTTGCTGGGCCGCGGCTATCGCGGTGTCGAAGGCGCTGCCAGTGATGAGCGTCTTTAAAGGTTTTAAGGGAGTCGATAGGTATTTTTATATCGCTTTCGTCACGAAGCTTTACGAATATTGTGTAGTCAAAGTTTCACAAAGGGTTACAGACGGCGCCTGCCAGAGTTGTAGGTAATGTAGTAAGTTAGGCCGGTGAATATCATGCGAAGCGCGCGCCAGTAGCGGAGCTTGCTTCAGAGGGTAGTTAATTGAACGATATGGCAAAGAATCTGATCCTGTGGTTGATCATCGCGGCTGTCCTGGTGACGGTGATGAACAACTTCTCCAGCCCTAACGAGCCGCAGACCCTCAACTATTCCGACTTCATCCAGCAAGTTAAGGATGGCAAGGTCGAGCGCGTAGCGGTTGATGGCTACGTGATCACTGGCAAGCGCAACGATGGCGACAGCTTCAAGACCATCCGTCCGGCGATCCAGGACAATGGTCTGATCGGCGACCTGGTGGACAACAAGGTGGTCGTTGAGGGCAAGCAGCCTGAGCAGCAGAGCATCTGGACCCAGCTCCTGGTGGCCAGCTTCCCGATCCTGGTGATTATCGCCGTGTTCATGTTCTTCATGCGCCAGATGCAAGGCGGCGCAGGGGGCAAGGGCGGACCGATGAGCTTCGGCAAGAGCAAGGCCCGCCTGCTTTCCGAAGACCAGGTAAAAACCACCCTGGCTGACGTTGCCGGTTGCGACGAAGCCAAGGAAGAAGTTGGCGAGTTGGTCGAGTTCCTGCGCGATCCGGGCAAATTCCAGCGCCTGGGTGGCCGTATTCCTCGCGGTGTACTGATGGTCGGTCCTCCGGGTACCGGTAAAACCCTGCTCGCCAAGGCTATTGCCGGCGAAGCCAAGGTGCCGTTCTTCACCATTTCCGGTTCCGACTTCGTCGAGATGTTCGTCGGTGTGGGCGCCAGCCGTGTGCGTGACATGTTCGAGCAGGCCAAGAAGCACGCGCCATGCATCATCTTCATCGACGAAATCGACGCTGTTGGTCGCCATCGTGGTGCTGGCATGGGCGGTGGTCATGACGAGCGTGAGCAGACCCTCAACCAGTTGCTGGTCGAGATGGACGGCTTTGAAATGAATGACGGCATCATCGTGATTGCCGCCACCAACCGTCCTGACGTACTTGACCCGGCGCTGCTGCGTCCGGGCCGTTTCGACCGTCAGGTTGTGGTTGGCTTGCCAGATATCCGTGGCCGCGAGCAGATTCTCAAGGTCCACATGCGCAAAGTGCCAATGGGCGACGACGTCGCTCCAGGCGTGATTGCTCGCGGTACCCCTGGTTTCTCCGGTGCCGACCTGGCCAACCTGGTGAACGAGGCCTCGCTGTTCGCTGCCCGTACCGGCAAGCGCATTGTCGAGATGAAAGAATTCGAGCTGGCCAAAGACAAGATCATGATGGGTGCCGAGCGCAAATCCATGGTCATGTCCGAGAAAGAGAAGCAGAACACCGCTTATCACGAGGCTGGTCACGCCATTGTCGGTCGCGTTGTGCCTGAGCACGACCCGGTCTACAAAGTGTCGATCATTCCTCGCGGCCGGGCACTGGGTGTCACCATGTTCCTGCCGGAAGAGGATCGTTACAGTCTCTCCAAGCGCGCTCTGATCAGTCAGATCTGCTCGCTGTACGGCGGTCGTATCGCTGAAGAGATGACCTTGGGCTTTGACGGTGTGACCACCGGCGCTTCCAACGACATCATGCGTGCCAGCCAGATTGCCCGGAATATGGTTACCAAGTGGGGCCTGTCCGAAAAACTCGGCCCGCTGATGTATGCCGAGGAAGAAGGCGAAGTGTTCCTGGGTCGTGGTGGTGGCGGTCAAAGTGCCAGCTTCTCCGGCGAGACTGCCAAGCTGATCGACTCTGAAGTGCGCAGCATCATTGACCAGTGCTACGGCACGGCCAAGCAGATCCTCACCGATAACCGTGACAAGCTCGACGCCATGGCCGATGCCCTGATGAAGTACGAGACCATTGATGCCGAGCAGATCGACGACATCATGGCTGGTCGTACGCCTCGCGAGCCTCGTGATTGGGAAGGTGGTTCGGGTACTTCAGGCACACCGCCAGTGGTACAGAACGAACGCCCGGAAAACCCAATCGGCGGCCCGGCTGCCGACCTTTAAGGCTTGAAATGACTTCTGTGTTGTCCTCCACCCGGTTGCCTTGCGGCAGCCGGGTTCTTGATTTGGCCCATACGCATGTTATGGGCATTCTCAATGTAACCCCTGATTCCTTTTCCGATGGTGGTCGCTTCAGCCAGCTGGATGCGGCGTTGCGCCATGCAGCGGCAATGGTAGCTGCGGGTGCGACCATTATTGATGTGGGGGGCGAATCAACCCGGCCTGGCGCGCGTGCTGTTTCCCCTGTGGAGGAAATGGAGCGTGTTGCGCCGATTGTCGAGCGTATTCACCGCGAACTGGATGTCATTATTTCGGTGGACACCTCGACCCCGGCGGTCATGCGCGAAACCGCGCGGCTCGGGGCCGGACTGATCAATGACGTGCGCTCGCTGCAGCGCGACGGCGCGCTGGATGCGGCGGCGGCCACCGGGTTGCCTGTCTGTCTGATGCATATGCTCGGCGAGCCCGGGACGATGCAGGACGCGCCGCACTATGATCACCTGGTCGAAGAAGTGACGGAATTTCTTGTCGATCGCATTGCCCAATGCGCCGCTGTGGGAATTGCCCCTGAGCGGATCATTCTCGATCCCGGGTTTGGTTTTGCCAAAACCCTGCAGCACAATCTGAGCCTGTTCAAACATATGGAATCGCTGCATGCCCTTGGTCGCCCCCTGTTGGTTGGGGTGTCGCGCAAGAGCATGATAGGCATGGCCTTGAATCGCCCTGTGGGTGAGCGTCTGTACGGCGGCCTGGCCCTGGCGGCGCTTGCTGTGGCCAAGGGCGCGCGTATTCTGCGGGTGCACGATGTGGCCGAGACAGTTGACGTTGTACGGATGATCGAAGCAGTAGAATCAGCCGAATAAGAATGATGGAGCACTTATGACAAAGAAATATTTTGGCACCGACGGTATTCGTGGTCGGGTCGGCGAATTCCCGATCACTCCGGACTTTATGCTCAAGCTGGGCTGGGCGGCCGGGATGGCCTTCCGCAGCATGGGGGCATGCCGCATCCTGGTGGGTAAGGATACGCGGATTTCTGGCTATATGTTCGAGTCTGCACTCGAGGCGGGCCTGTCTGCCGCCGGGGCAGATGTGATGTTGCTGGGGCCGATGCCTACGCCGGCGATCGCTTATCTGACGCGTACCTTTCACGCTGAAGCCGGTATTGTGATCAGTGCCTCGCACAATCCCCATGATGACAATGGCATCAAGTTCTTCTCGGGCCAGGGCACCAAGCTGCCGGACGCGATCGAGCACATGATTGAAGAGTTGCTGGATGCGCCGATGACCGTCGTCGAATCGAGCAAGCTGGGCAAGGTTTCACGGATTAACGATGCGTCTGGCCGTTATATCGAGTTTTGCAAAAGCAGCGTGCCTACCAGCACCAATTTTGCCGGGCTCAAGGTGGTCATCGACTGTGCCCATGGTGCAACCTACAAGGTTGCTCCCAGTGTATTCAAGGAGTTGGGTGCCGAGGTTACAGTGCTGTCGGCCCAGCCCAACGGCCTGAACATCAACGATAACTGTGGTTCGACCCATATGGGTCAATTGCAGGCAGCGGTATTGGCCGAGCACGCGGACCTGGGTATTGCCTTCGATGGCGACGGTGACCGCGTGTTGATGGTCGATCATACCGGCGCCATCGTCGACGGTGACGACCTGCTGTTCATCATTGCCCGCGACCTGCATGAGCGTAACAAGCTGCAAGGTGGTGTGGTCGGTACCCTGATGAGTAATCTGGGGCTGGAGCTGGCCCTGGCAGACCTGGGGATCCCGTTCGTGCGGGCCAATGTGGGCGACCGCTACGTGATTGCCGAGCTGCTGGAGCGCAACTGGCTGGTAGGTGGCGAGAATTCGGGGCATGTCGTGTGCTTCCAGCACACCACTACCGGGGATGCGATCATCGCGGCGCTGCAGGTGCTGTTGGCCCTGCGTCGGCGTGACGAAAGCCTGGCCCTGGCGCGCCAGGCACTGCGCAAGTGCCCGCAGGTGCTGCTCAATGTGCGTTTTTCGGGCGGCGAAAACCCTATCGAGCACCCGGCGATCAAGGAAGCCTGTGAGCGCGTAACCGTCGCTATGGCGGGGCGTGGTCGGGTCTTGTTGCGCAAGTCGGGGACCGAGCCTTTGGTGCGTGTGATGGTCGAAGGCGATGATGAAACACAGGTTCGCGGCTACGCCGAAGAGCTGGCAAAACTGGTAACTGAAGTTTGCGCCTGAATTCGGCTTGCCAGTGTTGATGTGGTTGGGTAACATCTGCGCCCACTTTGACCGACGAGGTACAGCATGCGTCGCACTATGGTAGCTGGTAACTGGAAGATGCACGGTACCCGCGCCAGTGTCGCTGAGCTGGTCAATGGCCTTCGTCACCTGGCCCTGCCGAGCGGTGTTGATATCGCGGTATTCCCGCCTTGCTTGCATATCAACCAAGTGGTTGATGGCTTGAAAGGCAAGTCGATCCAGGTCGGCGCGCAGAATTCTGCGGTGGAAGCCATGCAGGGTGCGTTGACCGGTGAGATTGCACCGAGTCAGCTGGTGGATGCGGGTTGTTCCTATGTGCTTGTTGGGCACTCCGAGCGCCGTCAGATGATGGGCGAACGTGATGGGATACTCAATCGCAAGTTCGCAGCAGCACAGGCTTGTGGCTTGATTCCGGTGTTGTGCATAGGGGAGACCCTTGAGCAGCGTGAATCGGGCAAAACTCTTGAAGTTGTCTCGCGTCAGCTGGGCAGCATCATCGAGGAGCTGGGTGTTGGTGCGTTTGCAAAGGCAGTGATTGCTTACGAGCCGGTCTGGGCCATTGGCACCGGGCTGACTGCTACACCGCAACAGGCGCAGGATGTGCACGCAGCCATCCGCGCGCAGTTGGCGGCAGAGAATTCTGAGGTCGCACAAGGTGTGCGGCTTCTATACGGCGGCAGCGTGAAGGCGGCCAATGCGGTCGAACTGTTCGGCATGCCGGATATCGATGGGGGGCTCATTGGTGGAGCTTCCCTGAATGCAGATGAGTTCGGTGCGATTTGTCGCGCCGCGGGAAACTGAGAAAATGCTGGAAACAGTCGTAGTCGTTTTTCATCTGTTGGGTGCACTGGGCGTTGTTGCCCTGGTATTGCTGCAACAGGGTAAAGGTGCGGACGCTGGTGCGTCTTTCGGGGCAGGTGCTTCAAATACTGTGTTCGGAAGCCAAGGTTCCTCTACCTTTCTTAGTAAGTTTACTGCTATACTTGCCGCCGGTTTCTTCATAACCAGTCTGGGGTTAGGTTACTTTGCTAAAGAGAAAGCTCATGTGCTGACTCAAGCAGGTTTACCAGATCCAGCAGTGTTGGAAGTTCCAAAAGCAAAACCGGCTTCTGATGATGTCCCGGTGCTTCAAGAGCAAAAGTCGGCTACTCCAGCGACTGACGTGCCTCCAGCTCAAGAGCAGAAGTAAGAAGGTTGTAAACGCTGTATTGCCGAGGTGGTGGAATTGGTAGACACGCAACCTTGAGGTGGTTGTGCCCATAGGGTGTAGGGGTTCGAGTCCCCTTCTCGGTACCAATTATCAGGAGAGCCCGCTGTTGCGGGCTTTCTTGTAGGTGGAAGGTTACATTGACCCTGTAAGGGATCGGTCGTATACTTCCGCCCCAGCTTTGTCGCGGGGTGGAGCAGTCTGGTAGCTCGTCGGGCTCATAACCCGAAGGTCGTCGGTTCAAATCCGGCCCCCGCAACCAGTTTTAGCGGAGCCCCTTTTAAGGGGCTTTTTGTTAGCTGGACACTTTCAACGCCGCTGTTCGACGGCGTTTCAAGGATGGGCGTTTCGCCCATTTTTTTATTTTGCACAGCATGCACATACATGCACGAGGGGGTTCAGGTGTCGAGCAAGCTAGAAGAGTTGCAGGCCTTGCTGGCCCCGGTGGTCGTGGCCCTAGGCTATGAATGCTGGGGTATTGAGTTTTCGGCTCAAGGTCGCCACTCAATGTTGCGCGTTTATATCGATAAAGAGGGCGGTGTGCTGGTGGACGATTGTGCCATCGTCAGCCGTCAGATCAGCGGTGTCCTGGATGTTGAAGATCCGATCGCCGTTGAATACACCCTCGAAGTTTCCTCGCCAGGCATGGAACGCCCACTGTTCACTATTGAGCAGTTTGCTAAATATGTCGGTGAACAAGTGAAGATCAAGCTGCGATCCCCTTTCGAAGGGCGACGCAACTTTCAGGGCCTTCTGCGCGGTGTAGAAGAACAGGATGTAGTGGTGCAGGTAGAAGACCACGAGTTCCTGTTGCCGATCGATATGATCGACAAGGCCAACATTATTCCCAGTTTTGACTGAGACGTGCCAGAAACTGCGGATCCCGCGGATCCAATGGCTTGCGAAAGGCGAGGCGTACGATGAGCAAAGAAGTACTGCTGGTTGTTGAGTCGGTATCCAATGAAAAGGGCGTACCGGCTAACGTGATTTTTGAAGCGCTGGAGTTGGCCCTGGCCACTGCTACCAAAAAGCGTTTTGAAGACGAAGTTGATCTGCGTGTGGAAATCAATCGCCACACCGGAGCTTATGAGACTTTCCGTCGCTGGACAGTCGTTGAAGAAGCCGATCTTGATGATCCGGCCATCGAAACCTGGCCAAGCAAGGTTGCGCAAACGCATCCGGGCGCCCAGGTGGGTGACGTCGTCGAGGAAAAGATCGAGTCCATCGAGTTCGGCCGCATCGCTGCACAGACTGCCAAGCAAGTCATTGTGCAAAAGGTCCGTGAAGCCGAGCGCGCTCAAGTCGTTGACGCCTATCGCGAGCGCCTGGGGGAAATCATCTCCGGCACCGTGAAGAAAGTGACCCGCGACAACGTGATCGTCGATCTGGGTAACAATGCTGAAGCGTTGCTGGCCCGTGAAGACATCATTTCCCGCGAAACCTTCCGTGTCGGCGTGCGTTTGCGTGCGCTGCTCAAGGAAATCCGCACTGAGAACCGTGGCCCTCAACTGATCCTGTCGCGTACCGCGCCGGAAATGTTGATCGAGCTGTTCCGTATCGAAGTGCCGGAAATTGCCGAAGGCCTGATCGAAGTCATGGCTGCGTCCCGCGACCCAGGTTCGCGCGCCAAGATCGCGGTCCGCTCCAAGGACAAACGCATCGACCCGCAGGGTGCTTGCATTGGTATGCGCGGTTCGCGCGTCCAGGCAGTGTCGGGCGAATTGGGCGGTGAGCGTGTGGATATCGTGCTGTGGGACGATAACCCGGCGCAGTTCGTGATCAACGCCATGTCCCCGGCTGAAGTCGCGGCAATTATTGTTGACGAGGATGCCCATGCAATGGACATCGCCGTTGGCGCAGACAATCTGGCCCAGGCCATCGGTCGCGGTGGTCAGAACGTGCGTCTGGCCAGCCAGTTGACTGGCTGGACCCTGAACGTCATGACCGAATCGGACATCCAGGCTAAGCAGCAAGCAGAAACCGGCGACATCCTGCGCAACTTCATCGACGAGCTGGAAGTCGACGAAGATCTGGCACAGGTGCTGGTAGATGAAGGCTTTACCAGCCTGGAAGAGATTGCCTACGTACCGGTGGAGGAAATGCTCAACATCGACGGCTTTGACGAAGACACCGTCAACGAGCTTCGCGCTCGGGCCAAGGATCGCTTGTTGACTAAAGCCATCGCTACTGAGGAAAAGCTGGCAGACGCCCATCCGGCCGAAGACCTGCTCTCGCTTGAGGGTATGGACAAGGATTTGGCGATGGAACTGGCGGTGCGCGGCGTAATTACCCGCGAAGACCTGGCCGAGCAGTCTATTGACGACCTGCTCGACATCGACGGCATTGACGATGATCGTGCCGGCAAGTTGATCATGGCCGCCCGAGCCCATTGGTTCGAGTAATTAGGCGCGGCCTGAGGAGAGAAGTGCATGACGCAAGTCACGGTGAAACAACTGGCCGATGAGGTCAAAACACCGGTAGAGCGCCTGTTGCAGCAGATGCGTGAGGCAGGTCTGCCGCACACCGCCGCCGAGGAACATGTGAGCGACAGTGAGAAGCAATCGTTGCTGACTCACTTGAAAAGCAGCCACAAGGCGAAAGTGGAAGAACCGCGCAAGATTACATTGCAGCGCAAAACAACCAGCACCCTGCGGGTGGCTGGTAGCAAGAGCATCAGCGTTGAAGTGCGTAAGAAGAAAGTCTTCGTACAGCGCAGCCCGGAAGAAATCGAAGCCGAGCGCAAACGCGAGATGGATGAACGTCGCGCAGTAGAAAATGCTGCACGTCAGAAGGCTGAAGAAGAAGCCAAGCGTCGCGCCGAAGAAGAAGCGCGTCGCCAGCCTGCTGCTGCGCAACCTGCTGGTACTGACGCAGTCGCTGCGCCTAGCGCGCCTGTAGAAGCTGTGCGTGAGGCCGCTCCGGTTGCCGCTGCACCAGCGCCTGCTGCTGACGCTCGCAAGCGCGACGAACCTCGTCGTCCGGACAAACCACGTGCCGACGATAACAATCGTCGTAGCGGCGGTGGCGATGGCGAGCGTAAAAACGCTCCACATCGTGCTTCGGTCAAAGAGAAAGCGCCTGCTCCGCGCGTTGCCCCACGTACTACCGACGAAGAAAGCGATGGCTTCCGTCGTGGTGGTCGCGGCAAGGCCAAGCTGAAGAAACGCAACGCCCACGGTTTCCAGAGCCCAACCGGCCCTGTCGTGCGTGAAGTGAAGATCGGCGAGACCATCACTGTTGGCGATCTCGCTCAGCAGATGTCGGTCAAGGCTGCTGAAATCATCAAGTTCATGTTCAAGCTGGGTACTCCAGCCACCATCAACCAGGTACTGGACCAGGAAACTGCCCAACTGGTTGCTGAAGAGCTGGGCCACAAAGTGACCCTGGTCAGCGACACCGCCCTGGAAGATTCCCTGGCCGAGTCCCTGAAGTTTGAAGGTGAAGCGGTTTCCCGTGCTCCAGTCGTGACCGTCATGGGCCACGTTGACCACGGTAAGACTTCCCTGCTCGACTACATCCGTCGTGCCAAGGTTGCAGCGGGCGAAGCCGGCGGCATTACCCAGCACATCGGTGCCTACCACGTTGAAACCGACCGTGGCATGGTGACGTTCCTCGACACCCCTGGTCACGCCGCGTTTACCGCCATGCGTGCCCGTGGTGCCAAGGCGACCGACATCGTGATCCTGGTGGTTGCAGCGGACGACGGCGTGATGCCGCAAACCATCGAAGCTGTTCAGCATGCTAAAGCAGCTGGCGTGCCGCTGGTGGTTGCCGTGAACAAAATCGACAAGCCGGGCGCTGATCTCGATCGCATCCGTAGCGAACTGTCGGTTCATGGCGTGACTTCCGAAGAGTGGGGTGGCGACACTCCATTCGTACCGGTCTCGGCGAAGATGGGTACCGGCGTTGACGAACTGCTCGAAGCAGTCCTGTTGCAAGCCGAGGTCCTGGAACTGACCGCTACCCCATCGGCTCCTGGCCGTGGTGTTGTGGTTGAATCCCGCCTCGACAAGGGCCGTGGCCCGGTTGCGACCGTTCTGGTTCAAGACGGTACCCTGCGCCAAGGCGACATGGTGCTGGTCGGTTCGAACTACGGCCGTGTACGTGCCATGCTCGACGAGAACGGCAAGCCAATCAAGGAAGCCGGTCCAGCCATCCCTGTCGAGATTCTCGGCCTGGACGGTACCCCGGACGCTGGCGACGAGATGAGCGTAGTTGCCGACGAGAAGAAAGCCCGTGAAGTGGCTCTGTTCCGTCAAGGCAAGTTCCGCGAAGTCAAGCTGGCCCGTGCTCACGCCGGCAAGCTGGAAAACATCTTCGAGAACATGGGCCAGGAAGAGAAGAAGACGCTTAACATCGTCCTCAAATCTGACGTCCGTGGTTCCCTCGAAGCGTTGAACGGCGCCTTGAACGGCCTGGGTAACGACGAAGTGCAAGTGCGTGTTGTCGGTGGCGGTGTCGGTGGTATCACCGAATCCGACGCCAACCTGGCACTGGCTTCCAACGCTGTACTGTTCGGCTTCAACGTGCGTGCCGATGCTGGCGCACGGAAGATCGTCGAGCAGGAAGGCCTGGACATGCGTTACTACAACGTCATCTACGACATCATCGAAGACGTCAAGAAAGCCCTCACCGGCATGCTTGGCAGTGACGTTCGGGAAAATATCCTGGGTGTCGCCGAAGTCCGTGACGTGTTCCGTTCGCCGAAGTTTGGCGCGATCGCCGGTTGCATGGTTATCGAAGGTACTGTGCACCGTAACCGTCCAATCCGTGTACTGCGTGAAGACATCGTTATCTTCGAAGGCGAGCTGGAATCCCTGCGCCGCTTCAAGGATGACGCTTCCGAAGTACGTGCCGGCATGGAGTGCGGTATTGGTGTCAAGAGCTACAACGACGTCAAGCCTGGCGACAAGATCGAAGTCTACGAGAAGGTTCAGGTTGCTCGCAGCCTCTAACTCGCGCACTTCAGGAGCCACGCCGCGTGTGGGCATGCAAATGCCCCGCGCAGTGTCCGGACTCTAAACGCAACGCCCGGTCTGGCTTTTGTCAGGCCGGGCGTTTGCCGCTTTCAGACCCCACGGGTTTCACCGTGTGGCAGTAACAGGTAACAAGACATGGCAAAAGAATACAGCCGTACCCAACGTATCGGCGATCAGATGCAGCGCGAGCTGGCCCAACTGATCCGTCGCGAAGTCAAAGACCCGCGCGTTGGCCTGGTCACCATCACCGCTGTTGAAGTGAGCCGTGACGTCGGTCACGCCAAGATCTTCATCACCGTGATGGGTCAGGACAACAGCGAAGAAATCGCGCAAAGCATCAAGGTGCTCAACTCCGCTGCAGGTTTCCTGCGTATGCAGTTGGCCCGTGAGATGAAGCTGCGCAGCGTGCCCCAGTTGCACTTCCACTACGACGAAAGCGTCGTGCGTGGTGCGCACCTGTCGGCCCTGATCGAGCGCGCCGTGGCTGAAGACAATCAGCATCCGTCCACACCTGAAGACGCCAAGGAGTAAGCGGTGGCTCAGGTCAAACGTATCCGTCGTAACGTCAGCGGCATCATCCTGCTCGACAAGCCCATTGGTTTTACCTCCAATGCGGCGTTGCAGAAGGTCCGCTGGCTGCTCAATGCCGAAAAGGCCGGGCACACTGGTAGCCTCGACCCCCTGGCTACTGGCGTGTTGCCATTGTGCTTTGGCGAGGCCACCAAGTTCTCGCAATACCTGCTCGATTCGGACAAGGGTTACGAAACCCTTATGCAACTGGGCAAGACCACCACCACGGCAGACGCCGAAGGTGATGTTCTGCAGGTTCGCGACGTGACCGTTGGTCGTGCAGATATCGAGGCTGCCTTACCCGCTTTTCGTGGGCAAATCAGTCAGATACCGCCGATGTACTCGGCTCTCAAGCGTGATGGCCAGCCTCTTTACAAGCTGGCACGTGCGGGCGAAGTAGTGGAGCGTGAACCGCGTTCTGTTACTATTGCGCGCTTGGAATTGCTCGCCTGTGAAGGCGACACCGCCCGCTTGGCCGTGGACTGCAGCAAAGGCACCTATATCCGTACCCTGGTGGAAGATATTGGTGAACAGCTCGGTTGCGGCGCGTACGTTGCAGAACTGCGACGCACCCAGGCTGGCCCTTTCACCCTGGCCCAGACGGTCACGTTGGAAGAGTTGGAAGCTGTACATGCCGAAGGCGGCAATGAAGCTGTTGATCGCTTCCTGATGCCATCGGACAGCGGTTTGCTGGATTGGCCATTGCTGCACTTCTCGGAACACAGCGCGTTCTACTGGCTCAACGGCCAGCCGGTCCGCGCACCGGATGCTCCGAAGTTCGGCATGGTGCGGGTACAAGATCATAACGGTCGCTTTATCGGTATCGGTGAGGTGAGCGAAGACGGGCGCATCGCGCCGCGTCGGCTGATTCGGTCAGAATGACCGAACGAGTGTGGCTGTTAACAGGCACGGTCAACACTCATTTTTAGATACAGGGATTTGTCCCTGGCCTGTTGAAACTGCCCTTTGGGTGGTTTCCTGAAAAAAGGATTGCCTCATGGCTCTCGACGTTCAAGAAAAAGCACAAATCGTAGCTGACTATCAGCAAGCTGTTGGTGACACTGGTTCGCCAGAAGTGCAAGTTGCACTGCTGACCCACAACATCAACAAGCTGCAGGGTCACTTCAAGGCCAACGGTAAAGATCACCACTCCCGTCGTGGTCTGATCCGCATGGTAAACCAGCGCCGTAAGCTGCTGGACTACCTGAAAGGCAAGGATCTGGGCCGTTACCAGGCTCTGATCGGTCGCCTGGGTCTGCGTCGCTAATCAGCGATTGCGCTAGAGGTTGGTTGTTTGCCGTGTGTCAGTGGGTTTCCCGCTGGCCCATGGCAGGCTCCCAGCCTCAAGTTTTATCTGGATACACGTTTTACCCTGGACAAGGGTTGGGCCGATTCCCGACATTGCCCAAGAATTTCGCAAGAAGACAAGTTCCCCAAGAGCCACAAAGAAGGTAGGACACCGTGAACCCGGTAATCAAAAAATTCCAGTTCGGTCAGTCGACCGTTACCCTCGAGACAGGCCGTATTGCCCGTCAAGCCTCCGGCGCAGTGCTGGTCACCGTTGACGACGACGTTACCGTATTGGTAACCGTTGTAGGCGCCAAGACCGCTGACCCAAGCAAAGGCTTCTTCCCTCTTTCCGTTCACTACCAGGAAAAGACTTACGCTGCCGGTAAGATCCCTGGTGGTTTCTTCAAGCGCGAAGGCCGTCCTTCCGAGAAAGAAACCCTGACTTCCCGACTGATCGACCGTCCGATCCGTCCGCTGTTCCCAGAAGGCTTCATGAACGAAGTGCAGGTTGTCTGCACCGTCGTTTCCACCAGCAAGAAGACCGATCCGGACATCGCTGCGATGATCGGCACCTCGGCTGCCCTGGCCATCTCCGGTATTCCTTTCGATGGCCCGATCGGCGCAGCTCGCGTTGCTTTCCACGAAAGCACCGGCTACCTGCTGAACCCAACTTACGAACAACAGAAAGCTTCGAGCCTGGACATGGTCGTTGCCGGTACTTCGGAAGCCGTGTTGATGGTTGAATCGGAAGCCAAAGAGCTGACCGAAGACCAGATGCTGGGCGCTGTACTGTTTGCTCACGACGAGTTCCAGGTTGTGATCAACGCTGTTAAAGAACTGGCTGCCGAAGCCGCCAAGCCGACCTGGACCTGGGCTCCTCAGCCAGAAGCCACTGAGCTGCTGGGCGCTATCCGCTCCGAGTTCGGTGCTGCGATCTCCGACGCCTACACCATCACCATCAAGGCCGACCGTTACGCTCGCCTGGGTGAACTGAAGGACCAGGTTGTTGCCAAGCTGTCCGGTGAAGAAGGCCAGCCTTCTTCCAGCGAAGTCAAAGCAGCCTTCGGCGAAATCGAATACCGCACCGTTCGCGAAAATATCGTTAACGGCAAGCCACGTATTGACGGTCGCGACACCCGCACCGTACGTCCGCTGAATATTGAAGTCGGCGTTCTGCCGAAGACCCACGGTTCGGCCCTGTTCACCCGTGGTGAAACCCAGGCCCTGGTAGTCGCGACTCTGGGTACTGCCCGTGACGCACAACTGCTGGACACCCTGGAAGGCGAGAAAAAAGACCCGTTCATGCTTCACTACAACTTCCCTCCGTTCTCGGTAGGTGAGTGTGGTCGCATGGGTGGTGCTGGTCGCCGCGAAATCGGTCACGGCCGCTTGGCCCGTCGTTCGATTGCAGCCATGCTGCCTGCCGCCGACGTGTTCCCGTACACCATTCGTGTGGTGTCGGAAATCACCGAGTCCAACGGTTCCAGCTCCATGGCTTCCGTTTGCGGTGCTTCCCTGGCATTGATGGACGCTGGTGTGCCGATGAAGGCGCCAGTTGCCGGTATCGCCATGGGTCTGGTTAAAGAAGGCGAGAAGTTCGCCGTCCTGACCGACATCCTGGGTGACGAAGACCACCTCGGCGACATGGACTTCAAAGTAGCCGGTACCGCCAAAGGTGTTACCGCGCTGCAGATGGACATCAAGATCAAGGGCATCACCGAAGAAATCATGGAAATCGCTCTGGGCCAAGCCCTGGAAGCGCGCCTGAACATCCTCGGCCAGATGAACCAGATCATTGGTCAGTCCCGCACCGAGCTGTCGGAAAATGCTCCGACCATGATCGCGATGAAAATCGACACCGACAAAATCCGTGATGTCATCGGTAAAGGCGGCGCGACCATCCGTGCGATCTGTGAAGAAACCAAGGCTTCGATCGACATCGAAGACGACGGTTCGATCAAGATCTTCGGCGAAACCAAGGAAGCGGCTGAAGCTGCACGCCAGCGCGTCCTGGGCATCACCGCTGAAGCCGAGATCGGCAAGATCTACGTCGGTAAGGTTGAGCGCATCGTCGACTTCGGCGCGTTCGTCAACATCCTGCCGGGCAAGGACGGTCTGGTTCACATCTCCATGCTGAGCGATGCTCGCGTAGAGAAAGTGACCGACATCCTGAAAGAAGGCCAGGAAGTGGAAGTGCTGGTACTGGACGTGGACAACCGCGGCCGTATCAAGCTGTCCATCAAGGACGTAGCAGCAGCCAAGGCTTCGGGCGTTTAATAACTCCCAGGCTTTACGCTGAAAAAGAGGACTCTTCGGAGTCCTTTTTTTTGGGCTGCAGGAAAGTGAAGGTAAATCAGCCGTTTAGCCCAGGACAAAAGCCGCAACTTGCATGCAGGCACGATGGGCTTCATGCAAGTTGCACGATTCTGAATTTCGGCAAAAAACATAAGCTATTGAATTTAAAGGTTTTTATTCGTATGCGAAAGTTGGCACAGCGCCTGCAACAGTACTGGTAACCCTGCAGCATTAACGTTGAAACGCTGCAGACCTTCGAAAAAACAGGAGTTACTCGTATGAAGAAGTTCGCTATCGCTGCTGCAACTGCCACCGCGCTGACCCTGACCATGGCTAACGTTGCGTTCGCCCAAACCTCCCAGGCTCCAATGGTTGTAGCCGCCGGTGAAGTGACCAAGGCCAAAGAAGCGACCACCGATACCTGGATCACCACTAAAGTCAAAGCTGACCTGGTTACCGAGAAAGGCATTCCTGGCACCGACATCAAAGTCGAAACCAACAAAGGTGTGGTCTCCCTGTCCTCCACTGTTGCTGTGACTGATGCACAAAAGGAAATGGCAGTAGCCATCACCAAGAAAATCAAAGGCGTTAAAGCTGTATCGGCCGACGGCCTGAAAGCAGAGTAACGTGCAACGACTCGACTGGACTTAGGCAAGGCGGCCACGAGCGAGGCAGATATCCGCTCAATGCACCTTACAGGTTCATGCGACCGACCACAGGGATGTGGTCACTACGGGCCCCGGCACTTGTGTCGGGGCCCGTTTTATTGTGGCGGGGAAAACATGTTTGCGGATTATGCAGATCAAGTGTGGGAGCAGGCAGCCAGTTCCCACACTTTGGACTTATGGTGTCCGGTAGTTACTCGGCATCCAGGTGCATTGGCGTAATTACCCGGCCATCTTTCTCGGCCTGGCCGAGGCTGGCATCAATGAAGTACACCCGATCGTCTTCCAGCTGGCCCTTGTCGACCAGAAAGTCCTTGATCGCACTCGCGCGGTCCTGGCCCAGTTTGCGTAGCAACACATCACTGCCGCTCCAGAACTTGATCACGCCGTCGCGCAGCTTTGCCGAGCGCTCATCGCTGCCCAGGTCTTTCCACTCAGCCGGCGGCTGTTGCTTCAAGCGGGTGCGATAGATGCCTTCGAGCAGTGGCGCCTTTTCCTTTTCCGGTACTACAAGCAATGACGCCTGGGCCGGGACTTTATCGCCACGGCGCTGGAGTATCTTGTAGTAGTTGTACTGATACTCACGCTCAAGCCGCTCGGCGGCCAGGAACGGACCATCGCTGCTGGCTGCCGCAGTGCCTTCGATTTCCAGGCGCAGGGCAGGGCGCTCCTTGAGGGCTTTGGCGAGGCTGTTGAGGGCCGACTCGGCGTCTTTGCTCAGGGCGCTGGAGCCTGCGGCGAACGACACGTTGCCCAGGTCTTCCGAGCCTCCACCGGTCACCAGCCCGCCAATGAACTTGAACGGCGCCGTCGCCGCGCGCACTACCAGGTTGCGCAGGGTTTGCCAGACAATCGGCATCACACTGAACTGCGGGTTGTTCAAGTCGCCGGTCACCGGCAACTCGATGGAGATCTTGCCGTCGGTGTCCTTGAGCAGGGCAATTGCCAGGCGAATCGGCAGGTCCACCGCGTCGGCGCTGTCGACTTTCTCGCCCAGTTGCAGTTGCTCTACCACCACCTTGTTCTCGGCCTTCAACTGGCCCTTGGTGATCACGTAGTGCAGGTCCAGGTTGAGTCGGCCCTTGCGGATACGGAACCCGGCAAACTTGCCCGAGTACGGTGTCAGGGTGGTCAGCTCGACGCGTTTGAAGCTGGTGGCGATATCCAGCGCGGCCATCGGGTCAAACGGGTTGACGCTGCCCTTGATCGTCACGGGTGCATAGCGGTCAACCTTACCCTTGATGTCCACGCTGGCCGGTTTGGCCTGGCGGCTGTCGATGGTGCCGATCTGGCCATTGAGTTGCTGGATCGCCGTGGCAAAGTTCGGCGTCAGGCTGAAGTCGGCAAAGTTGGCCGAGCCGTCATTGATCGCGATCTGCCCGATACGGATGCCCAGGGTTTTTTCATTGCTCGCGCTGGATTTGGCCGTCGATTTGGCGCCACTGTCGGCAGGCTGTGGGATCAGCAGGTCATCGACGTTGGTGGTGCGATCATCGTTGATCATAAAGCGCGCATAGGGTTGCAGCAGGTTGATCTTGTCGATCGACAGGCTGTTGCCGTGCTGGTAGTTCAAGCCTTCCACCACCAGTCGCTGCCACTTGAGGAAGTCGCGGGTCTTGAGCGTGTCCAGGGTGTGCAGCTGATCCACTTGGGCGCGGCCGGTGATCTGCAGCGCGAGGGGCTCGGTGCTCTTGAGGTTCACATCGAGGTTACTGCCGAGCATGCCGCTGCGCAGTTCCAGGCGGATAAAGGGGCTGATATAGGACTGGGCAACCCGCAGGTCGATATCCTTGGTGTCGACTTTCAACTTGGCGCTGACCGGGTTCAGGTTCACCTGGCCGCTCGCCTGGATCTTGCCCTGCTTGCCCAGGCCACTGTCGATCTTGAGGGTGAAGGGGCTTTGATTGAGGCTGTCGAAGTCTTGTACATCGACATTCAGCGGGCCCAGCTCCAGGGCCACCGCAGGTTTTACCTGGCGATCAGCCAAGTGCACCTGATAGTTACGCAGTTGCACATCCTTGAGCAGCACTTGCCAAGGCTTGCTCGGCGCTGTCGACTCGGGTTTTGGCGAATCGGCCGCGGCGGGAGCGCTTGCTGGTTCAGGCTTGGTGGCTGGCTTGCTCGGCTGGCTGGCGAACAGTTTCTGCCAGTCCAGTTGGCCATCGGCTTCACGGGCGGCCCAGGTTTCGAGCTTGTTACTGCGGATTTTGCCCACGATCACTTGCTGCTTGGCCAGGTCGATCGAGGTTTCGCTGACATCCAGGCGCTCCAGGCGGGCCAGTGGCCGGCCATCCGGGGCCTTGATCGCGAACGGCGCGATGCTCGCCGAGACGTTGGTCAGGTTCAGTTCGGTTTCTTTGGCCAGGTTCAGCTTGTAGTCGGTACTGAAATTAAGGGTGCCGTCTTCCAGGACCAGGGGCACGGCGTCCCGCACATAGGGCCACCAGACTTTCATCTTGCCATCTGTGACCTTCAACTTACCCTCAGAGGCGATCGGCACCAGGCTGAAATTGCCGGTCCAGTCGATCTGCCCGCCCTCGGGGCCAGCGGCGACCAGGGTCATGTCGGCATTGTCTTCTGGCAGGGTGCTGAGGTTTTTCAGCTCGAAGTCGAGTTTGTCGTAGAGGAACTCGATAGGCTCGCTGGGGCGCACGTCTTCGAAGTGCACGTAACCGCTCGCCAGCTTGATGCGTTCGATGCGCAGCGGGAACGGTTTGCTTTCGGGGTCATCGGGGGTCGGTTCGCTCGGCGGCAACTTGAACAGTTGGGCCAGGTTGAGGGTACCGGTCTTGTCGAAAAGGATTTCGGTCTTCGGCTTGTCCAACTGCACATCGGCCAGGTGCAGGGCGCGGGTCCAGAGGCTGTCGATCTGCAGGTTGGCATAGAGGCGTTCAAAACCCACCTGTTCCTTGCCCGGCTCACCGATTTTCAGGCCCCAGAGGGTCAGTTCCAGGCTGAACGGGTTGAGCTCGATACGCTCGATACGGGCCGGCACGGTAGCGTAATTGGCCAACTGTTGGTTGGCCACGCGAAGCGCAATACCGGGCAGAATCAAAAAGCCCAGCAAGCTGTAGAGTGCAAGGGCGGTCAGCAAGGCGCCTGTGGCGCGAATCAATCCTTTGGGCATGGGTGACGCCATCTATGTCGATCAGGAGTGCCTTGGAGTATGGCACGGGTTTACGGTTCCGAAGAACCGCGCCTTTATTACGCCAGTCAGGTTCTTTCAGGGCAATCCTACAACTGCAGGATCAGAGTCTTCAGCGGCGGCTGCTGGTCTTGTGAGGGAAAGTCAGCGCCGGGTGTCATCACTGTCCAGTCGCGTACGGGGCGGCCAGCCTTTTCAGCACAGCGCAAGACCTGCTCGCGCCAGTCATCCATGCTGACCTTTGCCAGGTTGTTGCAGCAGATCAGTACACCGTTTTGCGCGGTGGCCAGCAATGCCGGCTTGAGCAGGCTCTGGTAGTCACGCAACAGGTCCACGGTACCAAAGGCGCTCTTGGCCCAGGCGGGTGGGTCGAGCAGCACCAGGTCATATTGACGTTGCTCCAGGCGCGGGTAGCTCGGCAGTTTTTGCCCGCGACGCTGGGTGATCGGCAGCCCGGCCAGTTGGCGGATTGCCGGGAAGTAATCGGACTGTACAAACGTCATGGCTGGCAGTTGAGGGTTCAACTCGCCGTTTTCGCGACCGACTGCCAGGTTGCCCTCGGCGAAGTCCAGGTTGCATACCTCGCGGGCCCCGCCGGCCGCTGCACTGAGGCCGACGCCGCAGGTGTAGGCAAACAGGTTCAGCACGCTTTTGCCGGCACTGTGCGCCTTGACCCAACCGCGGGTATTGCGCAGGTCCAGGAACAGCAGCGGGTCCTGCCCCGGGTGGCGACCGCGCACGCGATAGTTCAGGCCCCATTCGTGGCCAACCAGGTCTTCCAGGGCCGCAGGTTCGGCGCGGTACACCGTGTCTTCGCGGTCGATACGCGAGTTGCCTCGGGAGCGGTCGTTATAGACCAGCAGCAACTCCAGGCCCAGGTACTGGTTGATCATCAGGTGCAATTGCAGGAGCGCATCGCGGTCCAGGGACTGGTGAAAGCTCTGCACCATCAATTGCGGGCCGTAACGGTCGATGGTCAGGCCCCCCGCGCCTTCCTGGCTGCCATGAAACAGCCGATAGCAATCGGTGCCTTGGGCATGCAGCTCGGCGAGCAGGTCTTGGCGGTGATCGAGGGCGGCGCGCAGCGCCTGATTCAGGGACGACATGGAGCGCGCCTTGCTGGGGAATTTAAGCGCGCAAGTTTAACAGCTCCTGTGGGCGTCGGCTTGCCGGCGATGGCGCGGGTGCAGGTCGATCAGTATCGCGGGCAAGCCAGTTGCCACAGGGTGTATGTCGTTACAGCAGGCCCATCCGCCTGTGGGCCCGTTGCACCGAACCATTGCGCATCGCCCAGCGCAGCAGCGGCGCGCTACGCCTGACCCCGGCGCGGATCAGTTGGCGTTGCAGCGGGCTTTGCTGTTGACCCAGCATGTCACCCGCCCAGTCCGGTAGCAGGTCGATCCCGGCCTGCATCATCAGCGCCCCGAACGGCTTGGCCAGGGCGCTGGGAGCCGGGGCATCGAGCAACAGGCGCAGTACTTCGCGGCTGCGTTCGTCACACAGCAGTTGTGGGCGAATACGTTGCAGGTAATCAGCAATTTCCTGCCTTGAGCGCGGCACGTGGCGAGCCCCCAGTTGTTCGGCGACCAGGGCAATCTCGCTGTAGTACCGATCCTGGTCTCTGGGCGATAAATCCGGGTTTTTGTAGCGCAAATGCGCCGCCAGAAAGCTGCTGACTTCGGCGACGTGAACCCACGTCAGCAATTCAGGATCACTGGCCGCGTAGGGGCGCCCGTCAGGTGCGTGCCCGACCACTTGCAGGTGGATGGTGCGCACCTTTTCGATCAGCCATAACGCGTCGCGGCGCGAGCCAAACGTAGTACCGGAAATAAACTGCGAAGTGCGGCGCAAACGCCCAAGCATGTCCTGGCGGAAATTCGAATGGTCCCACACGCCGGCCAGCGCCAGGGGATGCAGCGCCTGCAACATCAAGGCGCTGATACCCCCGATCAGCATGCTGCTGAAGTCACCATGGACCTTCCAGCTCACCGAGTCCGGCCCGAACAGCCCTGGGTCGCCCTTGGGGCTTTCCAGGTCCAGATTGCCCAGGGACAGCCCCGTCAGGCTCATCAGTTGGGATTCGATACGGTTGCGCAGAAATTCCATGGTGGCTTGGGGGTTCCTATCGGTTCAGGCGCTTGTCGATCAGGCCGTCGACCACGCTCGGATCGGCCAGGGTAGAGGTATCGCCCAAGCTGTCCAGTTCGTTGCAGGCGATCTTGCGCAGGATACGCCGCATGATCTTGCCTGAACGGGTTTTCGGCAAGGCCGGCGCCCATTGGATCAGCTCAGGCTTGGCAAAGCTGCCGATTTCCTTGCTGACCAGGTCCAGCAGGTGTTTTTTCAGCGCATCGCTGGGCTCGACGCCATTCATCGGTGTGACAAACGCATAGATGCCCTGGCCCTTGAGGTCATGGGGATAGCCGACGACGGCAGCCTCGGCCACTTTGTCATGCAGCACCAGCGCGCTTTCCACCTCGGCGGTGCCGATGCGATGGCCGGAGACGTTGATCACGTCATCAATGCGCCCGGTGATCCAGTAGTCGCCATCCTCGTCGCGCCGCGCACCGTCGCCGGTAAAGTAGTAGCCGGGGTAGGGCTTGAAGTAGGTGTCGATCATCCGCTGCGGGTCCCCATACACGCTGCGGATCTGCCCCGGCCAGCTGGCTTTGATCGCCAGGACGCCGCTGCCGGCGCCGCTGATTTCCTTGCCCTGCTCGTCGAGCAATACCGGCTGCACCCCAAACATCGGCTGGGTCGCGCAGCCGGGCTTGATGCGCTGGGCGCTGACCAGCGGGCTGAGCATGATGCCGCCGGTCTCGGTCTGCCACCAGGTATCGACAATCGGGCAGCGCTGCTCGCCGACGGCGTTGAAATACCACTCCCAGGCTTCCGGGTTGATCGGTTCGCCGACACTGCCGAGCAATCTCAGGCTGGCCCTGGACGTACTTTCCAGCGGGCCATGACCCTCGCGCATCAAGGCCCGCAGGGCGGTGGGCGCGGTGTAGAAAATATTCACCTGATGTTTATCGATCACCTGCCAGAAGCGCGAGCTGTCCGGGTAACTCGGCACACCCTCGAACATCAGGGAGGTGGCGCCATTGGCCAGCGGCCCGTACACGATATAGCTATGGCCCGTGACCCAGCCGACATCGGCGGTGCACCAGAACACTTCGCCCTCGCGATAATCGAGCACGTATTTGAAGGTCATCGCCGCTTGCAGCAGATAGCCGCCGGTGGTGTGCAGCACGCCCTTGGGCTTGCCGGTACTGCCGGAGGTATAGAGGATAAACAGCGGGTCTTCGGCAGCCATCGGCTCGGGCGGGCATGCGTCGCTGACCGCGTCCACCGCCTGTTGGTACTTGAGGTCGCGCCCTTCAGTCCAGGCTACGGCCGCACCGGTTCGTTCCACCACCAGCACCGTCGTGACATTCGGACAGCTGGCCAGGGCCTTGTCGACATTCTGTTTCAGCGCCACGGGTTTGCCGCCGCGTACGCCTTCGTCGGCGGTGATCACGGTGCGGCAGTCGGCATCCAGGATACGGTCGCGCAGGGCATCTGGTGAGAACCCGCCAAACACCACGGAATGCACCGCGCCAATCCGCGTGCAGGCCAGCATCGCGTAGGCGGCTTCCGGAATCATCGGCATGTAGATACACACCCGGTCGCCTTTTTTCACGCCACGGCTTTTCAGCACATTGGCCAGGCGGCTGACGTTTTGGTGAAGTTGGCGGTAGGTGATTTTGGAAGATTTTGCAGGATCATCGCCTTCCCAGATAAAGGCCGGCTGATCGGCGCGTTGCGCCAGGTGACGGTCAATGCAGTTGTAGCTGACGTTCAACTGGCCACCGGCAAACCACTGCGCGGCGCCGGTGTTGATATCGCAGTGCTGGACGGTCTGCCAGGGCGTGATCCAGTCGAGCAGCGCCTTGGCCTGTTCGGCCCAGAACGTATCGGGGTGTTCGATGGATTGCCGATAGAGGCGCTGATAGTCCTCTTGACTGAGTTGCGCGCCCCGGCGCACTGCATCGGCATGGGGAAACTGGCTGATATCGAACATTAGGGATCCCTCTTCTTGTTATAGAGACAAGAGTTCAAGGCTGGTCCCTGTGGGAGCTGGCAAGCCAGCTCCCACAGGGGGCGCTTGTGCAGGTTCAATCCCTGATTGTAGTGCCGATCACATCAACCGCGGTGACGACCACGGAAGTAGTTGATCAAGCCTTGGGTCGAGGCATCGTCGGCCGAGGTTTCCTCGGCGCCCGTCAGGCGGTTGTAGACGCCCTTGCCCAGCTCCTTGCCCAGCTCCACGCCCCATTGGTCAAAGGCGTTGATGCCCCAGATGACGCTTTGTACAAACACTTTGTGTTCATACATCGCCACCAGCGCGCCCAGACGGCGCGGGCTGATCCGCTCCACCACCAGGGTGTTGCTCGGGCGGTTGCCCGGGATCACCTTGTGCGGCGCCAGCTTTTGTATTTCGTCTTCGGCCATGCCTTTGTCACGCAACTCGGCTTCGGCTTCGCTGCGGGTCTTGCCGAGCATCAGCGCCTGGCTCTGGGACAGGCAGTTGGCATACAGCCACTGATGGTGGTCGGAGACCGGGTTGAAGCTGACGATCGGCACAATGAAGTCGGCCGGGATCAGCTGGGTGCCCTGGTGCAGCAACTGGTGGTACGCGTGCTGACCGTTGCAGCCCACGCCGCCCCAGATAACCGGGCCGGTATCGGTGGAAACCGGCGTGCCGTCCTGGCGTACGCTCTTGCCATTGGATTCCATGTCCAACTGTTGCAAGTGCTTGGTGATGTTACGCAGGTAGTGGTCGTACGGCAGGATCGCGTGGCTCTGGGCGCCCCAGAAGTTGCCGTACCACACACCCAGCAGGCCCAGCAGCACCGGCATGTTTGCCTCGAACGGCGCGGTCTGGAAATGCTGGTCCATGGTGTAGGCACCCGACAGCAGCTCCTTGAAGTTGGACATGCCAATGGCCAGGGCGATTGGCAAGCCGATGGCCGACCACAACGAGTAACGGCCGCCGACCCAGTCCCACATCGGGAAGATGTTCTCTTCACGGATACCGAAGGCCACGGCCGCCGCGTTGTTGCTCGACACGGCGATAAAGTGGCGATACAGCTCGGCTTCCGAGCCACCCTGGGCCAGGTACCAGGCGCGGGCGGCCTGGGCGTTTTTCAGGGTTTCCAGGGTATTGAAGGACTTCGACGAGACGATAAACAGCGTGGTCTCGGCGCGCAGCTTCTGGGTCAGCTCGTGGAATTCACTGCCATCGATATTCGCCAGGTAGTGGCAGCGCACGCCTTTATGGGCGTAGGACAACAGTGCTTCGGAGACCAGCTCAGGGCCGAGGAACGAACCGCCGATGCCGATGTTGACCACGTCGGTGATCGGCTTCTCGGTGTAGCCGCGCCACAGGCCGTCATGGATGCGGCCCACCAGGTCGGTGATCTGGTTCAGCACCTTGTGCACGTCGGGCATGATATTGGTGCCGTTGACCGACAACTTATCGCCCACCGGGCGGCGCAGTGCGGTGTGCAGCGCCGGACGACCTTCCGAAGAGTTGACCGGCTCGCCATCGAACAGCGCCTTGATTGCGCTTTTGAGATCGACTTCGTTGGCCAGGCCCACCAGCAGGTCGCGGGTTTCAGGGGTAATCAGGTTTTTCGAGTAATCGAGGAAAAGTCCGCAGCTGCTCAACGTGAACTGGGTAAAGCGCTGGGGATCGGCATTAAACGCTTCGCGCATGCTGAAATCCTGCATGGCTTGGCGATGTTGATTGAGCGCTTGCCAGGCGGGCAGAGCGGTAACGTCATGAGGGGTGCGGTAATACGCCATCGCTGCGGGTTTCCTTTTTATTACTGGGACTGCTTTTAGGACACTTCTAAACCCGGAACATCCAGTTTTGTATCAAGGTTTGGGTTCCAGACAGCGCTAACTATAACGCCGGGCGATTACATTAAACCTAGCGTGTCGATATGTCTTGGCTTTGTCTGCGCGCAAGCCGGTACTTTTTTATACCGGGGCCTGGGAGGCGCTAAAAACTGAATGTGGGAGCGAGCTTGCCCGCGATGGTGCTGGGTCAGCGACAAATACATCGAATGACCGTCCGCCATCGCGGGCAAGCCTGCTCCCACATGGGGAGATTGCCAGGCTTAAGCGCTGAGGTTGAGGTGCAGGTTGTCGATCAACCGGGTCGCGCCCAGGTACGCGGCGACCAGGATCACCACATCACGATCCTCGGCGGTTGCCGGACGCAGGTGCTGGCCCTGGCAGACTTCCAGGTAGTCCATGCGCAGGCCGGCGGCCTCGATGTGCTGGACCTGCTCGGCCCGCAGCTTGGCGAAGTCGCGGTCGCCGTTTTCAATGGCGGTGGCGATATGACGGAGGCTGCGGTACAGCACCGGGGCGATGGCGCGCTGTTCTTCAGTCAGGTAACCGTTGCGCGAGGACAGCGCCAGGCCGTCCTCGGCGCGCACGGTGGGCTCGCCAATGATCTGGATCGGCATGTTCAGGTCGCGCACCATGGCGCGGATCACCGCCAGTTGCTGGTAGTCCTTTTGCCCGAACACCGCCAGGTCAGGCTGGACCATGTTGAACAGTTTGCTCACCACCGTCGCCACGCCCTCGAAATGACCCGGGCGGCTGGCGCCGCACAGGCCTTCGGACAGTTGCGGCACGCTGACCCGGGTCTGCACCGTCATGCCGTCGGGGTACATCTCGTCGACGGTGGGGGCGAACAGCAGGTTGCAGCCCGCCACCAGCAGCTTTTCCTGGTCGGCGGCCAGAGTGCGCGGGTACTTGTCCAGGTCTTCACCGGCGCCAAACTGCAGCGGGTTGACGAAAATGCTCGCCACCACGAAGTCGGCTTGTTCGGCGGCGCGCGTCACCAGCGTAGCGTGGCCGGCATGCAGGTTGCCCATGGTCGGAACGAAGCCAATGCGCTTGCCGGCGTTACGCGCGTGAGTGACGGCGGCCCGCAGTTCGCGCAGGGTTTTTACGGTGTTCATGCAGAGAATCCGTGTTCGAGGCCAGGGAAGGTAACGGCTTTGACTTCAGCCACGTAGGCGCTCAGCGCGGCCTGGATGTTGTCCTGGCCGGTCATGAAGTTCTTCACGAATTTGGGGGCGCGGCCGGTGAGGTTCAGGCCGAGCATGTCGTGCAGCACCAGGACCTGGCCGTCGGTCGCGCTGCCGGCGCCAATGCCGATCACCGGGATTTTCACCGCCTGGGTGATTTCTTCCGCCAGTTCGCTAGGCACGCACTCGAGCACAATCATTGCAGCGCCGGCCTGCTCCAGGGCGATGGCGTCGGCCCGCATCTGCCGGGCTTGGGCTTCATTACGGCCCTGGACCTTGTAGCCACCCAGGATATTGACGGACTGTGGCGTGAGGCCCATGTGTGCGCATACCGGAACGCCGCGTTCAGCTAACAAGCGGATCGACTCGGCAAGCCACAAGGCACCTTCGATCTTGATCATATGTGCCCCGGCCTGCATCAGCTTGCCGGCGTTCTGGAAGGTCTGCTCAAGCGTTGCGTACGCCATGAACGGCAGGTCGGCGATGATAAACGCGCCTTCGTTACCGCGCTTGACGCTGGCGGTGTGGTAGGCGAGTTCATCGGTGGTGACCGGGAGGGTGCTGTCATTCCCTTGAAGAACCATGCCCAGGGAGTCGCCCACCAGTAACACCTCGACCCCGGCCTGGCAGCAAGCCTGGGCGAACGTGGCGTCATAGCAGGTCAGCATGGTGATTTTTTCACCCTTGAGTTTGAGGCTCTGCAAGGTGGTCAGGGTAATGTCTGGCATGAAAAGGGTCCTCGTTCAGGCGCTTGGAAACAGCGAGTAACGCGCGTGAGTCTTCGTTTATACAGGCGCACTTTCTTCAGAGCAGTGCTTATAAGGCCTGGATTGCGCCCTTCAGCGCCGGGTTGGCGGCAGCGGGACGCCTATAGTCGTGAGGAGGACTCTGGAAGTCAATTGGATGTGTTACCGCATTGTTACGAGCGGGGTGTTACCGCTGTTACTGATGCGATTCAGCAGGTAAAAGGCGTGTTCGGCCAGCGCCTACAGGGCTTGAGTCAAGCAGGAGGCAGGCGTTCCAGGCCGACGAATGGGCATTGATCGAGCAGATCACTGAGTAGGCGACCGTCAGGCAGTTGCAAAGTGGCCGGTGCCAGTTCGGCAAGTGGATACAACACAAAAGCCCTTAGATGCATCTGGTAATGAGGCACCTTGAGGCGCGGCTCATCAATCAGGCGATCGCCAAACAGCAGGATATCCAGGTCCAGGGTGCGCGGGCCCCAGCGCTCAAGGCGTTCGCGGCCCTGGTCGTTCTCGATGGCTTGCAGCGCATCCAGCAGTTCCAGTGGCGCGAGGGTACTGTCCAGCGCCGCCACCGCATTGGTATAGCGGGGCTGGCCGGGAAGCAGGGAATCACTTTGGTAGAAGGCAGAAACACCGACGAATGTGGTGTTCGGCAACTGCGCCAACGCCTCGATGGCGTTGCGCAATTGCTGTTGCGGGGCAGCGAGGTTGCTGCCCATACCGATGTAGATACGCTCCACGGTGCTTATTCGCCAGAGGTATCGGCGGCACTGCGCTTGCGTTTGCTACCGCTGCTACGGCGGCGCTTTTTCGGGCCGTCGCCAGTGGGTTCGCCTTTGCTGCTCAGTTCACGAATCATCTCGCGACGTTCGCTGTCATTGGCGTCCTGGTAGTCGGTCCACCATTCGCCCAGGCCATCGGTCTGCTCGCCGGCGCTTTCACGCAGCAGCAGGAAGTCATAGCCGGCACGGAAGCGCGGGTTGTCCAGCAGCAGGTCGGCACGTTTGCCACTGCGCCGTGGCAGGCGTTCCTGCATGTCCCAGATCTCGCGGATCGGCATGGTGAAACGCTTGGGGATTGCGATGCGCTGGCATTGCTCGGCGATCAACTCGTGCGCCGCTTCCTGCATCGCTGGAATCGGCGGCATGCCACGGTTCTGCAGGCGCAGCACGCGGGCGGGCAGTGCCGGCCAGAGCAGGGCGGCAAACAGGAACGCCGGGGTCACCGGTTTGTTCTGTTTGATCCGCAGGTCAGTGTTGATCAACGCTTCACTGATCAGCGTGTGGGTGTACGTGGGGTTGTGCTCCAGTGCATCGGCGCTGGCCGGGAACAGTGGGTCGAACAACTGCAGGTCCACCAGCATTTCGAAGGTGTCGGCGGCATGCCCGGAAAGGAACAGCTTGAGCACTTCCTCGAACAGGCGTGCCGAAGGGATTTCCCGCAGCATCGGCGCCAGCTCGCGAATCGGCGCGGCCGTATGTTTCTCGATGCCGAAGTTCAGCTTGGCGGCAAAGCGCACGGCCCGCAGCATGCGCACCGGGTCTTCCTGGTAGCGCTGCGTAGGGTCGCCGATCAGGCGGATCAGGTGGTTGCGAATATCGTGTACGCCGTTGGCGTAATCGAGGATGCGCTCGCTGACCGGATCGTAATAGAGGGCATTGATGGTGAAGTCGCGGCGTTGCGCGTCTTCTTCCAGGGTGCCGTACACATTGTCCCGCAGGATGCGTCCGCTTTCGTTGCGGGAAGACTGGTTGCTGTCTTCCTCTTCATCGTTTTGCGGGTGGCCTGCTCGGAAGGTGGCGACCTCGATGATCTCGCGACCAAAGTGGATATGCACCAACTTGAAGCGCCGACCGATGATCCGCGCGTTGCGAAACTCGGCGCGCACTTGTTCAGGCGTGGCGCTGGTGGCGACGTCGAAATCCTTGGGAGTGATGTTGAGCAACATGTCGCGCACACAACCACCGACCAGGTAGGCCTGGTAGCCAGCGTTCTGCAGGCGTTCGACGATGTTCACCGCATAACGGCTGAACTGGGCGCGCTGCAGCGAATGTTGATTGCTGTTGAGCACTTCAGGCGTGCTGCGAATGTGTTGCGTACGACGCAAGGGGGAACGGAATGACTGGAACAACTTCTTCAGCATGGGATGCACTGTTTGAAGGAATGTTCGGCCATAACGAAGAATGACCGCATGATGGGCCGGGATTCTAGCATTTAGTCAGGGGATGGTGTAGGAACTAGCTGCAAGCGTTGAGCCAGATGCTTAAATAAGCCGGTGTGGCGCTCAAATCGCAGAAACTACAAGGGGAGCCGAAGCTCCCCCAGAAAGTAGTTGCGTGCTCTATTTTTATTATTGGTTTCGGGCTTCTTGTTTTTGTTGATCGCCCTCGCCATGAGATTTGACCTTCATGACACTCCCAATCGGGAGTCAAGAGCAAACGGATTGCTTTGGTCGCTGTGTTGCGATGATCAATGATCCAACCAGTTCAGGCTCTGCCTTAGGGCAGTTTTTGTTGTTCTCGGCCTGGTTGCGGGGCAAGCCCCAAATGCAACGCCTCTCCAAAAGAATCAGTTAGCTGCGCCTCCGCCGTGTTGTTTTTATTGTGCGTGAGTCGATTCGTCTTATTTTTATTGTGTGTGTACGGTGCTTTTTATTGTTCTTGTACTAAGCATATAGCAGGGTGCGTGCCAACTTTTGCGAGCCCCAGCAAAATCAGGGGGTTGGCCGGGTTTTGGGTGTTTGGAGGGCGAAAAAAAGCCGGGGCTTCGTTACCGTAAGCCCCGGCTTTTTGTTACGTGAATATCTGAGGTAACAGTTTTTTCACGTTTGGGGTGTTACCCAATGTGAGTTGACCTCAGCTTTCGCTGGCAACCCCGGTCTTGCGCCGTGGAATGCCCAGGCGCTGGCGCCGTTCCCACAGGCATTTGCGGCTGACGCCCAGTTTGCGCGCCAGTTCGGTCTCGGTCATATGGTCCTGGTGCTCCAGGACGAAGTGCTGGAAGTAGTCTTCCAGGGACAAGTCTTCCGTAGGCTCATGGCTGGTGTTACTGCCGCCCTGTTGTGGTGCCAGGCCAATGAAGTCGTCATCGTCCAGGTCACTCAGTTCGATATCAATGCCCAGCAGCTCGGCCGAGATCTGCGGGCTCTCCGAAAGAATCACAGCCCGCTCCACGGCGTTTTCCAGCTCGCGCACGTTACCTGGCCACGAATAGTGGCGGATAGCTTGCTCGGCGTCGGCCGCAAACGTCAGGTCGGTACGGTTGACGCGCGCGCTCTGGCGCAACAGGAATGCATTGGCAATCTCGTTGACGTCGGCACCGCGTTCGCGCAGGGCCGGCAGCTTGAGGGCGATTACGTGCAGGCGGTAATACAGGTCTTCGCGGAACTGGCCGATTTTCGCCAGGCTCTTCAGGTCCCGGTGAGTCGCGGCGATCAGGCGCACATCGACTTTTTGTGACTGCACCGAGCCGACCCGGCGAATCTCGCCCTCCTGCAATACGCGCAGCAGGCGTGCCTGGGCTTCCAGGGGCAGCTCACCGATTTCGTCGAGGAACAGCGTGCCGCCGTCCGCCGCTTCCACCAGGCCGGCGCGTCCGGCGCTGGCGCCGGTAAAGGCACCTTTCTCGTGGCCGAACAGTTCGGATTCGATCAAGGATTCGGGGATTGCCGCGCAGTTCACCGAGATCATCGGGGCCTTGGCGCGCTTGGACAGGTTGTGCAGGGCGCGGGCCACCAGCTCTTTGCCGGTGCCGGACTCGCCCTGGATCAGGACATTGGAGTCCGTGGGCGCAACCTTGCGGATCTTGACGTACAGATCCTGCATGGGCGGGCAGGAGCCGATGATGCCGATTTCGCCATTGCTGTTGTCGACCCCGGGTTTGTCGCCGGCGGTCTTGCCGGCCGGCCGTTCCGCCGGGGCACTGTTGGTCGACTGGCGGTCACGCAGGATGCGCGCCACGGCCTGGAGCATTTCGTCGTGGTCGAAGGGCTTGGCGATGTAGTCCACCGCGCCCATCTTCATGGAGTCTACGGCCGAGCGCAGGCTGGCATAGCTGGTCATGATCAGCACCGGCGTGCCCTGGCCCAGCTTGATCAGTTCGGTACCGGGCGCGCCAGGCAGGCGCAGGTCACTGACAATCAGGTCGAATGTGGGAATGCTGAAACGCTCTTGGGCTTCCTGCACCGAGCCGGCTTCGCTGACCTGGTACTGATTACGTTCAAGCAGGCGACGCAAGGCAGAGCGGATAATGGTTTCGTCTTCGACGATCAAAATGTGCGGCATTGATTCAATTCTCTCGACGGTCTCAGTTCACAGCGGACGTCGCTTCGACATGACGCGGCAAGGTCACCCGAATACGGGTGCCGCGTTGGCTTTCGGTGTCAGCCGGGCTGTCGATGGTGATTTGTCCATAATGCTCTTCAACGATGGAATAGACCAGTGCAAGGCCCAGACCGGTACCTTCACCAGGATCCTTGGTGGTGAAGAAGGGTTCGAACAATCGGTCCATGATGTTCTGTGGAATACCGCTGCCTTCGTCTTCGACGATCAGGTCTACCGTGTGCTCGTAAGCCTCGCTCTTGACCCTTACCGCACTGCCGGCGGGTGTCGCGTCGCGGGCATTGGACAGCAGGTTGATCAGCACCTGGGCCAGGCGTTGTGAGTCGCCGACCACCCAGTGTTCCGGATCGCACAAGTTATAGAACTGTACTTCGAAATTACGCCGGTTCAAGGCCAACAGCCCAATGGCATCCTGGGCGACTTCGGCCAGGCACACCGCTTCATCGTGATTCTGGTGGCCGCCGGCATGGGCGAAGCTCATCAGCGATTGCACGATGCGCGAGACGCGTTTGGTCTGCTCGAGGATCTGCCCACTGATTTCGGTGATTTCGTCGTCTTCTTCGCGCTCCTCGCGCAGGTTCTGCGCCAGGCAGGCGATACCGGTGATCGGATTGCCGATCTCGTGGGCTACGCCTGCCGCCAGGCGCCCGATACTGGCCAGGCGCTCGGAATGCACCAGCTTGTCTTCGAGCATCTGGGTTTCAGTGAGGTCTTCGACCAGCAATACCAAGCCACTGTTGCCTGGGGCCAGGGGTTCGTCGATGGCCGCTTTGTGCAGGTTCAGCCAGCGGGTCTGGCCATCCAGGGCCAGGTGCTGTTTGTGCAAGTGTTCGTCTGGCAGGTTGATAAAGCCCTGCAGCAACTCTCGCCAGGGATCGCCGATGGTGGTCAGGCGCGAGCCGACCACACGCTGGGCGGCGATGCCGGTCAGCTCTTCCATGGCCTTGTTCCACATCAGGATCTCCTGGTCCTTGGCCAGGGAGCACACGCCCATGGGCAGTTCCTGCAGGGTCTGGCGGTGGTAGCGGCGCAGGGCATCGAGTTCGGCGGCAAGGCCGGTGAGGCGTGAGTGGTAGTCTTCCAGCCGGCTCTCGATAAAGTGGATATCTTCAGTTACATAGTTTTCGCCGCCGGCCTTGTAGGGCAGGAAGGTCTCGACCATGTCCTGGGACACGCTGGGGCCCATCAACCCGGACAGGTTGGCCTCGATGCGGTCGCGCAGGCGGCGCAGGGCATAGGGGCGGCGCTCGTCGAAAGGCAGGTACAGATCGCGCAGTGCCTGTTCCACTTCCTTTTGTGCAGCCTTGGCGCCCAGGGGCTTGGCCAGTTGCGTGGCGAATTCCTGGGGCGAGGCGGCATGCAGTTCGCGGCGTTGCGGGCGGCGTACGTTATCCACCGCGCAGGCTTCGGCGGCGCTGGTTTCTTCGGGGCTGGCGTTGGTGAACAGGGAGATCAGGGTGAACATCAGTACGTTGGCCGCCAGCGAGGCGATGGCTGCCATGTGCCAACTGGTGTCATCCAGCACGTAGATCATGTTCAGCAGCGGGATGTAGAAACCCTGCAGGTTGCCGACCAGCGGTAGCAGCATGGTCACCAGCCACACCAGGATCCCCGCCAGCAGCCCGGCGATAAACCCACGCCGATTGGCGGTTGGCCAGTACAGCACCGACAACACCCCCGGCAGGAACTGCAAGGTGGCGACGAAGGCCACAATGCCGAGGTTGGCCAGGTCTTGCTCGGCCGCCATCAGCAGGTAGAAGCCATAGCCGGCCATGATGATGGCCACGATCAGCGCGCGGCGTGTCCATTTCAGCCAGCGGTAGATATTGCCTTCGGCGGGCGGCTGATACAGCGGCAGCACCAGGTGGTTGAGGGCCATGCCCGACAGCGCCAGGGTGGTGACGATAATCAAGCCACTGGCCGCCGATAACCCACCGACATAGGCCAGCAGCGCCAGGGATTTACTGTTGGCCGCGATGCCGATGCCGAGGGTGAAGTATTCAGGGTTAGTGGTGGCCCCCAGTTTCAGCCCGGCCCAGAGGATCAGCGGCACCGCCAGACTCATCAGCAACAGGAACAGGGGCAGGCCCCAGCTGGCGCTGACCAGCGAACGCGGGTTGAGGTTCTCGGTGAAGGTCATGTGGTACATGTGCGGCATGACGATGGCCGAGGCAAAGAATACCAGCAGCAACGTGCGCCAGGGGCCCTCCTGCAGCGGGGTGTGCAGGGCGGCGAGGGCGGTCTGGTTTTGCAGCAGCCACAGCTCAAGTTGTTGCGGGCCGTCGAACACCCCGTACAGCGCGTACAAGCCCACGCCACCGATGGCGATCAGCTTGATCACCGACTCGAAGGCAATCGCAAACACCAGGCCTTCGTGTTTTTCCCGGGTGGCGATATGCCGCGAGCCGAAAAAAATCGTGAACAGGGTGATCAGCGCACAAAAGCTCAGGGCCACCCGATGTTGCACCGGCTCGTGGGTAAGAATACCGATGGAATCGGCCACTGCCTGGATCTGCAGGGCCAGCAGCGGCAGCACGCCGATCAGCATGAAGATCGTGGTCAGTGCGCCGGCCCAGGTGCTGCGAAAGCGGAAGGCAAACAGGTCGGCCAGCGACGACAGTTGGTAGGTGCGGGTGATTTTCAGGATCGGGTACAGCAGCACCGGCGCCAGCAGGAAGGCCCCGGATACCCCGAGGTAGCTGGAAAGAAACCCATAGCCATATTGGTAGGCCAGGCCCACCGTGCCATAGAACGCCCAAGCGCTGGCATAGACGCCCAGGGACAAGGTGTAGGTCAGCGGGTGGCGAATGATCGCCCGCGGGATCATCCCACGCTCACTGATCCAGGCCACCCCGAACAGCGCGGCCAGGTAGGCGGCGCTGATCAGCAGCATCTGGGTCAGGCTAAAGCTCATCGGCATCTTTTTGGCTCTGCAGGATGAAAGTCACGACGATCAGGATCAACCACAGCAGATAGGGGCGATACCAGGCGCCCGTGGCGTCGATCCACCAGTCCATGATGGCGGGAGAAAACAGGTAGATCCCGACGACCAGCAGCAGGACCAATCGATAGATGTACATGTTGGCCTCTGATTGAAAAACTGCGGCGATGTTAACGGATGGTTGGCAGGCTGCAAGCGTCTTCAGTGCAATTGCGCTTCGGCCAGGGTCAGTGTGCGCGGGATCCGGGTGGCATCCCAGTGCCGGATGCCCCAACCCAGCAGTTCCTGTGGGCTGGCGTGGAGCAGCTCATCCCCCGGCTGCTGGCCGAGGGCGCGCAGGGCCCTGAGTAGCAGAGGTGTGGCCTGGTCGGGCGTTAGCGGTGGCGAGCGGTAGGATTTACCCAGCTTGTTACCGTCCGGCTGGATGATCAGCGGTACATGCAGGTAGCGCGGCTGGCGCAGGCCCAGCAGTTCTTGCAGGTACAGCTGGCGCGGCGTGGAGTCCAGCAGGTCGGCGCCGCGCACGATATCGGTGACACCTTGCCAGGCATCGTCGAGCACCACCGCCAGTTGGTAGGCATACAGGCCGTCGCGGCGGCGGATGACGAAATCGCCTACATCGCGGCCCAGGTGTTGTCGGAATTGGCCTTGTACACGGTCGGTGAAATGGTATTCCAGTTCGGGTACCCGTAGGCGAATGGCGGCATCCTGCTGAGCGTGGCCGGCGTTGCGGCACAGGCCCGGGTAAATGCCGTTATACGGTTCCAGTTGCTTGCGTGAGCAGGTGCAGGCGTAGGCCAGGCCATGGTTGAACATGTCGTTCAGGACTTTGGCGTAGGCATCATGCCGCTCGCTTTGTCGGACCAGTTCCCCGTCCCATTCAAAACCATAGCTTTCCAGAGCATGCAGGATCGCCGCCTGGGCGCCGGGCTCTTCACGGGGAGGGTCGAGGTCTTCCATGCGCATCAGCCAGCGGCCTTGATTGGCGCGGGCGTCGAGATAGGAAGCGAGGGCTGCAACCAGGGAGCCGAAGTGCAAATGGCCGCTGGGGGTGGGGGCGAAACGCCCGATATAGGGAGAGGCTGTCATGGCCTGGATATTACTGGAAAACCGCCAAACCCCAGAAACAAAAATGGGGCGTTTGCACGCCCCATTTGTTCGGCCCGGCAGGGATTACTTGCCGACCTGTTTTTCCTTGATTTCTGCAAGGTTCTTGCAGTCCACACACATGTCTGCGGTAGGACGGGCTTCCAGGCGACGAATACCGATCTCGATGCCACAGGATTCGCACCAGCCGTATTCTTCGTCCTTGATCAGTTGCAGCGTCTTGTCGATCTTCTTGATCAACTTGCGCTCGCGATCGCGCGCACGCAATTCCAGGGCAAATTCTTCTTCCTGGCTGGCACGGTCTGCCGGGTCAGGAAAGTTGGCTGCTTCGTCCTTCATATGGCCAACGGTACGATCGACCTCCTGCATCAAGTCCTGTTTCCACTTGTTCAGGATCTTGGTGAAGTGCTCGCGCATGGGCTCGCCCATGTATTCCTCGCCCTTCTTTTCTACGTAAGGTTCGAAGCCGCCGAGACCTTGAGTCTGCTGTTGCTTTGCTTGGGTGGACATGAATAGACCGCCTCTCACTCTTCTAATCCATTGCGCAGGATTGCAACATCACCGACACCTGCCGGCCCTGCGGCTGCAAGCGGGCGAACTTACCAGATAGCTTCGGGGTGCGCCACTCCCGGTTGTCGAGGCCCGTCGTGCCGGGGTTGCAAACTGCTGCGACCGGCAATGGCTGGGTATACATTGTCTCGAATGTTGATTTTAGTCGTTTTGCAGGTGCTTGCCCGGCTCATTGCCCTGGGCCAGGCAGGCAATAGAGCATGTTTTACCTCGCGGGTTCGGTAGAATCCCGATTTTGTCCTCATTGTTAAGGAAGGCTAATGGCTCAGCCCTACAGTGCTCGCAGTCGAGCTATCGAACCTTTTCATGTCATGGCGTTACTGGCGCGGGCCAATGAGCTACAGGCCGCAGGCCATGATGTGATTCATTTGGAAATCGGCGAGCCGGACTTCACCACCGCCGAACCGATCATCCAGGCCGGCCAGGCCGCGCTGGCCAACGGCAAAACCCGCTACACCGCCGCCCGTGGCTTGCCGGAACTGCGCGAGGCCATCAGTGGTTTCTACCAGCAGCGTTATGGCTTGCGTATCGACCCCGAGCGCATCCTGATCACCCCGGGCGGCTCCGGAGCCTTGCTCCTGGCCAGTAGCCTGCTGGTGGACCCCGGCAAGCATTGGTTACTCGCGGACCCGGGCTACCCCTGCAACCGGCATTTCCTGCGCTTGGTGGAGGGTGCGGCGCAACTGGTGCCGGTCGGCCCCGAGGTGCGCTACCAACTGACTGCCGATCTGGTGGAGCGCTACTGGGATCAGGACAGCGTGGGGGCCTTGGTCGCTTCGCCGGCCAACCCGACCGGGACCATCCTGACCCGTGATGAACTGGCGGGCCTGTCCAGCGCGATCAAGGCCCGCAACGGCCACCTGGTAGTGGATGAGATCTATCACGGCCTGACCTACGGCACTGACGCGGCCAGCGTGCTGGAAGTGGATGACGAGGCGTTTGTCTTAAACAGTTTTTCGAAGTATTTCGGCATGACCGGCTGGCGTCTGGGCTGGCTGGTGGCACCCCCCGCAGCCGTGGGCGAACTGGAGAAGCTGGCGCAGAACCTGTACATCAGCGCGCCGAGCATGGCCCAGCATGCGGCATTGGCCTGCTTTACCCCGCAGACTCTGGCGATCCTTGAAGAGCGACGGGCCGAATTCGGTCGCCGGCGAGACTTTTTGCTACCGGCCTTGCGCGAGTTGGGTTTTGGTATTGCGGTCGAGCCTGAAGGGGCGTTTTACCTGTATGCCGATATCAGCGCCTTTGGTGGCGATGCCTTTGCATTTTGCCGGCATTTTCTTGAAACCGAGCACGTGGCATTCACGCCCGGGTTGGATTTTGGTCGCTTCCAGGCGGGGCATCATGTGCGTTTTGCCTACACGCAAAATCTCGATCGACTACAGGAGGCGGTGGAGCGGATTGCCCGTGGTTTGCGGAGCTGGCAAGGCTGATGCGCTTTCATCCTCCCCTCGAAGAAGGTCGGCTGATTCGCCGCTACAAGCGTTTTCTGGCCGATATCGAAACCGCTACCGGCGAATTGCTCACCATTCACTGCCCGAACACGGGCTCGATGTTCAATTGCATGGTCGAGGGCGGACAAGTCTGGTTCAGCCGCTCCAACGACCCCAAGCGCAAGCTGCCGGGCACCTGGGAAATCGCTGAAACGCCCCAGGGGCGCCTGGCGTGCGTCAACACCGCGCGCGCCAACCCGTTGGTCGAAGAAGCGCTGCATGCCGGGGTGATCACCGAGCTCAATGGCTTTACCGGACTAAAGCGTGAAGTGCCGTATGGCCAGGAAAAAAGCCGCATCGACTTTCGCCTGGACTATCCCGACGGCGCGGCCTATGTCGAAGTCAAAAGTGTCACCCTGGGGTTTGACGGCACCTCTGTCGCGGCGTTTCCCGATGCGGTGACTCAGCGTGGGGCCAAGCATTTGCGCGAATTGGCGCATTTGGCCCGCAGCGGCGTGCGGGCGGTGCAGTTGTACTGTGTGAACCTGTCGGGCATCGACAGCGTAAGGCCGGCCGAGGAAATCGACGCGGGCTACGCGGCGGCACTGCGTGAAGCCAAAGCTGCCGGGGTGGAAGTCCTGGCGTACGGCGTCCAGGTGGGGGCGCAGCAAATCTATATTGATCGGCCATTGACGGTGTTGCTCAACGACTAGAGTTGCACCCACAACCCCTGTGCGTCTTCGCGGCCGGGCAGGGGGCTGAGGCTTTGGCCCGCGCACGGGCCGGCCACGCACTCACCGTTTTCGATCAGAAACAACGCGCCGTGGGTGGCGCATTGGATCATGCTCGCGCTGGGATCGAGAAAGCGGTCCGGCTGCCATTCCAGCGGAACGCCGCGATGAGGGCAGCGGTTGATATAGAAATATACCCGGTCTTCGCGGCGCACGACAAACAGCTTGCGGCCGTCGATATCGAAGCCGCGGCTGCTGTCGGGTGCCAGTTCGTGGGAGGGGCATAGAAACTTCATAAGCGTTCTCAGGTGGTGCGGGTCAAGGGCTGTAGAGTGATCCGGGGTTTGCGGGTGAGCCCGGTGCTTGACGTTCAAATGCAAACAATTATCAAATGCCGGCTTCGCCTGTTAGCTGACTGCGTGCTCAGACGGTCGCATGACTGGCTCCACCCCCTGGAAGGAAACCCTTTTATGCGCCTGAGTACCAGCGCTATTGCGCTTGTTGTCGGACTGCTGGTCAACCACGTGGCGCAAGCCGCTGAACCGCCACAACGCTGGGTCAGCGCCGGCGGGGCGTTGTCGGAGTGGGTGGTGGCCCTGGGGGGCGAGTCAAAGCTGGTGGGCGTCGACACCACTAGCCAGCACCCACAATCGCTCAAGGCATTACCCAGTATTGGTTACCAGCGCCAGCTGTCGGCCGAAGGGATCTTGAGCCTGCGCCCGCAAATCCTGGTGGGCACTGAGGAAATGGGACCGCCCCCGGTGCTGGCGCAGATTCGCAATGCCGGGGTGCAAGTGGAGCTGTTCTCCGCACAGCCGGACCTGCCGACCCTGCAAGGCAACCTGCAACACTTGGGTACGCTGCTGGGGGCTGAAGAACGGGCCATGGCACTGTTCAGTACGTATCAACAGCAACTAAACCTGCAAAAAGCCGCCGTGACCCAGGCGCAAACCCGGCAAAAGGCCCCAGGCGTGCTGTTGGTGCTCGGACATGCCGGCGGCAAGCCATTGATCGCCGGCAAGGACACCGCCGCCGATTGGGTACTGCGACAAGCCGGTGGGCGCAATCTGGCGACGCACACCGGGTACAAGCCGTTTTCGGTGGAGTCCCTGGCGGGGCTGAGCCCTGAAGTGCTGGTGTTCTCCGACCGTGCCCTGAGTGGCGAGGCGGCCCGCGCAGCCTTGTTCAAGGAAAATCCGATTCTGGCGAACACCTCGGCGGCCAAGACCGGTCGGGTCGTTGAGTTGGACCCCACCTTGTTGGTCGGGGGCCTGGGCCCACGGTTGCCGGCCAGCCTGCAAGCCTTGTCCGCCGGGTTCTACCCCGCTAAAACCCAAGCCGCCCCATGACCACTCTGGTTAAACCACGCGCCCTGTTTATAGGCCTGAGCCTGTTGTGTGTATTGGCGATCTGGCTGTCCTTGGCTTTGGGGCCGGTCAGCCTGCCGTTGCTCGACACATTGCGCGCCGCGTTACGCTTGCTTGGCGTGCCCCTTGAGGCTCAGGGGCTGGAGCAGGCAGAGTTGATTCTGGGGCAGATCCGTTTGCCGCGCACCTTGTTGGGGTTGGCGGTCGGCGGGGTGCTGGCGCTGTCGGGGGTGGCCATGCAGGGGTTGTTTCGCAACCCCTTGGCCGACCCGGGGCTGGTCGGTGTGTCCAGTGGCGCCGCGCTCGGGGCGGCGGTGGCTATCGTTGGTGGCGCGGCCTTTGGTGGCCTGCCGGATGCGGTGGGGCCGTATCTGCTGTCGCTGTGTGCATTCCTCGGTGGATTGGGTGTGACGGCGCTGGTCTATCGCCTGGGGCGGCGTGATGGCCAGACCAATGTCGCAACCATGTTGTTGGCCGGTATCGCCCTGACCGCCCTGGCGGCCTCGGCGGTGGGCCTGTTCACTTACCTGGCGGATGACGCCACCTTGCGCACCCTGACGTTCTGGAACCTCGGCAGCCTCAATGGCGCCAGTTACTCGCGGCTGTGGCCGTTGCTGCTGGTCAGTGCCGGGGTGGCGCTATGGCTGCCGCGCCGGGCCAAGGCGCTCAATGCCTTGCTCCTCGGGGAGTCGGAAGCCAGTCATCTGGGGATCAATGTCGAGGGGCTCAAACGTGAGCTGGTGTTTTGCACGGCCCTGGGGGTTGGCGCAGCAGTCGCCGCTGCCGGACTGATCGGTTTTGTCGGGCTGGTGGTGCCGCATCTGGTGCGCCTGCTGGCGGGGCCGGATCATCGCGTGCTGCTGCCGGCCTCGGTGCTGGCGGGGGCGAGCCTGTTGTTATTCGCCGACCTGGTGGCCCGCCTGGCCCTGGCGCCCGCTGAGTTGCCCATTGGCATTGTTACCGCCTTTATTGGCGCGCCGTTTTTTCTTTACCTGCTGTTGCGAGGGCGCGCCTGATGCTGCGAGTGGAAAACCTGCAGATCCGCCGTGGTCGCAAAACCGTATTGACCGACGTGACCCTGGACCTGAAGCCCAGTGAAGTCCTGGGTGTGCTCGGCCCCAATGGCGCCGGCAAAAGTACGTTGCTGGGCGCGTTGTGCGCGCAGTTGCAGGCGGATGAAGGCCAGGTCTGGCTGGATGACCGCGAACTCAAGGATTGGCAGGGGGCGCAACGGGCCCAGCGGCTGGCGGTGCTGCCCCAGGTGTCGACCCTGGATTTCGCGTTTCGCGTCGAGGAAGTGGTGGGCATGGGACGACTGCCCCATCAGACCGGTCGGGCGCGCGACGCTGAAATCATCGACGCCGCCTTGCAGGCCGCTGACGTGAGCCACTTGAGCGGGCGCAGTTACCTGGCCTTGTCTGGCGGCGAGCGCCAGCGTGTGCACCTGGCGCGAGTGCTGGCGCAGCTCTGGCCGGGCGAGGCGGGGCAGACATTATTGCTGGACGAACCGACGTCGATGCTCGACCCGCTGCACCAGCACACCACCTTACAGGCGATCCGCAGCTTTGCTGATCGTGGCGCGGCTGTGCTGGTGATCCTCCACGACCTGAACCTGGCGGCGCGCTACTGTGACCGCATTCTGCTGCTGGAAAACGGCCGCCCCCATGCCCAGGGTACGCCGGCGCAGGTATTGCGCCCGGAATTGCTCAAGGCCGTGTTTGGCCTGGATGTTCTGGTGCAGCCCCATCCTGAACTAGGTCATCCATTGGTCATTGCCCGCTGAGGTTCGTCGTGGCTGCAGCGATGTGCCGGGTTCATAAAACCCGGGCAAAAAAAGACCCGGCAAGAGCCGGGTCAAATAACCGTGATTAGCCTGATGAGGAGATAAACTGAGAGTCCGAACCAAGGGTCTTTCAGTTATCGGCTGATCTCGCGACCAGTTGTGATAATCATAACGATTCTCATTTGAGAGTCAACATTTGTTTTTACGCCCAGGGCGCCTTTCCTCAAACGCATGTTTGAAATTCCCGTAAACCCTGGGTTCTGGACTGTTTCAGTTCTTGTTGCGTACCGACAAAACTTCCAATTGGCGATTCAAGGCTTCCTTGCGCTCAGTTGGAATATCGTTCCAATGCACATCCATCAATGCGCCTTCGATGGCATACAGCAGGACTTTGGACGCCCGAAAGCCACGACTGCGTACCGCGCGATAGGCGTCCACGGCGCCCAGGCGACGCAGGTCTGAAGCGCTATGGATGCCCACCGCATGCAGCCATTGCGCAGAGGTCTTGCCAAGGTTTTTCAGGTGTTGCAGCTCATCGTTCATTAAGCCTCCTTGCGACGGCCGAATGGTTCGGTGGGTATCGTGACCAGGCAAGCCTGAAAGGAGTGTAGCGCTCAGTAGGAAAAGCGTAGTTCTTTGCTCAGAAACGATGTAAACGCTTCTAAGGCTGGCGCTGGATTATTGACGGCGAGTGGCGCAAGCCCCCAGCCCGCGTTGCGCGTAGCTGGGGATAAGGGCGTGTTGTCAGCGGGTGCGGTAACGCAGGCGAGTGCCGAAATTGACCGACATCAGGATCTCGTCAGCGCTCAGCTCAGGCGGGAAGTAAGTGCCCGAAATCTGCGCATGGGCCAGGCTGGCGCCTTCCAGCGCGCAAGCGCGCAGGTCCAGGCCACGCAAATCGGCCGAACGGAAATAGGCGTCGGTAAAATCCACGCCCTCGGCATCCAGGTGGCGCAGGTCGAGCCCGCGGAAGTCCCCGCCACGCATATCAATGGGGCCATCCTTGGGGCGTTCCTGATTGAAGCCATGGATGTCATCTTTATGCAGCAGCGCGTAGAGCGGGGTATCAAGCAACTTCGGCTGGCCCATGGCGGCATCTCCTGTTGGATTTATGGCGCCATTATAGTGCCACTATTGCTGGCTGTGAGCTGTTAACTGCTTCACAGCCAGGAAATATTTCTTACAGCCCTGGCAGGTGTTGACGAACATGGGCAACCAACGCGTCCAGCGTCCCGCTTTCATTGGTCTCGACCCGCTTGCTCAGCAGCAGTTCCTCGGCGCTCAGAGGATCGCGGCTGGCTTGCTGCTGCTCAATGACCTCCAGGGTGGCGTCAGAAGGATCATTTTTATCTGCCTGACGTTTCGCCAGCCAGTTGGCGATCACTGCCTGTGGTGCATTGCAATCGAGGATCAGGAAGGGCGCGCCAGTGGCCTCTGCGACTTTGGCGGCGGCGTCGCGTTGTTCACGCTTGAGGTAGGTGGCGTCCAGGACCACCGGGAAGCCCGCGCGCAGCACGGTTTCGGCGAGGGTATGCAGGCGGGCGTAGGTCGCTGCGCTGGCATCCGAGGCATAGATCCCGGCTTGTGGGGTGTTCTCCACTTGCTGCTCGCCAAACAGGCGCTTGCGTTCTACATCGGAGCGCAGGCGTATGGCACCGAGCGCGTCGACCAGGCGCATTGCCACATGGCTTTTGCCGGTGGCCGACACACCGTGGGTAATTGCCAGGAAGCGTGAAGGGATGGTGCTGTAGCTTTCGGCCAGGTTGGCGTAGTTACGGTATTGGCGCAGGGTGGTCGCACGCTCTACAGGCGTTGCTTCGGACGGCATGCTGAACAGGGCGACCTTGGCCCGCACCAGGGCACGGTAGGCCTTATAGAAGTTCAGCAGTTCGAGGCTCTGGTAATCGCCAGTCAGTTCCAGGTACTGGCTGATAAAACGTCGGGCCAGGGACTTGAGGCCACGGTCTTCCAGGTCCATGGCCAGGAAGCCAGTGTCGGCACACACGTCGGTGAAGCGGAACGGCTCGTTGAACTCGATGCAGTCGAAGATCACCACGTGATCGTCGATCATCGTTGCGTTGCCCAGGTGAATGTCGCCGTGGCACTCGCGGATAAAGCCATTGAGCTTGCGTTGCTCCAGCAGTGGCTTGAGGCGTTCGAAGCTGCTCTGGGCCCAGGCTTGCAGTGCTTGCAGTTGGGCCAGGTCGGCCTTGTCGCTGAGGAACGGGCGGATCTGCTCGAAGTTCTGCTGTACAGGTGCCATCACCTCGTCCGGCGTGCCGGCCGGGTGCGCCGCGGGAACCTTGGGCGCGTTCAAGTGGAACTGCGCAATCTGGCTGGCCATTTCGTCGATGTGGCTGCTGGTCAGCTCGCCATTGGCCTGCAAGGTGCTCAGCAGTTGGCTTTGCGGGAACTGGCGCATTTTCAGCACATATTCGATGGCCGGACCTTCGCCGCCCAGTTGCGGGGCTTCAACGCTGCCGGTGATCGGTAACACTTCAAGATACAAATCTTGTGTCAGGCGCTGGTTGAGGCGCAGTTCCTCGTTGCAGAAGTGGGAGCGGGCGTCCAACTGGGTAAAGTCGAGGAAGCCGAAGTTCACCGGTTTCTTGATCTTGTAGGCGTAGGGGCCAGTGAGCAGAACCCAGGAAATATGGGTTTCGATGACTTGAAACGCTTCGACCGGATGAGGAAACAGGGCCGGGTTTTGCAGGGCGGCAATCAGGGGCTGGCTCACGGGCGATCCTTCGGAGTCTGGGAAAATAATGGAGCGCATTATGGCCGCTCAAGTCGGTCATGCAAACCGCCGTCCGGTTCATGTTGATCATCAATAAAATGCGTATAATCCGCCGCCATGACTCGTACCCGATCTCCCCGTTCCCGTAAAAAACCTCCTCCCCGCAGCCTGCGCCCCTGGCTGGGCTGGGCGATCAAGCTCGGCCTGGTTGGCCTGGTGGCACTCGCAGGCGTCGCGGTGTACCTCGATGCCGTGGTCCAGGAGAAGTTCTCTGGCAAGCGCTGGACCATCCCGGCGAAGGTCTACGCTCGCCCGCTGGAGCTGTTTACCGGCCAGAAGCTGAGCAAGGAAGACTTTCTCACCGAACTCGATGCGCTGGGCTACCGGCGCGAAGCCGTGGCCAACGGTCCGGGGGCGGCGGCGGTCAGCGGCAATACCGTGGACTTGAACACCCGGGGCTTCCAGTTCTATGAAGGCCTGGAAAAGGCCCAGCCGGTGCGTGTGCGTTTCTCCGGGGATTACGTGGCCGAGCTTTCCGCACTCAACGGCGGCAAGCTGCCGGTGGTGCGCCTTGAGCCATTGCTGATCGGCGGGATTTACCCGAAGAACCTTGAAGATCGCATCCTGATCAAGATTGATCAGGTCCCGCCGTATCTGTTGGAAACCCTGGTCGCGGTTGAAGACCGGGATTTCTACAGCCACTGGGGCGTATCGCCCAAGTCCATCGCCCGCGCCATCTGGGTCAACACCTCGGGTGGCCGCATGACCCAGGGTGGCAGTACGCTGACGCAACAATTGGTCAAGAATTTCTACCTGACCAGTGAGCGCAGCCTGACCCGTAAACTCACTGAAGCCATGATGGCGATGTTGCTGGAGCTGCATTACAGCAAGCAGGAGATCCTGGAGGCCTACCTCAACGAGGTGTTCGTCGGCCAGGATGGCCAGCGCGCCGTGCATGGTTTCGGCCTGGCCAGTCAGTTCTTCTTCGGCCAGCCATTGTCCGAGCTCAAGCTGCATCAGGTGGCGTTGCTGGTGGGCATGGTCAAGGGGCCGTCCTATTACAACCCGCGCCGCAACCCGGAGCGGGCTCTGGAGCGTCGTAACCTGGTCCTCGACGTGCTGGAACAGCAGGGCGTGGCCACCGCAGAACAGGTCGCCGCCGCGAAGAAGATGCCCCTGGGTGTCACTACCCGTGGCAAGTTGGCCGACAGTTCATTCCCCGGCTTTATCGACCTGGTCAAGCGCCAGTTGCGCGAAGACTATCGCGACGAGGACTTGACCGAAGAAGGCCTGCGGATCTTCACCAGTTTCGATCCGATCCTGCAGATGAAGGCCGAAGCTTCGGTCAGCGATACCTTCAAGCGCCTGGCCGGACGCAAGGGGTCGGATGAGGTTGAGGCGGCCATGGTGGTGACCAATCCGGAAACCGGTGAAGTCCAGGCCATGATCGGCAGCCGCCAGGCCAGTTTTGCCGGCTTCAACCGTGCCCTGGATGCCGTACGGCCGATTGGCTCGCTGATCAAGCCGGCGGTGTACCTCACGGCGCTGGAAAAACCGAGCAAGTACACCCTGACCAGTTGGTTGTCCGACGAAGCGTTTTCGGTCAAGGGCGCCGATGGCCAGGTGTGGAAGCCGCAGAACTATGACCGTCGCTCCCACGGTACGGTGTTCCTGTACCAGGGCCTGGCACATTCCTACAACCTGTCCACGGCGCGGCTGGGCCTGGAGCTGGGGGTGCCGAACGTCCTCAAGACCTTGGCGCGCCTGGGCGTGAGTCGCGAGTTCCCGGCGTTCCCTTCGATGTTGCTGGGGGCGGGGGGCTTGAGCCCGATGGAAGTGGCGACCATGTACCAGACCCTGGCCAACGGTGGTTTCAATACACCGATGCGCGGGATCCGCAGTGTGCTCACGGCGGAAGGCGAGCCGCTCAAGCGCTACCCGTTCCAGATCGAGCAGCGCTTTGATCCGGCCTCCATCTACCTGATCCAGAACGCCATGCAGCGGGTCATGCGCGAAGGGACCGGGCGCTCGGTGTACAGCTCACTGCCGGGCAACCTGACGCTGGCCGGCAAGACCGGCACCAGTAACGATTCCCGGGACAGTTGGTTCGCCGGTTTCAGCCAGGACCTGCTCGCGGTGGTGTGGCTGGGGCGCGATGACAATGGCAAGACACCCTTCACGGGGGCGACCGGCGCCTTGCAGGTCTGGACCAGTTTTATGCGCAAGGCCGACCCGCTGCCACTGAACATGCCGCAACCCGACAACATCGTGCAGGCCTGGATCGACCCCCATACCGGGCAGGGCTCCGATGCCAACTGTCCGGGCGCGGTGCAGATGCCGTATATTCGCGGCAGTGAACCGCCAGCCGGCGCTCCATGTGGCACAGGTGTGCCCACGGATGCCGATTCGGTGATGGATTGGGTCAAGGGCTGGATGAATTAAGCAAAGAGGATTTCAAGTGAACAAGTGGTTGATTCCGGCTATTACAACGTTAGCTTTGCTCAGTGGTTGCTCCAGCGTGCAGCGCGGGTCCATCCCGGTGGTGGATTCCGGCACGGCCGTGTCCAACAATGACCGGATCTCGGCCAACGGCGGCTTCCGCCAGACCGTGACCACGCGTCCAAACCCTGCCACAACCCAGGCTGTACCCCAGGATTCCGGAGTGGTGGTAATGGTTCCGGGGGGCGGCGCTACTACGTCTGCGCCGATCAGCTCGGCGCCATGGACACCGGGCCCGATCACACCTGGGCCGTCGAACTCCGCGCCGATTGATACCGCGCCGATCAACCAGGGCACCTACAACATGCCCTCGACCCCGAGCGGGATTCCTTCGGCCAACGCCGGCGGCCTGTCCGCCGACGAGCAGTTGGACGGTCCGGTCCTGGCCTTGCTCACCACTGCGCAGCAACAGCAGGCCGGTGGCGACTTGAACGGTGCATCCTCCAGCCTCGAGCGCGCCCAGCGTGTTGCGCCACGTGAACCGCAGGTGCTCTACCGCCTGGCGCAAGTGCGCATGGCCCAGGGGGATGCGCCACAAGCCGAACAGTTCGCCCGTCGTGGCCTGACCATGGCTAACGGTCGTCCTGACCTGCAGGCCAGTCTGTGGGCCCTGATTGGCGACGCGCGCGCTGCGCAAGGTGATGCTGCCGGTGCTGCCCAGGCTCGGCAGAAGGCCAAGGTCAGTCTCTGATGGATCCTCGTTTTCCGGCAATTGCCGAGCAGTTATTGCTGATTGAGCGCGAATTGCGCCTGGCGGGCTGGTGGGATGAAGTGTCCCCCAGTGCCGAGGCGCTGAGCAGCGTCGAGCCGTTTTCGGTTGATACCCTGGATTTTCATCAGTGGTTGCAGTGGATCTTCCTGGGTCGCATGAAACAGATCCTCGAGCAGGACCTGCCGTTGCCCAATGCCTCGGGCATTCTGGAGATGGCCGAGATGGTCTACGCCGATCGTCTTCAAGAGAGCCTCGGCCTACGGTCGGCGCTGAAAAAGTTCGACCAACTGATCGTCGGCGCTCGTTAATTGCCTGACTGCCGGGTTTTCCGGCAGTCTTGCGCACATTTCTACCGCTTGACGACATTCAGGCGAGTTTTATCCCTCCTCAAAGCCCTTTCTTCTACGTTCACATGCGCTTAGTTGGAAAAAAGCGCAATTATTGCTTGACTTGAAGGGGCTGAAACAGAAGAATCCAAAGTCCGCTGTATCGGGACTGCCAGAAGCAGGCCCGCTCAGCAGATCATGAGGCGCACATCCGCGCCGACCTGTTACACCCGCAACGCGTTACCTCGCGCTGGGTGGGAAAAGCCCGCAACACTTGGGACGATCCCAATACTTGCTCAGTCAGTGCTGACGTAGTCGGCGACCACCGTCGCTCATGCTCTGTTGAGAAGTAAACCTATTAAGACCCGTCGGTTTTCAACGGACGGTATTCTGGCGTTTTAGAGGTGAACAACGTGGAGCTTTTATCTGGCGGTGAGATGCTCGTCCGCTTTTTGCGTGACGAAGGCGTCGACTATATCTACGGGTACCCAGGTGGTGCTCTGCTGCATGTCTACGACGCACTGTTCAAGGAACCGGCTGTCAACCACATACTGGTTCGCCATGAGCAGGCCGCGACCCATATGGCTGACGGTTATGCCCGTGCCACCGGCAAAGCCGGCGTGGTACTGGTAACGTCCGGCCCAGGCGCAACCAATGCCATTACTGGCATCGCGACTGCGTATATGGACTCTATTCCGATGGTGATCATTTCCGGCCAGGTGGCGAGCACCATGGTGGGCACTGATGCATTCCAGGAAACCGACATGATCGGTATTTCCCGGCCGATCGTGAAACACAGTTTCATGATCAAGCACGCCTCGGAAATCCCGGAAATCATGAAAAAGGCCTTCTACCTCGCGCAATCCGGTCGCCCGGGTCCTGTGGTGGTCGATATCCCGAAAGACATGACCAACCCGGCGGAAAAATTCGAATACGTTTTCCCGAAGAAAGCCAAGCTGCGTTCCTACAGCCCGGCCGTTCGTGGGCACTCGGGGCAAATCCGCAAGGCGGCAGAAATGCTCCTGGCGGCCAAGCGTCCAGTGCTGTACTCGGGTGGCGGCGTGATCCTGGGCGGTGGTTCCGCACCTTTGACCGAACTGGCCAAGATGCTCAACCTGCCGGTGACCAACACCTTGATGGGCCTCGGCGCCTTCCCGGGTTCGGATCGTCAGTTCGTCGGCATGCTCGGCATGCACGGCAGCTACACGGCCAACCTGACTATGCACCACGCTGATGTGATCCTGGCCGTGGGTGCACGGTTCGATGACCGGGTGATCAATGGCGCGAGCAAGTTCTGCCCGAATGCCAAGATCATCCACATCGACATCGACCCGGCGTCCATCTCCAAGACCATCAAGGCCGACGTGCCGATTGTCGGTCCTGTGGAGAGCGTATTGACCGAAATGGTCGCCGCGCTCAAGGACATTGGCGAAACTCCGAACAAGGAGTCGGTCGCCAGCTGGTGGAAGCAGATCGACGAATGGCGCGGTGATCGCGGCCTGTTCCCTTACGACAAGGGCGACGGCAGCATCATCAAGCCACAGACCGTGATCGAAACCCTATGTGAAGTGACCAAGGGCGACGCCTTTGTGACCTCGGACGTGGGTCAGCACCAGATGTTTGCCGCGCAGTACTACAAGTTCGACAAGCCTAACCGCTGGATCAACTCCGGTGGCCTGGGCACGATGGGCTTCGGTTTCCCGGCGGCCATGGGTGTGAAGCTGAGCTTCCCGGACACTGACGTGGCCTGCGTCACCGGTGAAGGCAGCATCCAGATGAACATCCAGGAGCTGTCGACCTGCCTGCAATATGGCTTGCCGGTGAAGATCGTCTGCCTGAACAACGGTGTGTTGGGCATGGTTCGCCAATGGCAGGACATGAGCTACAACAGTCGCCACTCCCATTCCTACATGGAATCGCTGCCAGATTTCGTCAAGTTGGTTGAAGCCTATGGCCATGTCGGCATGCGCATCACCGATTTGAAGGATCTCAAGCCGAAGATGGAAGAGGCGTTCGCCATGAAGGATCGTCTGGTGTTTATCGACATCCAGGTCGACACCAGCGAGCACGTCTACCCGATGCAGATCAAAGACGGCTCTATGCGCGACATGTGGCTGAACAAGACGGAGCGGACCTAATCATGCGGCACATTATCTCCCTGCTTCTGGAGAACGAACCGGGCGCTCTGTCTCGTGTGGTCGGCCTGTTTTCGCAGCGCAACTACAACATCGAAAGCCTGACGGTGGCCCCGACCGAAGACCCGACCCTGTCGCGTCTGACGTTGACCACTGTGGGCCATGATGAAGTGATCGAGCAGATCACCAAGAACCTCAACAAGCTGATCGAAGTGGTCAAGCTGGTCGATTTGTCGGAAAGTGCCCACATCGAGCGCGAGCTGATGCTGGTTAAGGTCAAGGCCACGGGCGCCCAACGTGCCGAGATCAAGCGGACTACCGATATTTATCGTGGGCAGATCGTCGATGTGAGCGCCAGCGTTTATACCGTTCAACTGACCGGTACCAGCGACAAGCTGGACAGCTTCATCCAGTCGATCGGGACGGCCTCGATTCTGGAAACCGTACGCAGTGGCGTCACCGGGATTGCCCGTGGCGACAAAGTACTCAGCATCTAACCCAAATTAGCGAATGGCCTTACGGCCTGGATATATAGAGGAACCTCATGAAAGTTTATTACGATAAAGATTGTGACCTGTCGATCATCCAGGGCAAGAAAGTCGCCATCATCGGTTACGGCTCCCAGGGCCACGCCCAGGCGTGCAACCTGAAAGACTCCGGCGTCGACGTCACTGTCGGCCTGCGTAAAGGCTCGGCTACCGTTGCCAAGGCTGAAGCCCACGGCCTGAAAGTCACTGACGTGGCTTCTGCTGTTGCGGCTGCCGACCTGGTCATGATCCTGACCCCGGACGAGTTCCAGTCCTCGCTGTACAAGAACGAAATCGAGCCGAACATCAAGAAAGGCGCCACCCTGGCCTTCTCCCACGGCTTCGCGATCCACTACAACCAGGTCGTGCCGCGTGCTGACCTCGACGTGATCATGATCGCGCCGAAAGCACCGGGCCACACCGTGCGTTCCGAGTTCGTCAAAGGCGGTGGTATCCCTGACCTGATCGCGATCTACCAGGACGCTTCGGGCAACGCCAAGAACGTTGCACTGTCCTACGCTGCTGGCGTCGGTGGCGGTCGTACCGGCATCATCGAAACCACCTTCAAGGACGAGACCGAAACCGACCTGTTCGGCGAGCAAGCCGTTCTGTGTGGCGGTACCGTTGAGCTGGTAAAAGCCGGTTTCGAAACCTTGGTTGAAGCTGGCTACGCGCCAGAAATGGCCTACTTCGAGTGCCTGCACGAACTGAAGCTGATCGTTGACCTCATGTACGAAGGCGGTATCGCCAACATGAACTACTCGATCTCCAACAACGCTGAGTACGGCGAGTACGTGACAGGTCCGGAAGTGATCAACGCCGAATCCCGTCAGGCCATGCGCAACGCCCTGAAACGTATTCAGGACGGCGAGTACGCCAAAATGTTCATCAGCGAAGGTGCAACCGGCTACCCTTCGATGACCGCCAAGCGTCGTAACAACGCTGCTCACGGTATCGAAGTCATCGGCGAGCAACTGCGCTCCATGATGCCGTGGATCGGTGCCAACAAGATCGTCGACAAAGCCAAAAACTAAGTCGGATGCATCAAGGGAAAACGCGGCCTAGGCCGCGTTTTTTCGTTTGCGGGCCGGTTCTGGTATAAAGCTGCATCGTTTGCGGGCGAACACTCGCCGCAAGTGTCTGTCGAATTTTTTCACACCGTTGCAAGGTAAAGTCCATGAGCGAACGTCCCGAAGAGCCAAACCAGGCCTCTGACGCCGAAAGCCTGCTACCGATCGATGAGCATGTCGAAGAAGGGCGTGACGCGGAAGGCCGCAAGGTCCGGCATCGTGGCATCTATCTTCTGCCCAACCTGTTCACCACGGCGAACCTGTTTGCCGGTTTCTACTCCATCATCAATTCCATGAGTGCCCAGAGTGCGCTGGCGGCAGGGGATGCGGCGAGTGCCAGCAAATACTTCGGTTTTGCTGCCATTGCGATCTTTGTGGCCATGGTCCTTGACGGCCTGGATGGCCGCGTAGCGCGCATGACCAATACGCAAAGTGCCTTCGGTGCCGAATACGACTCGCTGTCGGACATGGTTGCCTTTGGTGTCGCGCCTGCGCTGTTGGCGTTTGCCTGGGCCCTGGGTGATATGGGCAAGGTTGGCTGGATGGTTGCCTTCATCTACGTGGCTGGTGCTGCACTGCGCCTGGCGCGTTTCAATACCCAGGTGGGGACTGCCGACAAGCGTTACTTCATTGGGCTTGCCAGTCCTGCTGCGGCAGGTGTGGTGGCGGGTATTGTCTGGGCGTTCAGTGACTACGGTATCCAGGGGTCGAAGATGTCGTTCCTGGTGGCCTTGATGGTTGCGGCGGCCGGCATGCTGATGGTCAGCAATATCAAGTACAACAGCTTCAAGGAGTTCGACCTGAAGGGGCGGGTGCCTTTCGTGGCGATTCTGGTGGTGGTGCTGGTTTTCGCAGTGGTCTTCAGCGATCCGCCGCGGATTCTGTTGCTGGCGTTCCTGGTGTATGCGGCTTCGGGTCCGGTTCAGTACCTGTTGCATCTGCGCCGGGACAAAACATTGCCTTAATGTAATTTCCCCCATACTCCGCAGTCTATTGGTGCATCAGTTCTCCAATGCTGCGGAGTTGCCATGTTAATCAAGTTGCCTAAAGCGTCCGATTGTCACGAATCGGATGTCACCCCGGAATCCCTCTATTTCTCCCGCCGCAGTTTGCTCGGTGGTGCGCTTGCCGGTATTGCTGCCAGCAGCCTGCCGCGTTGGGCGAGTGCAGCTGATACCGCGCGTTATGCCGATGTCGAGCCGGGCAAGGCTCCCGGCTGGTTTGCCGAGAAGCTGCCAGGCACCCAATGGCAGGCGGTGACGGTCAAAGACGAAGCCATCACCCCGTTCAAAGATGCGACCCACTACAACAACTTCTATGAGTTCGGTACCGACAAGGGCGACCCGGCGGCGAATGCTGGTTCCCTCAAGACGGAGCCGTGGAGCGTCGTGATTGATGGTGAGGTCGCCAAGCCTGGGCGTTATGCCTTGGAGGACTTCATGAAACCGTATCAGTTGGAGGAGCGAATCTACCGTCTACGCTGTGTCGAGGCGTGGTCGATGGTCATTCCCTGGATCGGCTTCCCTATATCGGCTTTGCTTAAACAGGTCGAACCCAGTTCCAAGGCCAAGTACATCCGCTTTGAAACTCTGCAGGACCCCAAGAGCATGCCGGGCCAGCGTTCGAGTTTCGGCCTGATCGACTGGCCTTATATAGAAGGGTTACGTCTGGATGAAGCGATGAACCCTTTGGCAATCCTTGCGGTGGGCATGTATGGCCGTGAACTGCCCAACCAGAATGGCGCGCCGCTGCGGCTGGTGGTGCCTTGGAAGTATGGCTTCAAGAGTGTGAAGTCCATCGTGCGGATCAGTCTGGTGAGTGAGCAGCCGAAAACCACCTGGCAGAGCATTGCGGCGGATGAGTATGGGTTTTATGCAAATGTGAACCCCACGGTCGATCATCCTCGCTGGACCCAGGCGCGGGAGCGCCGTCTGCCTAGCGGCTTGTTCAGCCCGAATGTGCGCGAGACGCAGATGTTCAATGGCTACTCGGATGAGGTCGCTTCTCTTTATACGGGTCTTGATCTGCGGAAGAACTACTGATGCGCTACCCCCTCTGGCGCCTTGGCGTCTTTATAGCTGCGGCAGTGTGGCCGTTGTACTGGTTGTATGAGGCCTGGAGTCTTACCTTGGGGCCTGATCCCGGCAAAGTGCTGGTTGATCGGCTGGGGCTGGGAACGCTGATCTTGCTGCTGGTCACGCTTGCGATGACGCCTCTGCAAAAGTTGAGCGGTTGGGCGGGGTGGATCGCTGTGCGCCGGCAGTTGGGGTTGTGGTGTTTTGCTTATGTGGTGCTGCACCTTGCGGCTTATTGTGTATTTATCCTTGGGTTGGATTGGTCGCAGTTGGGCGTCGAGCTGCGCAAACGCCCTTACATTATTGTGGGAGCGTTGGCGTTCCTGTGTTTGCTGGCGTTGGCGGTGACATCCAATCGCTATAGCCAGCGTCGATTGGGTACCCGTTGGAAGAAGTTGCATCGCCTCGTGTATGTGATTCTGGGGCTTGGTTTGTTGCATATGCTGTGGATCGTGCGTGCCGACCTGAAGGAGTGGGCTATCTATGCTTCTATAGGGGGGCTGCTTTTGGTCCTGCGGATTCCACCGGTGATGCGTCGAATTCCCCGCCTTATTGCTAAAAAGGCACCTTCTGCAACAAAAGCGTAATTAACGCTTGACGGCAGATTCTGGAAGTCTATAATTCGCCCCACTTCCGGCGCAGTCGAAACGGAAAACTCCTTGGTAAACAAAGAGTTACGCAGAATTCGACAGCGAGTTGCTTCAGTTCATCGAAGCCCAGA